>JANQFB010000131.1 GCA_028278085.1 Chitinophagales bacterium
AGGGTTATCGAAAAACGACTGGAAAAACATCAAAACGTACAAAGCGTCAGTCTCGAAGAAATAGATCATGCCATCGACCTGGCCGTGGATGACAAAACATCCGAAGAAGAAAAAGTTATCCTGAAAGGGATCGTAAAATTCGGTAATATCGCTGTTAAACAGATCATGCGATCCAGGGTCGACATCATTGCATTCGACCGGGAGGTGGGCTTTCATGATCTATTAAAAACCGTCAAAAAATCAGGCTATTCCAGGATACCGGTGTATGAAGAAAACCTCGATAATATCCTGGGGATATTATATGCCAAGGATCTGCTGCAATACCTGGAAAAGGATAAAGACTTCCAATGGCAGGAGCTTTTGCGGCCTCCTTTTTACATCCCCGAATCCAAAAAGATCGACGATCTCCTGAAAGAATTCCAGACCAAAAGGATCCACATGGCCATTGCGGTAGATGAATATGGCGGTACGGCAGGTCTCGTTACCCTCGAAGACATTATGGAAGAGATCATTGGCGAGATCAAGGATGAATTCGATGCCTTCAATGAGATCGAATATTCGAAAGAGGACGACAATAATTACATTTTCGAAGGTAAAACCCTGCTGAACGATATTTGTAAGGTGCTATCCCTGAACCCGGATTATTTTGACCAGGTGAAAGGTGAGTCCGATTCCCTGGCGGGACTGATCCTTGAATTGTCCGGGGAGATCCCCCAAAAAGACGCTGTGATAAAATTCGATAATTTCCTGTTTACCGTTCTTTCCGTTGGCGAAAACAGGATCAAAAAAGTAAAAGTTACCGTACATTCGGTCGATGCTGCTGTTGAGGTCAATGATTAAGGGGGCAACCATCCTGCTGATCCCGGTATTAACAATAATCCTGCTATCAACCGGCTGTGATCCCGTATATACGCCCCGGCCAAAAGGCTATTTCAGGATCGACTTTCCCGAAAAAAAATACGAAACCTATGCCCACGAGGCCTGCGGCTTTCTATTCGAATATCCTTCTTATGCCAGCATATCCCGGGATAGTCTTTTGTTCGGACAACCGGTCGAAGACCCCTGCTGGCTGAATATCCTGTTCCCCGGATTTGGCGGCACCATTTACCTGAGCCATAAGTTGATCGATGCGGAAGAGGGATTGGCAAAACTGATCGAAGATGCCCACACCCTCACCTTCAAACATACCGTTAAGGCCGATTATATCAACGAAACCGTTATTCATACGCCCCATCAATATGGCGGTCTGATCTACGAAGTAGGGGGCAACGCCGCTTCTTCCGTTCAATTCTATATTACCGATAGCACCGAACATTTTCTCCGCGGGGCGCTGTATTTCAAAGCTACGCCCAATGCCGATTCCCTGGCGCCGGTAATCGACTTTGTGAAGGAAGACATGTGGAAGCTTATCAATACCTTTAGCTGGAACAAGGAAAACTGACGATCCCCTTATGCAAGATACCGGTCAATACTTGCTGGACAAGCCCATAGAGTTCCTTAAAGGTGTTGGCCCGCAGCGGTCGGAGGTTTTGAAGAAGGAGCTCGGCATTTTCACCTGGTTGGACCTCCTGCAGCATTTTCCCTTTCGTTATGTCGACAAGAGCAGGATCTATACGATCCGTGAGATTATCCCCGGAACGCAATATATCCAGTTGAACGGCATCATCCAAAAGGTCGACCTGATC
The DNA here is from genome assembly GCA_028278085.1 of Chitinophagales bacterium. Classification (GTDB taxonomy): domain Bacteria; phylum Bacteroidota; class Bacteroidia; order Chitinophagales; family JANQFB01; genus JANQFB01. The sequence goes on from JANQFB010000131.1 coordinate 1,686, forward strand.
AAGAAAGGCAGGGTCAAACGGTTAACAGCGCTTTTCGCGGATGAGACCGGAACCATCGAGCTGGTTTGGTTTAAAGGGATCCAATGGATCGCCAAGATCCTGAAACCCAATCAACGGTACACCATATTCGGCAAGCCTACCTATTATAACGGAAAACTCAATATGGCGCACCCGGAGCTGGATTTCGATACGCCTGAAAATCCCGCAGGAGCAATGCCATTGGAGCCGGTTTACCCGGCCACGGAAAAATTAAAAAGCAAGGGCCTCGACAGCAGGGGGATCATGAAGATCATGCAAAATCTCGTGAAGCAACTAAGCCCTCCCCAGCTTCCGGAAAACCTTCCGCCCTGGGTGATCGAACAACAGCATCTCAGCCCCCGGTTCGAAGCCCTGATGAATATCCATTTCCCTGAGAATGAACAAATGCTCAAACTGGCGCAGTTCAGACTTAAATTCGAAGAGCTGTTCTTTGTTCAGTTGCTGCTGCTCCAGCAAAAATCACTGCGGCATAAACGGTTCAAAGGTTTGCGTTTTCCGGAGATCGGCGATCTGTTTAACCGCTTTTACAAGGAGCAGTTGGACTTTCCATTAACCGGGGCCCAAAAGAGAGTATTAAAGGAGATCAGGAAAGACCTGAATTCCGGCAAGCAAATGAACCGTTTATTGCAAGGAGATGTAGGAAGCGGAAAAACCGTGGTGGCGCTGATGTGTATGCTCATGGCCATCGACAATCAATTCCAGGCGGCCATTATGGTACCAACGGAGATCCTGGCCCAGCAGCATGATCAATCGATCCGGGAAGCTGTTCAGGAGCTGGGCCTCATAACAGCCCTGTTGACCAGTTCGGTAAAGGGTAAAAAAAGAAAGGAAATATTAGCGGCCTTAATGGCCGGCGAGATCCACCTGCTGATCGGAACCCACGCCCTGATCGAAGAAGAAGTGCGCTTTAAGAACCTGGGCATAGTCATTATTGACGAGCAGCACCGTTTTGGGGTGGCCCAGCGGGCAAGGCTCTGGAAAAAAAATATTCAACCGCCTCATGTGCTGGTCATGACCGCAACCCCCATCCCCCGTACCCTGGCCATGACACTCTATGGCGATTTGGATGTTTCGGTGATCGACGAAATGCCACCCGGAAGGAAACCCGTTCAAACCGTCCACCGCACGGATAGCAGCAGGATCAGGGTGTTCGGCTTCCTGAAGGAACAGATCGGCCTGGGCAGGCAGGTTTATATCGTCTATCCGCTGATCCGGGAATCTGAAAAACTGGACTATAAAGACCTGTTGGATGGCTATGAAAGTATCGTCAGGGAGTTTCCGTTACCCCAATATAAGGTGAGTATCGTCCACGGAAAGATGAAAAGCGAGGACAAAGAATTTGAAATGCAGCGCTTCATCCGCGGAGAGACCCATATTATGGTGGCCACGACAGTGATCGAGGTAGGGGTGAATGTACCGAATGCGTCGGTTATGGTTATCGAAAGCGCCGAAAGGTTTGGTTTGTCGCAATTGCATCAGCTCCGGGGAAGGGTCGGCAGGGGCGCCGACCAATCATTCTGTATATTAATGACCGGATACAAGCTTTCCGCAGAAGGAAAACAACGGATACGGACCATGGTGGAAACCACCGACGGGTTTGAGATCGCCGAAGCCGACCTCCGCTTGCGTGGCCCCGGGGATATGGAGGGTACCCGGCAAAGCGGGTTGTTGGATCTGAAGATTGCGGACCTCGGCAAAGATCAGCAAATATTGCAACTGGCAAGGGATATCGCGGTGAAACTGCTGGAAGAAGATCCTGAGCTGGAGCAATCACGGCATCGGGCTTTGAAAGCTTACCTATCATCCAAGAGCAGGCATCAGTTCAACTGGAGCCGGATCTCCTGAGGCCTTTGGGCTGCAGCGCCCGGTGTGGATGCTAATCGCCTTTCAGGCGCATCTGGTTCATGGTTTTGGTCGAGAAGAGCTTCATATCGGGTTTATGCCGCCTGTTTTTCCTGATCTGCCGTTTACTAAGCTCATAATCCCGGCTTGCCGGACATCCGCGCTTCGTGGAACAGCTTTCCAGCGCCAGAACAGCTAACATTAGTATTATCGGATAGATCAGTCTCATCGTGCTACTTTATTCCCACTCCTATGCAAATATATGGATTTAAAGGGCTCGAATTTCGCAGGGGAGTATTATATTTATTGTATAATACCGATTCCGCCGGTATGCTTTAGGGCAGATCACAAAGGTATTCTGGCCCTTTAAACGTAATTCCGCTTTAAAAGTTTTCTAAAGTACCTGTTTTAACACATGCCAAACGGTAGAGGAGCGCTCACCAATACTCATAATCGATTCCTGGAGCACGATTTTGTCCGGGAACATTGGGAGGGTATCGACGACCCGGATCTCAGCCAACCAAAAAAAATATGATAGCAGATGGGGGATCCGGATGAAAGGGGAAGGAAATATCGCGGAGGCGATCGGTCAAATCTACCGGATTGCTGTTAATAAATACCTGAAAACCGCACCAATGTTTGCTTTTAACACCACTTTATTCAAAAAAGTGATAAAAACCAACTATTTTTATTCAAAAAGTAGCATTTATATTTCATTATTTATCATATTATTACGCGTATGAAAATATTTTATTTATAAAATTTGGCCAAAATGTTAATAATTTTGTGATAAATCGTTTGTTTTTTTTTCGCCAAGGGCCTATATTTGCAGGTGTGACAGCGAAATTGAAGTTGTATCTACATCAAAAGATCTTTATTTAACATTTAAAATTTTTAAACATGAACAAAGGAGATTTAATTGAAGCAATGGCCAAAAATGCAAATATTTCTAAAGCGCAAGCTGGAAAGGCATTGGACAGTTTCATTGACAATACTATGACTGCCGTCAAAAAAGGCAACAAAGTTACATTAGTTGGGTTTGGAACTTTCTCCTCCTCCAAAAGAGCTGCCAGAACCGGAAGGAACCCCCAAACTGGCGCCGAAATCAAAATTTCTGCCAAAACAGTTGCTAAATTCAAGCCTGGAAAAGAATTTTCCGACAAAGTAAACGGCTAAACCACACACGAATTATAGCTTTTGAAAGCAAGGCCTTAAACCGCCTTGCTTTTTTTTGTCCCCACCTTAATCTTACCGGAAACTTCAAAGCCGCCCGGTATTTTGCATTATAGTAGCTTTTCCGTATTTTTGCCCTTCCAAAATATTAGGGTCGGATAGTTTTTATAAACGATCCGTTTATATTCATTTTTTCCATCAATTATAAAATCTTAAGGTAACCGATATGGGTAAAGGAGACAGAAGATCCAAAAGAGGCAAGATCTGGCGCGGAAGCTTTGGCAACTCCCGTTTAAAAAGGGCTGTAAAAGCAGAACCGGCCGGTAATAAGAAGACTGCCGGGAAAAAAACTAAATAATTCCGGAAGCTCCGCCTGGCATTTCGGCTCTTTTATCGAGCTTACGATAAGCTTCCAGCAAGGATATTCCGGAAGTTGTTCCCTCGCTCGATTTCTTTAATAGATAATTGGCTGCAGGCTCAAGGTCTGTCAGGGGATAATAGTTATCCCGGCAAAAATGTACATATTTCAACACCCGGAATCCGTTGAACCATTGAAACCATCTTTTGCCGAAGGTTCCGGCGCTGGTGCTGTTCCGCTGCATTTCCGATAGCTTTTCCTCAAATCCCGATTCTTCCAAAAAGTGATTGACCGAATCCGGCAGCCGGGGTTCGAGTGCTTTGGGATGCTTCATTTTATAAAATAATCCCCTGTTGTCAAGAAGTGCCCTGAGGTCTTCAAATGTTTGCCAGTGATAGGCCTTTATGCCGGTTTTGCCGGCCAGCCAGTTCGATATGGCCCTTCCGGTGCCAAATGGTACGCGGTCGGAGCTCCTGGGGGAAGGAAATACTGTCGTACCGGTAATATGTCCGAATCCTCCCAGGGGCATCAGCTTGTGCAAAAAATAAAAATCCTCACCCGCCTTTCTCCTGTTCATGCCACCTGCCGACTGGTAAACGGTATGGCGGACGGCCATACTGGATCCGATGGTATGAAAGGAAAAGGGATATCCGGCGTATACCAGGCCTTGACGGTAATACCTTAAGGAAAGCTCATAGGCGATAATGCCCTGGTAAACCTTATCCTCTTCCGGACCCGATAAGGGATGTTCAAAATGAATAGCCGCGGCTTTCAGATCCGGATCCGTGTAAAATCGATCATACACGGCGCTCAGGTAATCCGGTGCCACCGTGCAATCGGCATCCAGGCATAGGATCACCCCCATGTTATTCCCGATACTTTCAAAGCGGGCTACGGCCTCGTCCATCCCGATTTTCCGGGCCAGACCCACTCCCGCATGCTTTTGAGGCATATCATTAAACAACAGGCCAAAACATTTGAGTCTCTCATCGATGTTCTTTCGCTGCCATTGTTCCAATTGAGCGAGGGTTTGGAGATTTTGATCTTTGACCCCGCGGGGCGATGCTTCTCCGGCATTGATCACGACGATCACTTCTACGGGAGCGGGCGTTTTGGTACAGGCCCTGAGCGAATCGAGCGTTTGGGTTAAGTTCGGTTCGTTGCAACAGGGAATAACAATAATGATCCCCAGATCATGGGCCGGTGGAGCTGGAATTTGAGGAGCAAATAGCCCGTGTTTTTGAAGGTAAGTATTCGGTTGGCTGATGGGCAATTATTGATTAATGGAAATTACGCCTGGAATGTCGAACAAGGAAAAAGCAAGCCCCACCATCACGGCGCCAGGCGGCACAAAGACCAATCCCCGTTTTCACCGGCTTCATATAAGATCCGGTCGTGTAAACGGTTGGGGCGGCCCTGCCAGAATTCGATCTCTACCGGCTGCAATACATATCCTCCCCAGTTTTTGGGCCTGGGCACGGATCGGTCCTGATATTTCCGGGTATATTTCTCAAAATTGTTTTCCAGTACCTGCCGGTCGGTTATCACATCACTTTGTGCGGAAGCCAGCGCCCCTATCTGGCTTTCCCTCGGACGGCTTTCAAAGTAGGTTTCCGATTCTTTCCCCTTGATCTTTTTTACCGGCCCTTCAATGCGTACCTGGCGGTGCAATTCCGGCCAGAAAATGGTTAGCGCCCCAAATGGATTATCTTTCAGGTCTTTACCTTTCCGGCTGTCGTAATTGGTATAAAAAACAAAGCCCTTTTCATCAAACCCTTTCAACAGCACGATCCTTCCCGATGGCCGGCCGTCTTTGGTGCAGGTAGACAGGTTCATGGCCGTTGGCTCGGTAACTTTGGCTTCCAATGATTCTTCAAACCATCTTTTGAATTGTTCTATCGGATCCGGGCTAACCTCTTCTTTATTGAGCGGCTCGGCAATATATTCGTTCCTCAACGCCGCTACATAGGCATTTGGCCTGTTCATAACTTTGCACTTTTAAAATACGGAAATCCAGACCTTCAAAACTACTTGAAAAAATATTGAAGTATACACAATTTTTCGTGATAAATCCTATATTTACAATTGATGTAATGGTTTATATGAGCGGGTTGGCCGGAAATGAAATGAACCCCTCAGCGGGAGGTGTTTGAAAGGATGGAAGGATCATTTCATGAGGCAATAGGAACCAATTAGATATGCATGAAACTTGCAATTGATCTTAGGGTTGCTTCCAGGCCGGAATGGGTGGCAACAGTGATGGAAGACTTTGATTCTTTTTTACAGGATCATGCCAATTGCGAGCGAAAAGCATCTGCCATGGCTATGAGTTTCGTGGCCAAATATCCGGACCGGACAGCCATCATACCCGAGCTTATCGAAACGGCGATCGAGGAGTTGGAGCATTTTGAAATGGTGTATAAGATCATGGAGAAAAGAAAGCTCCCCTTGAAACATGAGATCGATAAGGACCCTTACGTTGCCGATCTTTTACAATTATGCCGGACGACCCGGGAAGAACGTTTCATGGATCGTCTGTTACTGGCCTCTGTTATCGAATGCAGGGGAGCGGAAAGATTTAAGCTGGTGAAAGATGCCCTGCAAGATGAGGAGCTCAGATCTTTTTACCAGATGTTGTGGACTTCGGAGGCTAAACACGGCAATATCTTTGTAAAGATGGCGTTGAACTATTTTGATGAAACGGCCGTTTATGAACGGCTCGATCAATTGATAGAAGCGGAAGGAGCAATTCTGGATGCCCTGGAGCTCCGGCCGGCCTTGCATTGAACAACTGATCCAAATGGACCTAAGTATAAAAATAGGTATCCCTGAAAAGGGCAAGTTCCTGATCTCAGAACCCTTTCTGCTGGACCCCAGCTTTAAACGGACGGTGGTTTTGCTGACGGAACATGATGAAGAAGGATCTGTCGGATTTGTTTTAAACCGGCCCCTGGATGCCAATATCAACGATGCTTTGGTCGATTTTCCGGATTTTGAAGCTCCGCTTTACATGGGAGGCCCCGTACAACCGGATACCTTGCATTATATTCACCGGCTGGGAGATGAACTGGACAATAGCCAGGAGATCTTTGAAGGCTTGTATTGGGGCGGGGATTTTGAAAAACTCAAGTTACTGATCGAGACCCGTCATATATCCAAAAATGATATCCGCTTTTTCATCGGCTACTCCGGGTGGGATACCGGCCAGTTGGAAGATGAGCTGAAATGGAAATCCTGGATCGTTGCCAAAGCAACCATGGAAAACGTATTTCATACCAATACCAACCAATTATGGAAAAAGGTGCTGAAAGAGATGGGCAGAAATTATGAGGTGTTATCCAATTATCCCGAAGATCCGCGGCTAAATTAAGACTTCCCCCCTATTCCTGTTTTACAAGCTTACGACCGAGAAATGTCATACACGGCCGGAAACCGATAAACGGTGAGGCCTCTTTAAATCCTTCATAGGGATCCTCGGCATCGATCTTAACGTAATATGCCGTATTGTTCCAGCTCCCGCCTTTGGTGCGTCCTTTTTCCACTACCATCTCCGCCACATTGCCGGACATGTTATAGAATCCGTAATTATTCGGCGCGTAGGCTTTTGCAGGGGTGATCGGAAACCTGTATTCCGATACCTGGTAAAAGGGATCTTTCATTCTTTCCTCTTTCGTCAGGACCTGGAGTTCTCCGGTTTCTTTATCCTGGTAAATATGTGCCTGGGGTACATACCTGAACCGGCAAAGGAAATCACCTTGTTTGTTTTGCAGGTATGGCCCTCCCCATGGGTAAGGGCTGCTTTTCAATCCTCCCCTTGCGGCTTTCACCCATTCGACTTCATAGGGAAGCCTGAAGGGATCGAGCTTAACGGATAATTGCTTGCTAAGGTGTTCGGTCAGCCACTGGCAATACAGTTCGGCGCCCTCCCGGCTGATATTGACCACCGGGTATTGGTCGAAGGAAGGATGCCGGTGATAATACTTGATCAGGGAATCATCCTCGATGCCCGCATCATTCCACCTGACGGAATCTACCCGGGCTTTTTCATAGAGATCCATCTTGCCTTGTGCTTTCAGGTCATTCAAAAAGGCCCGGTACTGAGCATTGGTGACCTCTGTTTCGGCCATATAAAAACCGGCCACACTTATGGTTTCCCCGTTAAAGACCATCGTGCCGGATGGGACATATTGGTAGCCTTTGAGTTTTTTTTGCCAGTTGTCGCCTTTGCGGTAGCCGGACAAGAAGGTGGTCGATACCGCCAGGAAGACGAGTATCCAGTGTTTTTGCAGCTTCATTGGTTGAACAGATTGATTATATTTCTTAAATGATAAAATGACGGATTCGTTACGGACCGTATTAACAACAGGGCTGTGATCAGCAGGACCGAATGCAGGAAAATGTTCTTTAGGATTCTCATGGTTACTTCGATTGGCTAAGGATTCAAATATCTTTGGTCAGGGATTTAACGATCTTGAACTCGAATAAAAACTCTTTGGCAATGATCCGGATAAATGCATATACGGGAATAGCAAGGATCATTCCGGCAATTCCGGCCAGGGTACCCGCGATCAGGATCACCAGGAAAATTTCCAGTGGATGGGCATTAACGCTATTGGAAAAGATCAGCGGCTGAAAGATAAAATTATCCATGAGTTGAACCGACAGGAATGTCGTCGCGATCTTCAATCCCAGGGGGATCATTTCATCGTAAAAATCAAGATGCAAATTCGTTGAAATGCTGACCAAAACCCCGAAAGTCATCCCGATCAAAGGGCCCACATAGGGTATGACGTTCATCAAACCGGCAAAGAAACCGATCACCAGGGCATTTTTTATCCCTAAAATGCTTAGGCCGATCGTAATACAGGTGGTGATCAGGATAACCTGGATCAATATGCCGACAAAGTAACGGGTCAACAATTTCTTGGCATTGGCCATCACATTTTTGGTACCACCCAGGTACTTGTCCGGTGCCAGCGCCGATATAATATTGTACAGCATCTTTTCATCCTTCAGGAAGAAAAAGCAAATAAAAGCAATGGAAAAAATAGCAATAAAAATATTACCCAGTGTTCCGATCAGCGCGCTGAATATATCGGTGATCCGGGTGAAACTGATCAGGTTGGCCAGCTTACTTTCCCAAAAAGCGGGATCATTGATATTTTCCATCCCGGTGAGATCATATTTCTCTACCAGGGCCACTACTTCATTCAATGGCTCCTGCAGGCTTTGGGTTACCTGGTTCACATCGATACTCGAAATGATCTTTGCCTCTTCTACCACCAGGGGAATGAATACGCCCAGGAAACTGACCGACAGCAGCAGCATTAGTCCCATGGTTACCAATGCGCTGATGGCCCTGGGAATTTTGAATTTCAAGGGGATCTTATCGATCAGGTTGACGATCGGGCTACCGATCAGCGATAAAACCGCCGCGATCAATACATAGGAGATGATCGTGCGGATATACCATAATAAAACCAGCAAAACAGCAATACCGATCAAAATGAATATCGTGCGAAGTGGTTTGTTCATAACAGAGATATGATTGTCAAATATATTAAAATGTAGGGATTAACAAGGTCATCCGGTGATATGCCTGTCTATTGGCCGGGATGGGGAATTTTAGCCGGGCAAGCGCCCGGACTGATCGAATAATACTAATTTTGTGAGGCCGGGCTTTCCGGGCCCCGAAATACAAATTACCAGTTTTGACGCAATTTTAACGCAGATTTACCGCAATTCTAACCCTAAAATGACACAATCTTTAAAGACATCCCGGCCATATTTCAATCCTGACATCATGCTGAAATACCCTTTTTCCCTGACGCTTTTGTTAGGCATATTAATATCCGGCTGCCAACCGGATCGGCAAAAACCATTGGATGGCCGGTTCAGAGCCGTTTTAACAACCCCTGGCGGTCCATTACCTTTCTGGATGGATTTCCGGCCGGCAGGAGAAAAATTGTCGCTGGTTATCCGCAACGGGGAAGAAAGCATCGAAGTACCGGAGATCACACGGAAGGATAATGATCTCACCATCATGATGCCGGTATTCGATTCCCACTTTGACCTCACCTACCGGCATGATTCATTGGTCGGTTTTTGGCAGAATTCAGCCCGTGGCCATGACTACCGGATCCCTTTTTATGCCGTAAAAGACAGCGGATCGCGGTTTGCCGGTAAGCCGCTCGAGCCGGCGGTAGATATTACTGGCAGGTGGTCGGTTACTTTTGTCGATATGGATAACGATACGACCCTGGCGATCGGGGAGTTTGAACAGGATTCTGCCACACTGACCGGAACTTTCCTGACCCCGACAGGCGATTACCGCTACCTGGAAGGCCGGGTAAAAGGCGACAGCATGTTTCTTTCCTGCTTCGACGGCGCTCATGCATTCTTGTTTACCGCCCTTATTCCCAATGAATCTATCATGATGGGAAAATTCTGGTCGGGCAAGCACTGGGAAGAATCCTGGGTGGCTCAACGAAATGATTCGGCCCGGTTACCGGATCCCTATGAGCTGACATACATCAAAGATGGTTATGATGGACTTGCCTTCCGCTTTCCCGATCTCGACAGTAATATGGTTTCCCTTTCGGATGATCAATACCGGAATAAGGTGGTCATTGTACAGATCATGGGATCATGGTGTCCGAATTGCAAAGATGAAACGGCATTTTTAGCGGACTATTACCGGGAACATTCTACCGGAGACCTAAAGATCATCGCCCTGGCTTTCGAAAAGGCCAAAACGTTTAAAAAGGCCAGTCGTAATGTTGCCCGGCTCAGGGATCAGTACCGGGCAGGCTATGATTTCCTGATCGCGGGTCCGGCCAATAAAAAAGAAGCCGTCAAAAAACTCCCCATGCTGAATCATGTTTTATCCTACCCGACCACTATCTTCATCGATAAAGCAGGCAACGTCCGAAAGATCCATACCGGCTTTAGCGGCCCGGCAACCGGAGCGCCTTATGATCAATTCAAGCGGGAGTTCGAGGAAATGGTGGGAATGTTGTTGGAAGAATAATTTTTTCTTAATCTATATCCAGTCTGACCAAATCCTAAATCACACACCATAAATCGTACATCATAAATCAATACGTTCCAATGATTTATGATGTACGATGTAGGATTTTTGATGTTTGATTTGATTAAAAAGACAAACGTTAATTCAACTTCTCATAAGCCCGAAGCCACTTTTCCGGTACTTCACCCTGGCTGGCTTGCTGATAATCCTGGTAGGAGCACGGAACATAATGCCGGTTTTTCACTTCCCCGTTTTTGAACTGGGGCACTTCGATCCACCAGCGGTCGCTTTTCCGGCTTTTACAAAACACCAGCTCATAATCATTATCGTCGAAATCGATGATATACTTTAAGTATTCCTTTTCGTGCAGGATCGGATAATCATGTTTGCGGTTGTAATAGCCATCGATAAAATACCAGATCATTTGTGCCACCAATTTCATCGTCTGTTGGTTATTGTCATATACCGGGTTCATTTCATAAAAGCCGATGGAGGTGAGCTTATCGCTCATGCCGGCATAGCGGGTGATCTGGCAGGCTTCCTCTCCATAAAAGCCGTTGGGTGAGGCCTCGGCATGGCCGGGTGCATCAGACTGCCGGATGGAGCCGATGTCAAAACTCAATAAATGGGCATCCCGCACGACCGGTTCGACTTCTTCCATCATCTGCCTGACCTTTCCGAGCCGGTGGCAGTCGAACCTGAGCTTGTCAAGGGCCAGGATCGCTTTATCGGAAACCAGGTAGCTTTGATAGCCGATATGGCTGTAATCGAACAGGTAATTCGGCTGATGGGCGAAAATATGGTATAAAAAGTTATCGGCGTTAACCGCCGTATCCTCTTCACCGATATCGATCGTTTCGTCGATATTGACCATATTCGCCAGGATATTCAGGGGTTTATAAGCCAGGTACTGTCCGTAGGTCAGGTCGTGGGATCCGCCGATAAGAATGGGAACGACCTTGTTTTTGATCAGCTCGCCGGTCACTTCCGCAACGGCCGTATAGGTATCCATGAGGCTGGATCCCGGCCGGATATCGCCCAGGTCTCCGATCTTCAGGGCATATGATCCTTTATAAAGTCGGTACAAGGCTTCCCTGACCTTGTCGGGAGCATCCGCGGCCCCGGGGTTCCGGGTATTTCCCCGGTCATCTTTAATACCCACCAGGGCAATATCCAGGCTCGTCCAATCCGGAAGTTCGGCGCTGTGGCAAACGATATGTTTCCCGATCTGTTCGGGGTGAAGTTTCTCCAGGTCCGCATAAACCGAGGGCGTGAGGGCTTGTAATAATTCGGGCAACATAGGTTTGGTTTTTAGGGTCTAAAAATAGCAAAAAAATGCATGGATTCCTTTCCGGTTCGAGGTATTGTCGCCGGCATCGGGAAGCGTGGTAAAGCCAATAATATATATTCAATACTCTGCGAGTTTTATTACCTTTGCGTTTTCAAGATCGGTGGGGTTTTGCATTTACGGATGTTCCTCTTCCGGCTATATTTTAAGCTCGATAATGAACGACCTTTTACAGCAATATAAAAGTCAGAAACCGGAAATCGTTTTCCATTGGAACGACCTGGAAACCGAAGCGGAGGGATGGGTTGTGATCAACTCCCTGAGGGGAGGCGCGGCGGGTGGCGGCACCCGGATGCGGAAAGGCCTTGACCTCCAGGAGGTGGAATCCCTGGCTAAAACGATGGAGATCAAATTTACGGTTTCAGGTCCTGATATCGGGGGTGCCAAATCCGGCATCAACTTCGACCCCAGGGATCCGAGGAAAGAGGAGGTGCTGCACCGCTGGTATAAAGCTGTTATTCCGCTGCTAAAAAATTATTACGGAACCGGCGGGGATCTCAACGTGGACGAGGTTAAAGAAGTGATCCCTATCACAGAAAACTATGGCCTGTGGCACCCGCAGGAAGGAGTGGTGAACGGTCATTTTAAGCCTCGCGACAACGAAAAGATACATATGATCGGCCGGCTCAGGCTGGGCGTGATCAAAGTGATCGAAGATCCGAAATATACCCCGGCCGGCGATAAGAAATACACGGTTGCCGATATGATCACCGGCTATGGGGTAGCCGAAACGGTCAAACATTATTATGACATTTTTTCCAAAGAAAGCCTTACCAACAAAAGAGCGATCATCCAGGGCTGGGGTAATGTCGCCGGTGCAGCCGGCTACTACCTCGCGCAATCCGGCGTAAAGATTGTCGGTATAATCGACAAAACCGGGGGTCTGATCAGGGAAAACGGCTTTGATTTCGAGGAGGTCCGGGACCTGTTGATCAACCGGAAACAAAACACTTTACACGCCGATGATTTGATCCCCTTCCAGGAGATCAATGAAAAGATCTGGCATATCCCTGCCGATATCTTCATTCCCGGAGCCGCTTCCAAATTACTGACCCGCCAGCAGGTCAATGCCATGATGGATAATGGCTTGCAGGTTTTCTCCTGCGGGGCTAACGTTCCTTTCGAGGATGATGAAGTGTTTTTCGGCCCGACGGCCGCCTATACGGATGAAAAATTAAGCCTGATCCCGGATTTTATCGCCAATTGCGGTATGGCCAGGATCTTCGCCTATTTGATGCAACTGGATTCGGAAGTGTCGGATGAAGCTTTGTTCCGGGATGTTTCCCAAACCATTCGCAAAGCGCTGTTAAACGTACATGAGGCCAATCCAAATCCGACGCTGATTGCCAAAACCGCCCTCGATCTGGCGCTAAAACAACTAATCAAATAAGGTCATTCCCTTATGGAGGCGTTTTTAGATTCCTTTAAAGACTTCCTGAAGATCACTTTGTTTGACAATACCATGGAAGCCTATCTATGGTTTTTCGGGATCATACTGGTCGCTATTTTTTTTAAGCGATTCGTATCCCGTAAGGTCACCAGCCTGGTTTTCAAATTCTTTGCCCGGATCATGCCCAAATCCGATCCGGAGCAGGACGGTTTGCTGAAGCTTTTGATCCGGCCGCTGGAATTCCTCATTATGGTGCTGGCGGTATATTTCGCGTTCAACACCCTGAGTTTTTCAGGTATCGAGGATGGTACACGCTATAAAAGTTTCATCAATATCATCTTCAACATCCTGATCGTCATTATGGTAACCTGGTGTCTCATCCGCATGGTGGATTACCTGGCGGTTGTTATGGCGAAAAGGGCGGAAAAAACGACCTCCAAGGTCGATGACCAGATCGTGCTATTCTTCCGGGAAGCTGCCAAGCTCCTGGTTATTATAACGAGTATCCTGTTTATCGTCGGCTCCATTTTCAAATTGGACGTCGGATCGCTCGTAGCCGGCCTGGGTATCGGCGGCTTAGCGATCGCGCTGGCAGCGCAGGATACCCTCAAAAACTTGCTGGCCTCCTTTATTATCTTTTTCGACCAGCCTTTCCAGGTCGGCGATTTTATTAATGTGGGCGGCACTTACGGAGTGGTCGAAAAGATCGGATTCCGCAGTACCCGTATTCGAACGCTTGAAAAAAGTTATTTAACCGTACCCAACGATTCCCTGATCAACCGGGAATTGGATAACTTATCCCTGCGCACCTTCAGGAGGGCAAAGTTTCATGTCGGCTTAACCTATGGCACAACGATCGAGCAGATCCAAAATATTATCCGGGACGTTCAACAGTATATCGATGACTATGCATTAACCAACCAGGACGGATTGGTCAAATTCGAGGAGTTCGGCGATTCTTCCTTGAACCTCATGGTCCTGTACTACGTGGAAACCCAGGATTGGGGTGTTTACCTCAAAGTACGGGAAGAGATCAATTTCAAGATCATGGAAATAGTTGCCGCCCATGGCAGTGACTTTGCCTTCCCAACACAAACGGTCCATCTACAAAAAGAAAATTAAAACACAACTATCCAATGACGATCAAAATTATTCTCACGGGACTCTTATTGACCTTAGGGCTATTTCAATTCAATGATGAAGCGATAGCCAGTGATGCCATTAGCGCTACAACAGAGCACGTAGCAGCTTCTCCGGAAGGATCCGGTGATCATGCGGATGAGGA
>JANQFB010000175.1 GCA_028278085.1 Chitinophagales bacterium
TGCAAAAATATTGCCGCTCGATCGAAGGCAGGTACCTGATCAGCCGTTTGAAAGAGATCCAAAGGATATACGATGGCGACGAATACACCTTCGAATCGAACCGAAAGATCAGCCGCGACCTCGTGAAAAGGATCAAGATCACCGACATTCAGATCTCCAAGATCATACAGGTGGTGGGTAAGATTAGGAAGGATATTATTAATTAGGTATGTGGTACATGGTATTGGGTACAGGGTAGTGGGTACGAGAATCTGTCCCACTACCCAATACCAAATACCCTGTACGCACCGTTCACTACCACTCTAGCGTAACTCCTCCCTAAACGGAATAGGCGTCTTAGCTTCGAAATCATACAGCGTCAATTTCCGCAGGTTGTAGTAGGAGCTCCAATAATTGCGCAACTGCTCGAAGTAGCCCCTTTTGGCCACGTCCTTTTCTTCCAGGGCAATATTCAGTTCGGTAATATCGATCTTCCCGATCAGGTAGCGGGCTTTGGTAACGGCAAATCTTTTTTGGGCGATCGTATCGCTTTTGGCGGCTATGGTGAGCTGGCTGTTGAGGATATTGAATTGTACCGCTCTCAGGTAGATCTCCTGTTCAAAACTCAACGCTTCCTGCTCGACGGTGGTTTGGACCAGTTCCCGGTTCGCTTTGGCCATCCTGACCTGGCTTTTGGATTTTCCCCAGTCGAGGATCGGGATGCTGACGCCTATCCGGAATTGTTGCTGATCTTCGGGATTGGTATATACATCGTTAAGATCGCCGGCGCTTTTACCCAAGCCATAGGTAGCGAAAACATTGGCATTAAAACCGTTCTCGCCCCTAGACCGGGCCACTTCCCGTTCCGCTTCCAGCAATTGCCGGTCCAGTTCGATCACCTTCCGGCGGTTTTTTTTGGCCTGGGCCACCGCAATATTCACATCCACCTCGTAATCCGGTACATCTACCGGGGGTATCAGGTTAAAGCTGAGGTTTTCTTTATAACCCATGAAATTGCGCAATTCAAAGGCTTGGGTCTGTACATCCAGCCGGTTTTGCGCCAGGGCAGTCTGAGAATTCAGCAGGCTGAGCTCCATTTGCAGCAGCTCATTCTCCGCAATTTTTCCCAGGTTATACCTGCCATTGGCGATTTTATACAAGGTATCGTTGTTAGCTACGTTTTTCCGGGAGATCTCCAGGTTGATCTGGGCAATGAGCAGGTTGAAAAACAAATTGGTAGCCCGTATCGATACCTGCTCCATATCTTCGAGGAATTGACGTTTCGCCTCTTCCCAACGGAGCGGTTCGATCTTTTTACTCCAATATAAACGGTTGAACGTGAGGATCGGCTGCCGGATGCCGATCGATACGGGGGTGGATAAATAGGAGGTACTCACGGTATCTTGCAACACATCGATCCTTTGCAAACCGGAGTTCACGAATATGCTGCCGCCGGTCAAGCCGATATTCTGGCTCAGGCTTAGGTTAGCGGATGAATTGACATTACTGCTTCTGACGAATCCAAGCGTACCGTCATCTTTGGGGATCGAGGAGATACCGCTCGATAGGTCGGGCGTGGTGGCGTCGAGGGTTAACGATGGTAAATAATCAGCGCGGAAGGTCCTGTTTTGCCAGTATTGGTCCAGCAGCCGGTTTCGGGCCTTCAGGGCTTCGGGTGATTGCTTCCGGGCCAGGTCGGTTGCTTGCCGGAGGGTCAAAGTGATTGCTTTGGATCCCTGTGCGCTGGCATGGCCGACCATGAAGGTAAATGTTATCATCAACATCAAAATAGTTAAACCTGTCCGGTTATTCATACCGCAATGATTTGATAGGGTCCTGTTGAGCGGCTTTCTTCGCGGGCATTATGCCGAAGATCAGTCCGATAGCTGCTGCAACACCAAAAGAAACAAAAATCGATGGAATAGAAATGATGGTCAGTATCTCGAAGAGCTGCGTGATCGATTTGGCCAGGAAAACGCCCAGTAAAATGCCGATAATTCCGCCGGAAAGGCTGATGACCACTGCTTCGAACAGGAATTGCAGCACAATATCCCGCTTGGTGGCGCCAATCGATTTTCGTAAACCGATCTCTTTGATCCTTTCCATAACGGAGGCCAGCATAATATTCATAATGCCGATGCCCCCGACGATCAGGGAGATGCCTGCAATGGCCCCCAGGACGATGTTAAAGATGTCTTTTGTTCGTTGTTGCTGCTTGAGCAATAGTTCGGGAACGGTGATCTCAAAATCGATGGTTTGCTGGTGCCTCCGCTTCAACATCCTGGAGATCACCTCGGTGGTCGGGACCAATTGTTCGGTTTCTTTCACCTGTACGATCAACTTATCGATCTGGTGATAATTCTGCTCCTCGTCTTCCGATGCTTCGGGATCGCTGCCCATATCGAAGCTAAAGCCCTGTTTCAAGCTGGCCTCCGTGATCAGCGACCGGTTCCGGTAACGCAACAAAGCCGTCTTGACCGGTATATAGATATCCAGGTCGAAGTTTCTTAGTCCAAGGTTGGAAATGGCTGCTTCGGAGATCTTGCGACCTTCCATCACACCGATGATGGTCAGCCAGTTGTTGCCGCATTTGATCTTTTTCCCGATCGGGTCTTCCTGGCTGAAAAACTTGGTTTGGATATCCCTTCCGATAATACAGACCGGCAGGCCTGCCTGAAGCTGTTGATCGCTGAACCGGTTACCGTTTTGAATTTTGTAATTGAAGATCGTAAAGAAGCTCGGCGTTACGCCCACCAATTTGGTGGTGATGCCTTTGCCGGTACGGGAAGCAAAGGTTTCGATCTCTACTTCCGGACTGATCTGGCTGACGGAAGGTAATACACGGGCGATATTGGCAGCATCATCCAGGCTTAATCCGGCAGAAAGGTTACGCTTTTGGATCTTTTCACCATTGTCGCTGGTTTCATCCTCCATTTCCAGTGGTGTGATAACGATATTATTGACCCCGACCAGCTTGATCTGGTCCAGGATCTCCTGCTTTGCCCCGGTACCGATGGCCAGCATGGCGATGACGGCAGAAACACCGAAGATAATCCCCAGGGCTGTCAGGACCGATCGCAGCTTATTGGCCAATACGGCGTCGATGGCGATCGAGATATTCGACAATTCTTTCCGGTTGATCATTCGGGGATATTCACTACTCTAGTCAAATTGAACGGTGGTGGGGAGGGCTTTTACAATCGTTTTCCATTTTTAAAGGCCACGACGAAAATGCCATCATGCCCTTTATCCTCCAACTTTTTACGATAGTCTTTGGCATCCTGCAGGTTTTGGAAGGAACCGGCGTAATAACGGACCACTTCCCCCACATTTTCCGAGCTCAGGTCTTCGATCCCCTTGAACAGCGGATGGTTGTCATTAACCGCTTTTTTGGAAGCCATGATCTGAATTTTGTAGACCAAAGCCGAAGGATCGGCCGGTTTTTTTTCGGAAGGGCTTTCCGGTTTTTCGACGGTTGCCGGAGCATCGTTTTCCGGGGAAGCCTTCAGTTCGACCGTGCTGACCTTCACCGGCGGCTTGACTTTGGCAGGCTGCTTGACGGCTACCGGTAAGTTGTCGGAAGCGGATGCCGGATTTTTCATGTTAGCCGCCAGGAGTTTTGGAGCCTCGTCTTTTACGGAAGTCGGAGGATCGATTGATCGATCGACGGTAGGTTTGGATTTGGTGGAGTCTTTTTTGGTACTGTCTTGCCTGGATTTCACCTTATCGACTAATTTATCCAGGTCTTTTTTGGTAACATTTTTCAGGTTGATCCCATCGAGGTCTCCTTCGGAAAGGTTGAAGATCCTATAGTTTGGACCACTGCCTCCGCCACCTTCTTCATCGATCTCTTCCGGTTTGCTGTATTCGATACCGAATTCCATCTTCTGGGCCTGGGCCATGGCCATCGCTTCCATTCTTTCTTCTTCGGTCAGCTTGACCAGTGATATGGATTTATCATCTACAGGTTTCGACAGCAAAACCTGGTCGTCTTCTTCCAGGCCGGCAATAATAACGGCTTCATTATCATTGGTCAATCCGGTTACGACTTCCTTTTTGACGGTGGAAAAGCCTTTTTCCAAATACACGAAGGCAACCGAATCATTGCCATGAAGAGATTCCAGCGGTACGAAAAGGGCATCCTTGAGGGAGGCAACGATGATCGTATTACTGGTGGTCATCGAGGGGCGGATATCATTGTCGGATTCTTTCAGGGTAATGTTGACTTCAAAGACCTTGGCTGACGAATTGGGCTTTTGTTCGCCCACATTAGCGACCTGTACCACTGTACCCGTATAGGTTTTACCAGGCAGTGCATCGACTCCTAAGGTCACATGCTGGCCTTCCTTGATCTTGCCGATGTCGATCTCATTCACAAAAGTTTTGGAGGTCATAATAGACAGGTCGGGCAGGGTGGCAACTGCCGGATCCCAGGGGCCGATC
>JANQFB010000198.1 GCA_028278085.1 Chitinophagales bacterium
CGGTGTTTGCCAGGATCCTCCGTTTTGAAGCCGAGAAGCTGGGTTACCCGTCGAACTTTTCCATTTATGATACCGACGATTCGAAAAGCCTGCTGAAAACCATTATCAAAGAACAGGGGTTGAATGATAAGATCTACAAACCCAATATCGTTTTCAACCGGATCTCCAGTGTTAAAAACAGCCTCATCACCCCAAAGGCATACCAGGAAGACCTCAACCTGGTAGCAGACGACGAAAGCAGCGGCCGTCCGAAGTTAGGTCTGCTTTATGAGATCTACTGGAAACGTTGTTTTCAGGCAGGCGCCATGGACTTCGATGACCTGCTGTTCAAGATGTATATCTTGCTCGACCAATTCCCCGAAACCCTGTATAAATATCAAAACCTCTTCAAATTCATCCTGATCGACGAATACCAGGACACCAATTTTGCCCAATACAGCATCACCAAAAAGCTGGCAGCCGTTTTTGAAAACATTTGCGTGGTAGGCGACGATGCGCAAAGCATCTACGGTTTCCGGGGAGCCAATATTCATAACATCCTGAACTTTGAAAAAGATTATCCCGATCTGAAAGTCTTCAAGCTCGAGCAGAATTACCGGTCGACCAAAAACATCCTCCAGGTGGCCAACGATGTTATCAAGCAAAATAAGAAACAGATCGATAAAAATCTATGGACCGCGAATACGGAAGGCGAAAAGATCAAATTGATCAAAGCGGTAAGCGATAACGACGAAGGCCGGATCGTTGCGGATCAGATCTTCGAAGAAAAAATGAGGAATCATCTCAACAACCGTGATTTTGCCATTTTATACCGCACCAATGCACAATCCCGGTCTTTTGAAGAAGCCCTACGCAGGCTCAATATCTCCTATCGTGTTTATGGCGGCATATCCTTTTATCAGCGCAAGGAGATCAAAGACCTGGTGGCCTATCTGCGGCTTACGGTCAATCACTATGACGAAGAAGCGCTGCGCCGGGTGATCAATTATCCGACAAGGGGTATCGGTAAAACAAGCCTCGAAAAAGCTACGGTGCTGGCTTCGGAAGCAGATGTACCCCTTTGGGATATCCTGCAAAACTTACACCAACATCCTTTTAATAGCCGAACCCAAACCGCTGTATCCGGTTTTGTAACCATGATCAAGAGCTTTACCACGATGTTGAAAGATCATAATGCTTACCAACTGGCGGAGCATATTGCCAAATCTTCCAATATCCTGAGTGAATTGTATAGCGATAAGTCGGTGGAAGGCTTAAGCCGCTATGAAAATATCCAGGAATTGCTCAACGGTATCAAAGAATTCACCGAACAACGGAAAAAAGACAACGAAGATCCCATACACAGCGGATTAGGGGCCTACCTCCAGGAGATCACCCTGCTGACCAGCCTGGATGAAGACGAGGAAGACCCCGACCGGGTGACTTTGATGACCATACATTCCGCCAAGGGGCTGGAGTTCCCTGTCGTATTTATCGTGGGACTGGAGGAAAACTTATTTCCTTCCATGATGTCGCTGAACAGCCGCGAAGACCTGGAGGAGGAACGGAGATTATTTTATGTAGCCATTACCCGGGCCAGGACCAAGTTAAACCTGACCTATGCGGCTACCCGCTATCGCTTCGGTAACCTGGTGTATTGCGAACCCAGCCGGTTCCTGGAAGAAGTAACCAAAGACCTGCTGGCCTCCAATATCCCCCCGAAAGCGCCCAAACCGGTGGCCACTTCGCAGCGATCGAATATCAAAGCTTTTGCCAACCGGAATAATCCGGCAACGCCCAACCACGTGCCTTCGAAATCATTTATGCCTGACAACCCGGAGGATATCCAGATCGGCATGGAAGTCGAACATCAGCGCTTCGGATTCGGGAAAGTGGTAAGCCTGGAAGGAAACCTTCCTAACCGCCTGGCCACCATCTTTTTTAAGCAATCCGGACAAAAAAAGATCATGCTCAAGTTTGCCAAGCTAAGCATCTGTTCGAAAAACACGATCGACGATTAACATCAGGGGTGGGGAACTCCCGGACAAGCCGATCTGCTTTATCCGGCTCTTTTCGGTCACACGATCGTTTTCAGTTCATTTGTGAATTATTCCTTACCTTTGACCCTCATTATTACACAATATCATGGAATATAACACGCAAAAAGAAAAGCTGTTTCTCCGGGAATATGGCCGGAACATCCAGTTGCTGGTTCAGCATGCTATCGGTATCAAAGACCGGGAGGAGAGAACCAGGGTGGCCAATGTGATCGTGGAGATCATGGGACATCTCAATCCTCACCTGAAAAATAGCGATCAATTCAAACACAAGATATGGGATCATATACATGCTATCAGCAACTTTGAGCTCGACGTCGACGCCCCCTTCCCTATTCCGGAAAGGGAACTGCCGAATTCCAAAAATGAGCAAAGGATCCCCTATCCCCAGGGCAGGATCAAGCACCGGCATTATGGTAAAAATGTCGAATTGATGATCGAAAAAGCCAAGGTCATGGAAGATCCCGACAAGCAGAAAGCCTTTACCGAAGTTATCGGCAATTATATGAAGCTCGTTTATAAGAACTGGAACCGGGAAAATATCAGCGATGAGATCATCCGCCATGATATTCATGAATTGTCTAAAGGTGTGCTGAGCCTGGATGAAGGGTCCAATCTCAATGCCCTGAGCACATCGACCCGTAAAAGATCACGGCCACCAACCAAAAACCAACACAAAAATTCCAATTATAAAAAGCGGAATCATAAATCATAAACCCGCCCATGGACGCCTTTGAGATTATCGGTGGGCATAAACTAAAAGGCGAAGTTACGCCCCAGGGTGCAAAAAATGAGGCCTTACAGGTACTATGTACCCCGCTGCTCACCCCGGAAAAAGTAACCATTTCCAATATCCCCGACATTAAAGATGTCAACCTCCTGATCTCCTTGCTGAAGGATCTGGGCGTGGCCGTTGAAAAGGTCGATGCCGATACCTATACTTTCGAGGCAAGGGATGTGGACCTCGACTTCCTGAGCTCGCCTGCTTTCAAGTCAAAAGGCAGCGGATTAAGGGGTTCGATCATGCTGATCGGCCCTTTACTGGCAAGATTTAAAAAGGCTGCCATACCGA
This sequence comes from Chitinophagales bacterium, assembly GCA_028278085.1. Lineage (GTDB taxonomy): Bacteria > Bacteroidota > Bacteroidia > Chitinophagales > JANQFB01 > JANQFB01. The sequence goes on from JANQFB010000198.1 coordinate 3,109, forward strand.
AACCCGGTGGTGATAAGATCGGCAGGCGCAGGCTGGATACCCATTTCCTGGGATTTCAAAAATTGGGCGCCCGCTTCAACTATGATAAAAAAAGCAATTTCTACCATGTGGATGCCTCTCATTTGCAAGGCACCTATATTTTACTCGACGAAGCATCTGTTACCGGAACGGCAAATGTGATCATGGCTGCCGTTTTGGCCAAAGGCACAACAACCCTGTTCAATGCGGCCTGCGAACCCTATATCCAGCAATTATGCCGGATGCTCAACCGCATGGGAGCAAAGATCGAAGGGATCGGGTCGAACCTGCTTAGCATTGAAGGAGTCGACAGCCTGGGCGGTTGCGAGCACAGGCTTTTACCGGATATGATCGAAGTCGGCAGCTTTATGGGGCTGGCAGCGATGACACAGTCGGAGATCACCATCAAGGATCCCAAGATCGAACACCTGGGCCTGATCCCGGATGTTTTCAGGCGGTTGGGGATCGAATTTGAAATGGTCGACGGCGATATGCATATTCCGGCAAGGGATAGTTATACCATCCAAACCTTTATCGACGGTTCGATCATGACCATTGCCGACGCTCCCTGGCCGGGGTTTACGCCCGATCTGCTCAGCATCGTGCTGGTAACGGCTACCCAGGCGGAAGGAAGTGTGCTGATCCACCAGAAAATGTTTGAAAGCCGCCTGTTCTTCACCGATAAGATCATCGACATGGGCGCCCAGATCATCTTATGCGATCCTCACCGGGCCGCCGTGATCGGGCTTAACCGCCAATATCCCTTAAGGGGAATAGAGATGACTTCACCGGATATCAGGGCGGGTGTGGCCTTGTTAATTGCCGCGCTGTCGGCGGAAGGCAAAAGCATCATCCGGAATATCCATCAAATAGACCGGGGTTATCAAAACATCGATACCCGGTTGCAAGCCCTCGGTGCCGATATTAAAAGGATATAACCCACCCCAACAGTCATTTCCCTGATGCCAGGCCGGAAAAACCCGATCCATTTCTGGCACGTTTCTTGAACTTACCCGTGATAATTGCCGGGATTCGGAAACCGGGGCCTGGCAGTGCTTTTAACTATGCACATTTATACCTAATTTCGCAAACAATTATAATCTTAAGCTCATGATACGGATAAAATCATTCCTCATCCATGGAATATCACCCACCCTGATCCTATTGGCCGGATTACTGCTGACTACCCCGGAAGTTTATGCCCAAAAAGTAAAATTGAGAAGAGGCGATGAAGCGCCGGAGCTGAAATTCAATGATCCGGAAGGTAACGAACTGGCGCTTTCCGACCTGAAAGGCAAGATCGTACTGATCGATTTCTGGGCTTCCTGGTGCGGCCCCTGCCGAAGAGCGAATCCCCATGTGGTCAAGCTATACAATAAATATAAGAACGTAAAGTTCAAAGGTGCCAAAGGCTTCGAAGTATATAGCGTATCCCTCGACCGTGATAAAAACAAGTGGGTAGAAGCGATTGCCAAAGATAAGCTCGACTGGAAATACCATGTAAGCGATCTCAAGCACTGGAATTCGGAAGCAGCGGCCATATACGGGGTAAGAGCTATCCCAAAAACCTTCCTCATTAATGAAGACGGCGTCATCATCGGCATGAACCTTCATCATGACGATATTGATTTTGAACTGTCCAGACGACAGAAAAAAAAGTAATGCTGTCCCTCCGGCCTGACATTTTGTCGTATTTTGCACTTTGGCAATATATTTGTCCCTTTCTGTAAAACTTCAGCAATCTTTTCAAATCAATAATATATTATGTCAGAGCAAAAAGAAAGTGTAGAGGAGCCGCAAGATCAGGCCAACGAACCCGATAAGGCCAAAAACTCCGGTGAGAACGACGAGTTGGATCAATTAAAGGAAAAAAACACCGGCTTACAGGAAGAACTGCAGGAAGCTAAGGACAAATACCTGAGGCTGTTTGCCGAGTTCGATAATTTCAAGCGAAGAAATGCCAAGGAAAGGATCGAATTGATCCAAAATGCCGGCGAAGACCTTATGGTTAATCTCCTTCCGGTATTGGATGACTTCGACCGCGGGCTGAAGCAGATCGAGCAGGCGAATGATCTTGGAAGTGTCCGGGAAGGTGTGGAATTGATCCATCAAAAGCTGGTATCCACGCTGGAGCAAAAAGGCCTGAAACCGATGAAAACCCTCGAGGAAACTTTCAACCCGGAATTTCATGAAGCGATCACTGAAATTCCGGCACCGAAAAAAAAGCTGAAGGGAAAAATTGTAGACGAGATCGAAAGAGGTTATTACCTCAACGATAAGATCATCAGGTATCCAAAAGTAGTGGTGGGCAAATAACATGGAAAAAAGGGATTTTTATGAGATATTGGGCGTTTCGAAAAATGCTTCGGAGGAGGAGATCAAAAAAGCCTACCGGAAAGTAGCCTTACAATATCATCCCGACCGCAACCCGGATGATAAAGAAGCCGAAGAAAAGTTTAAAGAAGCGGCTGAAGCTTACGAAGTATTGAGCGATCCCGATAAAAAAGCTCAGTACGACCGCTTTGGCCATGCAGGCATGAGAGGTGCCGGCGGATTCCAGGGCGGCATGTCGATGGAAGATATCTTCGAACATTTCGGAGACATATTCGGCGGCCGGGGTGGCGGTGGAGGTTTCGATCCTTTCGAATCTTTTTTCGGCGGTGGCAGAAGAGGCCGTCAGCAAGGCCGCGGCAAGCGGGGCAGCAACCTCCGGATAAAGGTCAAGCTTACCCTTTCCGAAATCGCCAAAGGGGCCCAGAAAAAAATAAAAGTCAAAAAACACATTGCCTGTCATACCTGCAGCGGCACCGGCGCCAAAGACGGCAACGCTTATCAGACCTGTTCCAACTGCCAGGGCAGTGGTTATGTGCAGCAGGTAACCAATACCATCCTCGGCCAAATGGCTACCACCACCACCTGCCCCACCTGCAACGGCCAGGGACAGATCATTACCGCGAAATGCTCCACCTGTAAAGGGATCGGGAAAGAATACGGGGAAGAAACGATGTCTATCGATATTCCGGCCGGTGTAGCCGAAGGCATGCAATTGTCGATGAGCGGTAAAGGTAACGCAGGCGACAGGGGCGGCCCTCCCGGCGACCTGATCATCCTGGTAGAGGAAGTGGAAGATCCGAACCTGAAACGGGAAGGCAGCAACATCATTTACGAGCTGTATATCAACTTTGCAGATGCGGCTTTGGGTAATGACAAGATCGAAGTACCCACCATCGACGGTACGGCGCGGATAAAGATCCCGGCCGGTACACAAGGGGGTAAAATTTTCCGCTTAAAAGGCAAAGGAGTCCCGGAAGTTAACTCCTACCATACCGGCGATCAACTGATCCATGTCAATATCTGGACGCCGAAAGATCTGAGCCCTTCGGAAAAGAAGATCCTCGAAGGATTGAGAGATGCCGAAAACTTCAAGCCGCATCCCAGCGGCAATGAGCGTTCCCTTTTCGAGAAAATGAAGGATTATTTTAGCTGAAAGCCCCTTTGAGACCGGGTATATTTGCACACACCCGGATGATAATTCCAAAGCCGGATTAAACCTTTTGCACTCCCTTTAGTCAAACCCTCAATGTATGACCAATACCGGTTTTTCCACTGGCTGGCCGGGTCAGGAACTTTTCAAAAATTTTACGATATTTAACATCCATGTTGAATAGAGGTCTCATTGCATTGCTAGTGCTGTTGGAGGCATTTTGGCTGTATGGTCAGGATAATGCTGCATCAGACCACCCCATTACCCGCCCTTCGCTGATCCATGAATTCAAATACGAATCTCCCGGAGAACTGATCGATACCATCGGCAATTTCAGCTTCATGCAAACCGCCGCAGGGGTCAATATTCCCGTTTGGCACACGATCAAAGAAAGAGAAGCGGATCAGTTGCCCGATATGTATTTATTGATGTTCAGCCCTAAAGTGGGGTACGGCGAAACGGCTTTCGACCACCTGGGAACCCTGCACCAGCTCACCAGCATATCCGTTGGACTGTCCGGTACCTATCTGAACCTGCAAAAACAAAAGCTGTTCTTCAACTATATCGGAGGATTCGCTTTCGAAGATGTCAATATCCTTTCGGACCCGACGCCAAGGTTCACCCTTTTATCATTATATGCCAAACAGTTCGGCAGGGCTTTCGGGGTGTATGTGGGAGGTACTTATTCCTATGTGTTCGGAACGGAGATCCCGCTGCCGATCCTGGGTTTTAATGTAAGGGTCCAGGAAACCAAGTTCAACTTCATTTTTCCTTATAAAATGTCACTCGTCCAACGCTTCAACGAGCAATGGCGGCTGAGCTTTTTTCTCAAGCTTTCCGGTGGCATGTATGGCCTCAAAGATGTCAACAACGATTATGGCCGACCCGACGAAAAAGTATTGCTCCGGCGCCGGAGCGTACCCACGGGGGCCAAGCTGATCTGGGAGCCTAATAATAGCTGGAAAATGTTCGTGGAAGGGGGCTTTGTAACCAACAGAAGGGTACGCGTAACCTCAAACTCCAGTGATTATATAGAGCTCTTTCCAGCGACGGATGTTAAAGAAGGCTGGTATGTTCAAACAGGCATCCGCTTTAAATTCGGCCGGAAAAGCATTGCCGACGAACTGGATATGGATTTCGAGGATATCCGCTGGGATGATGTCAACTGGGAAGACTTCGACCTCGATGATATCGAGTTGGAAGACCTGGAAGACCCGGAAGGAACCTGATTCCTCGCTAAATTAGTTTGTTGTGGTTTGACCTGGTAGGGTCATACTAATGCTGAAAGTATGAAACTCGACGACCTTAAAATCGTTAGAATTGTTATAAAAGGAAAATACGATGAGTATAGCTGAAAAAAGGAAAAAGATCAGGCAATACCTGAACACAGCGGACGACCGCTTTTTAAATATGGTTTATGCGCTCATGGAGGAATATACTAAACAACCCATAAAGTTGAGTAACTCGGAAAAACAAGCTATTGAGCAAGGTATACAATCACTGGAAGAACATGGAGCTATCCCCCATGAACAGGTTATGAAAGAAATGAAGCAGAAATATCCTCATCTGCATCGCTAATGTTGAATATCAACTGGTCTGCTCAGGCCAAAGCCGATTATGATGAAAACCTCGATTACCTGGATCGGGAATGGAGCCTCGAACAGGTATTAACCTTTACCGATAAAGTTACCGAATGCCTTGAGCTAATCAGCCAGGCTCCGGAGCTGTTTCCTGAAACTGAAATCAAAGGGATCAGAAAAGCGGTAATTGTCAACCAGGTTACTTTATTTTACCAAGTTTCCGGTACAAATATTTACCTGATTCGTTTCTGGAATAATTTCAAGGATCCGAATAACCTGAAACTCTGATCATTACTTTTGGGCCTGACGACAATCCCTCCAAGGTTCAGTAGCCCTATTCAGTAATTTTTGTCATCTTAGCGTTTTCCAAAAATCAGATGATCAAAAACCGGCTCATGTGGATGAGGTAAAGCAAGCATACCAGGAACGAATGATATCCGCCGGTGCTGACCATAGCGCCGTTAGAAAAAAGATCCTGGCCATTGCCATCACCCGGATGGCCGTATTCCTGGCCGGAGTGGTTTTCTTAATTCTTTGGTTCAACCGTGATGCAACCGTTTTTGTGGTATTGGCCGCACTATCCCTGCCGGCATTTCTCGGACTTATGCAGTATCATGCCAAATTGTTCCGTCGAAAGACCTATTTAACCCATTTTCAAACGATCAACCGGAATGAGCTGGATTTCCTTTCCGGTGCCTACCATCATGCACCGGACGGACAGTCTTTTTTATCACCGGACCACGCTTATGCGGCTGACCTCGATCTATTCGGCAAAGGATCCTTGTACCAATACTTGAACCGGACGGCAACCGATGCCGGCAGCGCTTTGCTGGCGCAATGGTTGGGGCAAAAAGCCACGCGTGAAGAGATCCTCGACCGGCAACAGGCCGTACAGGAGCTCTCGGGAATGCTCGACTGGCGACAGGATTTCCAGGTTACCGGCCTTACCTATCCGGAAAAACAGCAGGATAGTCGGGATATCCGGAACTGGCTGAATTCAGCGCCCCTGTTTTACCGGCACCGCTATTATGAGGTCATAACGCTTATTAGCCCTATCGTGACCGTCGCCACGGTGATCGGGGCATTTTTTTTCCTGCCTTATCAGATCCCGGCAGTAATGATCATCGGTCAGCTCGGCTTGATCGGCTACCATTTAAAGACCGTGAACAAGCTGCACCAGGAAGCCACGTATTTCAGTGCGATGATGACCAAATATGCCCGGTTGATCAGCCAGGTGGAAGAAGTATCCTGGACATCGAAGCGTATGCAGGCCTTGCGCAATTTGTTCATCGACGACAGCGGAATCCCCGGCAGCAAAGCAATCGGAAGGTTAAGCTTCCTGTTGAATGCCCTGGACAACCGGCTGAATTGGTTTGCCGGTACCATTTTGAACGGGCTGTTCTTATGGGATATCCGGATCATGATCCGCCTGGAAAAATGGAAGGAGGAACATTGCACCGTATTTACGATTTGGGAACAGGCATTGGTCGAAGTCGACGCCTTGCAAACCTTGGGGTGTTTTGATTTCAATCATCCCTCCTTCGTTTACCCGGTACTTATGGATTCCCCGCCGATCATCCGGGCCGAAAAGGTTGCTCACCCCTTACTCGATCCGGATGAACGGGTGTATAACGATATCTCCATCGATGGTTTCGGTCAGTTTATGTTGATCACCGGATCCAATATGGCCGGGAAAAGCACCTATTTGCGGGCCATTGGCGTCAATATGGTGCTGGCCATGGCGGGCGCTAAGGTTTGCGCCGGTACATTCGAATGTATACCTATGCCTATATTTACGAGTATGCGCATCGGTGATTCGATCCAAAATCGTGAATCGACGTTTTATGCCGAATTAAAAAGATTGCGGAGCCTGATCGCTTCGGGTAAACAGGAAAAACAGTTTATCCTGCTGGATGAGATCCTCAAAGGCACCAACTCCAGGGATAAATTATTAGGTTCCATCACCCTGATCGAACAACTGATCTCCTACCAATGCGCCGGGTTGATCGCGACACATGATCTGGCCCTGGGCGACCTGGAAAAGGAGCATCCGGAAAATATCCGTAATTTTTGCTTCGAAGTAGAGATCAAAGATGACAAGTTTGAATTCGATTACAAGCTTAAAAGAGGCATTTGTCAAATTCAAAATGCCACCCAGTTGATGAAAAATATGGGCATTGCCGTAGAAGGGAGGGAAGTATAGCACCATAGGAGCCCTAAACATTCCAAACACTTAAACCCACAAACCGAATTGGATCCTGCCAAAGAACAAATCCCATTCATTGCCAAAACCTTTCATGGGTTGGAAAATGTGCTGGCCGAAGAGCTGAAAGCCCTGGGCGCCGGCAACCTGAAAGTCCTGAAGAGAGCCGTAAGTTTCACGGGCAACCGGCAATTGCTTTACCAGGCTAATCTCTGTTGCCGAACGGCGCTATCGGTGTTAAAGCCCGTGCTTCAATTCAAAGCGGATAATGAGATCTCCTTTTATAAAAGGATCCGGGAATTCGATTGGTCGCCTTATCTATCCTATCACCAAACCCTTGCGATCAACAGTGTAGTACGTTCCAGGTATTTTAATCATTCGCATTATATGGCTTTAAAGGCAAAGGATGCTATTGCCGATCATTTCCTGAACAAAACCGGAAAAAGGCCGAGCGTTAACCGGGAGGATCCGGATCTGCTGATCAACGTGCATATCTATGAAAACCGCTGCTCTCTTTCGCTCGACAGTTCCGGAGCGCCCCTGTTTAAGAGAGGCTACCGGAAGTCGGCTCACCCTGCGCCATTAAACGAAGTATTGGCTGCGGGGATGATCCTCTTATCCGGCTGGAATGGCGAGGAAGCCCTGATCGACCCGATGTGCGGCTCCGGTACTTTATTGATCGAAGCCGGACTCATTGCCGCCAACCGGCCCCCAAATGCCTTCCGGGAAACATTTGCCTTTCAAAAGTGGGCGGATTTCGATGAAGATCTTTGGGCGCTGGTCAAAAAAGAAGCTGCCAAAAACGAAACAACGCCTGCGGTCACCCTTCAGGGCTCCGACCAGTCGGCACGATCGATACAACACGCCCGGGCAAATGTATCGAATGCCGGATTATCGAAGGGTATACGATTGACTAACCGGGCCTTTGATGAAAGCAGTCCTCCCGGAGACCGGGGTACCCTTATCCTCAACCCGCCTTACGGAGAAAGACTTAAACAAGACGATATAAATGGCTTCTATAAAAAAATCGGGGATACGCTGAAACAAAAATATTCCGGGCATACGGCATGGATCCTCAGCTCCAATTCGGAGGCGATCAAATATATCGGACTGAGGCCTTCCAAAAAGGTCATCCTCTATAACGGATCGCTGGAATGCAAATTCCTGAAGTTCGATCTGTATGCCGGCAGTAAAAAAGCCAAATACCTGCAGCCCTAGAAGTGCCTGGGTAGCAATACTCCTGCTTAATGTGTAATTTTACCGATCCTGCCTTCAAAACCACCGGTTGAGGATGAAACGACTGCCACATACAGGAGTGCCGTATTTGATGATCGCGGGGATCCTTATGCTTAGCCTGAGCTGCGGTAAGAGTGACATGTGTACCAAAAATGCGAAACTGAAATTCGCCGGCCTCGACGAGGACAATCTCACCTATTATCAATTATCTTCCGATACTGCCTATATCCGTATCCCTCAATTCTTCACCCCTAATGGCGATGGTAAAAACGATCGGTTGATCATAGAGACCAATGTGGACCCCAGTGATTATGACATTGAAGTGTTCAACGACTGTATCCCGGTATACAAGCAAAATTCCATCAGCCCCGATTCTGCCTGGAACGGTAGCTACCTGAACAAAAAAAAGGACCTGCTGGAAGGCCGCTATGACATCATCATGAACTTCCGGTGGATCGATGGGAAAAACCATACCCTGGAAGGAGAGATCACCCTCCTGAGAGATTGACCCCTTATCCTGATGATTCTCCGCAATCCTATGATCGCATTCAATGATAAGAGTGTTTTATTATTAATCATAAATTAGTATTTTGGTCGGGAATTATCCGTATCCTTATCAACCTTAAAAAATATTCTCATGGCTGATTTTAGTGTATTTTTCCCTACTTTGCTGAAACATGAAGGTGGATTTGTTGACAACCCCAACGATCCGGGAGGAGCGACCAATAAAGGTATAACCTTGAAAACCTTTGAGGGTTGCGCCCAAAAATACCTGGGTATAGAACCTACCCTGGATAACCTAAAGGCCCTGACTGACGCGCAGGCCGAGATCATTTATAAAAACCTCTATTGGGACCGGGTGTGGGGCGATCAATTCATTACCCAGGAATTGGCCAACATTGTATTCGACTTTTTTGTGAATGCCGGCGCCAATGCCACCAAGCTCTTACAACGGGAGGTGAACAAAATGGGTTCAGATATTGCTGTGGACGGCGGCATGGGCAACAATACCATGAATGCTACCAATGAAAAGGATCAGCCGGAGCTATACAATAATTACAAGCAAGGCAGGATCCAGTATTACAAAGACCTGGTGGAAAAGAATCCCAAACTGGAGGTATTTCTGAAAGGTTGGCTGAATCGGGTGAACTCCTTTCCCGATATGTAGGCTTGCCGGATACACCGATTGTTAAAAGCTCCCGTTCCCATCCGGAACGGGCTTTTTTATGCCTTTTTTCAACAGTTCCCCGTCAGCCAAACAGCATTGGCCGAAATTGTAAATCTTTTCTAACATTTTGGCGTAAACCCTGTCATAAAGTTGCCATATTGGCAAAAACCGGCTGTTTTTTCCCTCAAACAGGTATTGAACCCGAATGGCATGTTATTTGTTTATCATTACAAGTGCAAAGGATAACTAAAAAGAAAGGAGGTGAAAATGAGAATGCGTCATGATCCTGTAAGAAGTGCCAAATTGAAGGAATTAGCGATCTCTGCTGATATTTTCAATGCGATCAATGGAGGGATGAGCGCCCCGGTGATCCAGATGAAGGAAAACGAAGATTATTACCTGTTGAGCGTAAAAGTTCCGGGTGTAAAATCCAGCTCCCTGAAAACGGAGATCCAAAACGGCCAGCTTTTTGTCTTTCACATCCTCCCATTACCGGGCAATCCGTCTATCATCACCCCATATTTTGTAAAGGTGCTGAAAATACCCGAAGATGCCATCACGGATGAAATGGTCGTGGAAGAAATCGATCAGGGAGTACGGCTGGTCATTCCTAAAGAACAGTCCTAAAACCGGTAAATCGTTTTACAACCTTATTTGACGATCAACCGGGTGCTTTGTTCCGTGTCGCCTAAGGTGAAGGTGATCTCGTAAGTTCCCGGTTTAACGAAGGGGGCTTCATTCTTACCATTATCGTCCGGCAATTGTTCAGCCGGTTGTTGGCGAAGATCCCAGAATACCCGGTGAAAGCCTTCGGTAGCA
>JANQFB010000282.1 GCA_028278085.1 Chitinophagales bacterium
AGGCCTTGGTAATGCGTGATCACCTCGTCAAAGGTGAAAAAACCATTAACCGAATTGAGGCCGTCGCCATCGGAACTTCCCTGCCCGGTCGTAGCGCAAGGCAGGGCACATATGGCAGCCAGGTTTTGTGCGAGGTCGGCTTCATCAGCGGCATTCACACATCCTTCTGCCACCAATTGTGCAGCCCAGGTATTAGCCATGGTTTGGCAATTACTGGCACAGTTGACCGTACTCTGACCGGTAGCATAAGCAATGGGATTGCCGCTCAAAATGGCTTCGAATGCCGGATTTTCGGGATAATAGATTCGGAACCCGCTGGCCGTATGTCCATCGCCTTGCGGACTCTGCAAAAAGCATACAGGCGATGCCGGACAATTGGGTATGTTGTTTACACAGTGGTTTTGCCGGTAGTCTTCATACACTACGAAATCGCGCAAAAAATGATAGGCGCTCCTGAAAAACTGGTATTCGGTAATTTGCCCTGCACCGGTACCGATCAGCCCCGGGTTGGACGGCGTACCATCTCCGTGCAGGGCCTGGAAAAAATCGATGACCGTTTGTGAAAGTCCCGGTCCGGGAACGCTGCCGGCAATATTATCCGGGTCTTCAATGACATACCAGAGGCTGTATTCGGTGGTTCCGTCAACGAGGTAGGCCAGCATAAGCTCCTCTAACCTCGATTTAAGGTCAATGGAGCAAAAGCTACCCAACGGATCGGCATAGCCATCTCCAGGATTGGTCGTGATGCCCACCACAGGGTTGTAGCTATTGAAAGGTTGATACAGGGCTGGTGAAGCGGTATTGATTGCCAGGTTGGTCGGATTGAACAGGTAGGCGTCCGTGTTGACGGATGTGCCATTGTAGTAAGTGGCGGCATCATGACTCAGGTCGATGGTGTAGATCGCATTCAGGTAATCGGTGTTTTCATCCTCGCATTCGAAGTTGCACAGGTGATCATGTACGCATTGCTCGGGATGATAGGCCAGCAAGATCTGCGCATAGTTGGGGATGAAGTTGGCCCGGATCTCATCCCAGGTCGTATAGTTGTTGTTAAGCTGGGATGGCAACAAACCGGGCGTGCCGTTTTCCACGTAGGTCACCAACCAGGCGTTGATGTCGTAGCCGGGGTCATCTTCGCTGGGAAGGTTGTCGAAATACTGTCCTCCGGGGCTCATATCGGCCAGCATCAAGGTTTCAATGTCTTCACATTTATTGCGGATCACATCGGGGCCGGCTTCGCATTGCTCCCGGCAAGGCTGGGTCAATGCGTCCAAGGCGGTCTGGTCGCCAAAAACAAAAATACCTGCTGCATTTTTTGAGGCAAGGAGGGTGCCCTGATCGTCCACGTAATCAATGCCGCCATCGGCTCTCGGTTCCGCAAATTGCCCTTCGCACAATTCGATGCAATCCGGATTGCAGGGGGTATTGGTGACCGCATCGGGAGGTGGATCAATACAGGCGCCGGGCGCTTCCGCCACGAACTGATCGAACACATCCTGAAGGTGTTCATCACTAATGCTTAGTGTTTTGGTGATGGTATAAACGCCTGTGTTTAGCGTGGCCTGGAAAAGACCTAAGGTAGCGATCTGCTGTTCGGTGATGTTGTAAAACCTATAATCTATGGGTTGCGAAAGGATGGCGTCGTTCACCACGCTCCCGTTCTCATCTTCGAGTACAATGTGCAGGTTGTAAGTGCAGGAAATATTGTTGGGCAAACAACTGCTGTAATCCATGCCGGTAAAGCCATAGCTAAAGGTATAGGTAGCAGAGCCGGCCACTAAAAAGCTGTTGCTCAGGCTCCAGCTATTTCCTTCGGGGTTTAGCGCGTTGAATTGGGTAAGGTCTCCTGTGATGGTTTGGAATACATTAGGTTTGGTGTCGATATCGTCCAGGTTCGCGGGGGAATCCCCTGCAAGTGCTGTGGCAACGGTTCTTCCGTTCTGGTCGATATAAGCCACAGTGCTTTGCCCGTTGGGATCGACCACCATGTTTTTCTTGTATTGGATCACTTCCCCGGCTTCATTACCGAACAGGCGGTCGAGCTCCTGCTGGCTGCCGGCAGCGGCGTAGAAGTATTTGGTTTCATGGCCGGCTCCAGCCCGCAGGGTATTGCCGATCCCGGACTGGCTGTGCAGCCGCCCGGTGCCGTCATTCTTATAGCGCACCCGGCTGTAGGGATAGCCTTCGGCATCGGGCACATAGGGGCCATTGATCCCGGTGGGATGGGTGTTGGCGGTGGAATAATAGTATCCGGCTCCGGCACTGGAAGGATCTAAAGGGTCTTGCACACCTAGCTTGCTGTCCGGATCGAAATTGGTGTAATCGTAAATACCGGTGGCAGAGCGGCTCAACTTGTCGTAGAAACGGATGCCCTTACTGGCCATTGCTGCTGGCAGGGTTTGAATGGCAGGACGCCCAAGGTAATCGTAAATGGATTGGGCGGCAATGGCATTCTGGTCGGTGTTCAAAATGGTGATGCTTTGCCTGCTGCGTAAGCTGCCATCGAAATAGCTGATGGCTTCCTTGCGTTTGCCGTCTTCGGTATAGCCTACCTGGTATTGCCAGTTCTTATCGGGATCGAGACCGTTCCAGTTGTACTTGGGCTCGAAGCCGGACAGGTTGGGTACCAGGTTGGTTTTTCCGGTGGGCGGTGGGCCGGGATCATAGCTCCATTCGCCTTCGATCAATTGATCAAAACCAGGCCAGGCATAACCTCTGGGACGCACCCGGTAAACGAAGATGCCCCGTGGAAAGGCCAGGGAGATCGCGTAGCTGTTATCAGGCACATTGATGCGGGTGGCATCCCGGAAATCAAAGTCGAAAGGCTGGCTAAAGTGGGCGTCTGCCACATCTACAAACACCCATTCCACGTCATAGCTTTCCGCACCTTCAATAAAATTCCATACCAATTGCAATTCGTTTTTGGTTGCGTTGAGCTGGCTTCTCACGATGGTAATTTCTCCCGGATCAAGGGTATAGTAGCGCTCCGTATTGACGGCTGCATCGAAATGCACACCTTCGGGCAGCACATTGCCGGGTGCATCGGTGGTTACCGAAATGTTGAACACCTTGGCATATAGGTAGCCGACATATTCTTTCAGGTCGATGTCGGTGTAGCCGGCATCGGGGTGGTAGTCGATGTGGAGCTGCTGATTGGTTTTGGTGATCGAAGCGGTGGGGTGC
>JANQFB010000304.1 GCA_028278085.1 Chitinophagales bacterium
GCATCTGAAATTAAGACATGGCCATTGGTGGCCCCGGTCGGCAATTTAAATCCTGTCATTTGAATAGTACCCTTGACATCTAGCTTTTCAGCAGGGCTAGCGGTGCCAATACCTACATCACCCACATTATCTATGTGCCATAAGGGGTTGTTTGACTGATCCACCACCTTAAATATATTACCTGGGACTAGTATCACCCTGGTTTGTGCCCCTCCAACAAGATCCAAACCTGCGCCGGTATAGCTCTTTACGGCATTGGTAAAGACTCCCTGAGGACTTCTTACATGAACAGTGCCATTAACGTCCAGACTCGCGGCAGGGCTTGATGTACCGATACCCACATGGCCACCATTTTTTTGCAAGAACAAATTTGAGGCGCTCCCGTTGTCTCTCGCCTGGATCTCATCCCTGTCCATCACAATATTCTTTGCATTGGAGGGCCCAGCCATCAACAAACCACCTTGACTTAAAGAAACCGGAAAAGCACTACCGCCAATATGAAATGCTGCCTCCGGTTCGGTGATATTGATCCCGACCCTTCCTCTAAAGCCTGCGGGAAAACCGAAACCCGATTGAGCGCTTGGCGGTGTTGTTCGAACCGTAAAATACGGATTACCGGATACACCATCCCTATAAACATTCACACCGGCTGAAACGTCTTCATTCACAAAATGATGGCTTTGTTCATCGACAATGAGGTTGATATTTTTTTGTGCTGTCATATTAACGGATCGAAAGTTGTCAATACTGCTGACAGTGTTGAGCACGTTAGAACCAACGACTGCATCCCGTGGAAAATATAAGACTTCTGTCCGTGTTCCTCCTAAAACAGACAATTGAATGAGTGGTCCAAATGTGTTAGGGCCTCCAATACCAACCTTTCCGGTGTGATAAATATTGGAAGTAAGGCTCAAGGGCGGAACGACGGCAGTCCAATCAGCATCTGCAGGACCTGATCCAAATGTCCCGTCGCCCAATAAGACATCATTGGCATTTCCGGTAAATCCGATCTTGGTAAATAATTTACCATCCTGGTCAGCAACGACAAGACCGTCCGTGTTGGCTAATGAGCCGGTAGAATAAGCTGCACCCAGGCTATTAGATCGTATGAATTGGCTGACATGTAATTTTTCTCCCGGACTCGTTAGACCGATACCGACATTCGCGGTATTGTCCCTTGCATTTAAAATAGTATTAGCTATGTTGTCAGGAGGTACAGGCAAACCCAACATTCCACTATTGATGAACAAGTCGCCAGTGCTTTGTGAGGAATAAATATCATTTCCCGGTGCAGGGAACAGCCCGGATATTACTACTGAATTTACACCTACTTTTAATACACCTGTAACTCTTGCATCTCCTACAACCGTTAGCTTGTCTGTGGGATTATTGGTCCCTATCCCCACATTCCCTGATCCACCGGATGGTACCAGGATAACATGATCATCACTGCTTTTACTGCTTTTACTACTCTTGCTGGAAGTACTGCCGCCACCGGCAAAAGCATTCATGAAACAAATGACAAGGATCATCATACAGAATATCCGGGTTCTGTTCCACAACCTGGTAGCAGATTTGTTTTCGAAATTTTTGAGATTAATTGTTTTCATTTTTTGTTTCTCCATTTTTTGAGTTAAAAATTTTATTTGTTCTTTTATTTTACCATATGACTAAAAAAAAGAATACGAGGTTGCTATGGTTACCAGGTAAGTTCGGTCGTTGCCTTATTGATTGCAAGTAGGGTATGTTATCCCTACGCTAATATGGATTGGGAATTAATGTACAATCTCCTCCGGTTGATAGGAGATCCCAACTTTCTAGTTAAAAGGAAGGTTTAGCAGGTTGCACCCACAATAATGTATAAATATACGAATTATTATCAATTAAAAAAACATTAAAGTAATTTATTTTATAAATTACTCCCTTTAAACTTATACATGAGAAACATCCATTAGTCAATGATCACGATAGCCCGCTGATATTGGGATCCCGGGTTATTCGATAAGCGCAAATAATAGATACCGGAAGGATGACCGGAAAGAGCGAGGGTTGTTTTCTGTTCATCCCTCTTCACCAACCGGGTAAGAATAACCTTTCCGAATATATCGAAGAGCTGAATTTCCATCGGTTCACCGGCCATTCCCTCAAATTCCAGCATAAATATTCCCTGGCTGGGATTAGGATAAACCTTAATCCTGTCGTAATTAAACGGATCAGCAATGGCGTTGGGCGGTGCAATGATCAAATGGGTTTGTACGATACTATCACATCCCTCTTGGGAGGTCAGGTTTTCAGTGTAGGTCCCGGTCGTGGTTTGCCAATCGCCCCCAACATACAAGCTGTCGCCGGCCGGCAGGTAAACGGTATCCTTAACAAAATAGGTGGCTTGGACAGTCAGTTCTGTTTCAACGATACTGTCGGTACCCTGGTACGACGATAAGGTATCGTAGTATAATCCTGCCACGGATCGGTAGGCTCCCCCCAGTAAAATACTATCCCCGGAGCAAATGGCCGTATCTTGCTGAACGAACAGGCCCACAACAATTTGCTGACAATACTGGTCATAACAGGCTCCATTATCCGCAGTCAGGCAGACATCGTATTTTCCCGGGAAAGGATAGACATGCGTGGGATCCGTATCAAAACTGGCATTTCCGTCGCCGAAATCCCAAAACAGGTTTGGCGCATTCAAGGAGAGATCGGTAAACATAACGGTATCCTGGCTGACGGCATAGCTAAAACCAGCAGCGGAAGCCACTAAACATTCGGGTTCCGAGCTACATCCGACAAGCGATACCTGGGGGCTGTTCTGGTCCTGCACATTCCCCAGACCCAGGGCCCCGTCATCACCGCTGCCCCATACATAAAAGTCACCACCACTTTGGATCGCCACACTATGGTAAAGCCCCGCAGCTATGGCTTTGACACCGGATAACGTCCGGATCTTTTTTAAATGGCTGATGGATTGACCGGATCCTATGCCACACTGGCCGTCATTATTATGTCCGAACGACCAGACCTGCCCGTCGGCATCCAGCACCAGTGTATGCCAACGTTTGGACCTAACCGACACTACTTTCGACAAGCCGGGTATTTGGATGGGGATACCCACGGTATAGCT
>JANQFB010000305.1 GCA_028278085.1 Chitinophagales bacterium
TATCAAAGTGCAATTCATTCAGGGCAGCCTCCATGGTCCATTCGTCGTCCCAGGATTGGACCTTTGCCGCCAGCAAACCGTCAATATTCTTATCATAACACCAGTTCAGGTCGATCGGGAAACGATAGCAGGGATTTTCCGCGGAGGTATACTCGATCTTGCCGGTCTTTTCGTTGAAGCGGAAATAGCCATAGCCATTATCCGTGCCTACCGGAAATACTTCCAGGTAGCCGGTACCGAAAACACTGATCTCTATCAGGTCATCATCGGGATCGGGTTTGATGATCACGGCCCCGTGCTTGGGATCCCCGACGGTGCAATCGCCGCTGGTGCCGACATATTCAACAGGCATATGCGAAGGATAGATAATGCCCAGGTTATGCGCGACTTCACCGTCTATATATTTCATATCTCCGACCACCGTCAGCTTATCGTTCATGAGACCGGTCAATTCTTTCATACTATCCTGGAAGCTTATGTCCTTGATGAGATCCTGCATCTGATCCTCGATGGACGCCCCGCCATAGGTAGCCCATTGCCCGGTTTCCGCATCTAATTGCTCGGTACGGCCGCTGTGGAGGATCTCGATATGGTGGATCGGCCAGTAATGCAGGATATTCGAAAAAGGATTGTTGATGCCGGGGATCCTTTCATAGTAGATCCGGTTACCCATAGCCAGGATAACCTGGTAGGTGAATTTGTGGTCGAAGCCGGTATCACCGTCGGTCGCAAATACTTCTATCCGGTCGCCGGGGTTAAACTTTCGCAGCAGTTCGCAATCCACATCTCCTTCGATCTTGAAATAGTTCCTGCGGACATCCTGGCCCATATAGATCAGCCGGGCGTCGAATTGGTTCCGGATCGTGATATCCTCACTGGCTTGCAGGCGGAATCTTTCGTTCATGGCTTTTTGCCCCATCCGGTCATACTTGGCCGAAGCCGGGAAGCGATAGGAAGTGATCGATCCGTTGTGATTTTTGATCGCCCCGTAGCCTCTTAATTTTTCTCCCGTGTAGGGATCTACCGGCGGATCGGGGGGATAATAATGATAGCCATCGTAATTGACCGTTTTGACCGGTTTCCCGGTGTTGGGATCGAAAGCCAGGTTCTCAACGGTTTGGTAGATACCGTTTTCCATGGAAACCGATTTTTTGATGAATGCCGGATAACGGATCACTTTGGAGATGACATGGGCATACAAGCCTTTTTCCTGGTCGGCCAGGTTGGGGATCACCGAACCGTTGAATACCGGCGGCAGGCTCAAGCCGACGGACAAGTCAAAATCCGGGTTTACATTAAAGCCTCCGTCAACCACTGACCTGGACTCGACAGCGATATCTGTTTCCAAGCCGGGAATACTATCGGCAATCACATAAAGACTATCATAATACAAGGGTATTTTTTCGCCCGGCTCGTAATAATGATACTCTTCCAGGGCGGTTATCTTGCTTTCATTCGGAGCGCCCAGGTATTTACCGCCATAGCTGGCTTTCCGGATCAGTAAACGGTCGTAATTGTGATATTGCTTAAATAAGTAACCCTGTGACAACCAAACATTGTTCAGGTCCATATTCAGCACACCCAAAGGCAGCTTGAAGTTTTCATGTTCTTTCCGGTCGGCATCGGGATCGAACTCCAGGGGGGTGTAAAAAGTCCCTACGGAAGAAGGATATTTACGAAGGGTTTGGTAATCGAAGATGGTAAAGCCGGCATTGGTTCTTCCCCGGTGGATATTCTGCACGGCCACACGGCCATAAGTGATGGAGGGAGAGGGTTGCTGGGTTTCCCCGATGTTTTGGCTGTTCCGTTTGGAATGGTTATTACTGGAAACGATCTCATATAATAATTGACGCAAGGCATTTTCCTCTCCGATGGCTGCGGGTTCATTCACGGCCACGCCACTGCTTTGACCTTCTTCATCTTCATAATAAAACTCCTGTCCATACAATTCTGCATCTCCTTTCTCCAGGCCGTGATCGTAGGTCAACACTCTTTTCACCTTGACTCCGCCGCCGAGTTTTCTCAATACCGGTATCCTGATGTAGGATTGCTCGTAATTGATCGCCGTGCAACGGGTAATCTCCAAATGACGCCGCTCCGCTTTGGGAATATGCGCCAATACTTCAAACATCGTTCCGGCATCGGGCTTATAAACATTGTTCAGGGAGGTAAGCGCCGGATCGCAACTGCCTTCATTGTCGATATTATTACCGATACCGGTTTCCACATAATTGAGGCACCTGGTAAAGGGCAGATGTATGACCACATTTTTCCGGTCCCTGTCGTCAAAATTAAAACACCGGAAACCAAAGGTCGAACCACCGAAAGTCGAGAAGTAGGAATAACCGTCGATGTATTCGCTATTGCATACATTGTGTGAAACGGAAGGTTTATCATCGCCGGCCAAAGCATAGAGGATCTTATAGTAGACTTTGGCGTCTTTATCGAAGTGCTCATACACATTATTCACCAGCGCATTTACCTGTTGATCGTATCCGGGATCCGAGGGATCCAGGCCGATATCTTCGAGGTTCAAAAGAAAAAGATCCGGTTGCTGATTCAAACAGATCGACCGGTCGAGGCCACCTTTGGATGATTCGAGCATGGAAACCATAGCCATGGCGGGTTTATCCTGGACATAGCGATAATCCTTTTGTTCATATTGGACCTGTATCTCGCCGCCGGTAGGGAGAATGATCCGCTTGAGGTGCCAGGCAGCCGGGTCGAACCGGATGGCATCGGGCGCCTGGTTCACCCAGGGCTGCATAAGCTGGGTTCTCGAGGCTCCGTCATATTGATAATAGCCCCAGGCATCCGTGTTTTCCGGCGCCCAAGCGGGGTTTTGCATGGCTTCATAGTGCGAAGGCATATAGCCCCCGGGGCCGGAAATTTTCAACGGATCTAATATATCATGATAGCGATCCCATACTTCGGGCGCATAATCGCTCTTGTCAGGATAGCTATAAACGAATTGGTAAGGGGAATGATCGGCTTCCACCACATCTTCATACGCCATCCATACCTTTTTTAAGGTCAGTTTTCCCTGTCCGTCCCTGGAATTGGGCTGTCCCGGAGCCAGGGAGTAATCATAATCGAAGTATACCGTTTGCAGCAGCTTATCTCCTTCTTCATTTTTAGCATATAAGCGGATCTTGTCCAACCGTTCCGGGGCGCTATGGGTAGCGCTGAAGTCAACCTGCTTCAGAT
>JANQFB010000358.1 GCA_028278085.1 Chitinophagales bacterium
GACGAGAACTTTAGCGTGAAATCGCAAAGGATACTCCAATTGCCGGGCATTGCATTTAGTCTCAATACCCATTCAGGTAGCACAGCGCTTTCCTAAAAGCAGGATCAATTTCAACAATATTCGATCTGTAGTAAAGCACTGTGCTACCTGAATGGGTATTGAGACTAAATGCAATGCCCGGCAATTGGAGTATCCTTTGCGATTTCACGCTAAAGTTCTCGTCAATAGTGCTCAGGACAGAATCGGAATACATGTATAACTGTCCATTGTCGTGTTCAAATATAATTTCACTGTGACCCAGCCTCGACCTGCTGAAATCTCTTTTTTTTATACGGAAGCCGGAGGCCGGATCAATGCAATAAGTTGGACTCGCAAATGCTGATATCCATATATTTCCTTTGGAGTCTTCTAAAAGCACATTAGGCCACTGTTTCAGTTTCAATTCATTGAGCCAGGGCGTATTTTTGCGATTATAAAATTGATGATCCCGATAGAATGCCACCTCACCGGAGTAGCAGACCATCCATATTATGCCTCTTGAATCTACAAATAATTTGAGGATCTCCGAACTGGGTAAGCCGTCTTTGGGCGTATAGTTTGTAATTTTAATGCCGTCAAAACGGGTAACTCCGGTTTCCGTTGCCATCCAGATATATCCTTCATGGTCCTGGACAATGCTATAGACGGTATTACTCGGGAGGCCGTCTGCTGCTGTATAATGAACAAAAACCGGCTCTTGTCCCCATGTCATCAGGCTTATATGAAGTAAAGCAAATAGCAGATAATTCCGGTTCATATCCAGCGGGAAATTCATCCAAATGTAGCTATTTCTATAATGATGATAAAGCGAAAATCGGGTTACCTAAATATACCCCCCGACAAAACAGCATACAAGCTGAAACCCATAAACGGGAGTCAAATGCTATCAGGTACTGCCTTTTAGCCCATAAGCGGGATTTCCGTAGCGCTCGTATGGGGCCGGGCCTACCCGTTTATGGACTGAAATGACACAACAATGTTTCCATCCGGCCACTCATGGATTACACGTTGCGTGAAATACCTAAAGAACATAATATTGTAGAAAAAGAATTAACTATGAAATATGTTTTTTGCTTAGTGTGCATAAGTGGGCTGGTTCTGTCTTTTGTAGCCCAAGGTCAGGAATTCCAGTGGGCTCACAGTGTTGGTGGTAGCCAGGCCGAACATAGCAGGGCTATCGTCCACGACAATGATGGTAACCTTTATTTGCTCGGATATTTTACCGGCAACCTAAACCTCGGTGGCAATAGCTTCTCGGCCAGTGGCAGCCAGGATCTTTGGATAGCTAAATATGACAGCTCAGGGAACCTTCTGTGGGCAGTTGATGCCAGTGATAATGGAACGGTCAGCCCAACCGGGATGGCTGTCGACAGCCTGAATAATCTATACATATCCGGAAATTTAGATCCGGCAGGCGCCTCTTTCGGGCAAATGACAGATACGCTGACCGGAAAAGGTGGTTTTATGCTCAAATACGATCCGGCAGGAAATTATATCTGGAGTACGAAAACCGGGAATGCGAGTGCAGAAGATCTGGCTATCGATGCAGATCAAAGAATTTACGTTACCGGGTATGCGGATAGCAATATTGTAATGGCACAGGATACTTTAATAATGGTTGGGGCGAAACTGTCTTACCTGGCAAAATACGATATCAACGGCAATTTTTTGGGAGTAGTAAAAGCCGGGGACGGCTTTGTTAGTAATGGCGCTGTTCAATCGCAGTGTTTAGCCATATCACCGGCAGGAAAGGTCTTTCTGGCAGGAGAGTTTTTCCGGGATTGCCAGTGGGGCACCCATTTGGTTTTTTCAAGTGCGAATTATAACATTTTTCTGGCCGTTTTCGACACCTCTCTTACTTATCAAAGCGTTTTCGATATCGTTGGCGACCAGGGAGATGACAAAGTCTGGGATATTGCCATGGGGAATAGTAACGATGTGTACCTCGTTGGAGAGGCTGTAGGTACCCTGGAATTTCAAAGTCTTATTGATGATCTCTATGGCCCATACCGTGGGGCTTCTGATCTTGGTGATATCTTCATAGCAAAATTTCACGTGTCCGGATTAATTGAATGGGCAAGAAGGGCCGGTGGCCTGCCTTTTGCGACCGCAGCCAACGCAGGTACCGGCCAATCGTGTGCGAAGGCACTGACTATTGATGATCACGGTCAGATCTTCATCACCGGAATGATCTCCAACGTGGCCTATTTTGCTATTGATGATGCGGTATACGATACCCTTACAGCGGATGCAAATGGTGATGTTTTTGTAGCCAAGTATGGCCCGACAGGCGATTTTTACTGGGCAACAATGGGAAACGGCAATAACGCTAAAGAAGAAGGATGGGGGATCACCGCTCCCGGTGGAGGTGCCGGAGCTTACCTGGTGGGAGATCTGAACAGTTCTGGTGTGGATTTTGATAGTATACAGTTGGTTTCGTCAGGCAGTACTGATGTATTTTTCGGCAATGTTGAATCCTGCAGCCCTTTTACCTTAACGCATCCTACTATTCCGGATATATGCATTGATCAAGGGCCTGTTTTTCTAACAGGCGGACAACCTGCTACCGGGAGTTATGGCAGTTCCTTTTGGCAGGATGATATCTTTTACCCGGATAGCGCGATCATTTACCCGGATAGTATCGGGATCGGGTCGTATGGGATCGTTTATTCGGTCAATCGAGGATATAATTGTTCTAAAACCCATGCCCAGCAGGTGGAAGTTCTTCCGCTTCCTGTTATCAGCCTGCCGTCGGATACAGCGGTTTGTGAAAATGTTGCTGCCTTCCATTTGAATAA
>JANQFB010000374.1 GCA_028278085.1 Chitinophagales bacterium
GAGGTGTGGAGGCGGTGGGAGGCTTGACGTCGGGGGCGGATCCGATAACAAGTTCGATCGGAGTGCGGGCCTGGCAGGCGGAGGTGCCTCTCAAGCTGTTTTTTATACGGAAGGAAAGAAAGCAGCACGGGATGCAAAAGGGTATCGAGGGCCATGAGGCATGAATGTATACCGGTAAGCCTGGGCGCCCAGCGGTTAAGAACGGAAACAGCCGGTTTGGTGGCCTGCCATACCATACAGGTACTGAAAAAAGTTCGATCATAGATGAAAGTTAATGCCATAATCTTCCTGTTGCTGTGTTGGGCCGTCCTCACACCCGCCTGGTCGGAGCCGAGCCTGAAAATAGGATTGCTAAAGTATAACGGGGGCGGGGATTGGTATGCCAATCCGACCGCTTTGCCTAACCTGGCGAAGTTTTGCAACAAGGAATTACAGACCAACTTTTATGATGAGCCGGTTACCGTTGAAGTGGGCAGCCCGGAGCTGTTCAATTATCCTTTTGTCCATATGACCGGGCATGGAAATGTGGTTTTTTCCGACCAGGAGGCCGAAAATTTGCGGAAATATCTCAAAGCCGGCGGTTTCCTGCATATCGACGACAATTATGGTATGGATCCTTATATCCGTCCTGAAATGAAGAAAGTATTCCCGGAGCTGGAATTTGTGGAATTACCGTTTTCCCATGAGATCTATCATCAGAAATTCGATTTCAACCGGGGCCTGCCCAAGATACACGAGCATGACGGTAAACCTCCACAAGGCTTTGGCTTGTTGTATGAAGGCCGGTTGGTATGTTTTTATACCTACGAATGTGACCTGGGTGATGGATG
Organism: Chitinophagales bacterium; assembly: GCA_028278085.1. Classification (GTDB taxonomy): domain Bacteria; phylum Bacteroidota; class Bacteroidia; order Chitinophagales; family JANQFB01; genus JANQFB01. Next base: position 831 of record JANQFB010000374.1, read on the forward strand.
GGAAGACGAAGAAGTGCACAAGGATAAACCTGCAGTCAGGCTCCAGGCGCTGAGAATGGGAGCCAATATTATTTCCTACGTTTTTGCCCGGTAGGTATTAGGCTATTGGCCGAGTTGCCGCAATCCTTTATTGATCCTTTTCACCAGGGAAGGGCCCTCATAGATAAAGCCGGTATAGACTTGCAGCAGGCTCGCTCCTGCGGAGATCCGCTCCCTGGCATCATGAACACTGTGGATACCTCCCACACCGATGATCGGGAAATCTTCCGGTAGCCGTTCCGATAGGTAGCGGAGGATCCGGTTGGCGGTATCCCGTAAGGGTTGGCCGCTCAAACCGCCATTGCCGATGCTATCCAGGCGCCCGGGATCTGTTCGGAGACCACCGCGGCCGATCGTAGTGTTGGTAGCGATAATGCCATCGATCCCGATGCCCTGTACGATCTCGATGATATCGTCCAGGGCGGCATCATCCAGGTCAGGAGCAATTTTCAGCAATATCGGTTTGGGTTGCGCTTGCTGTTGATTGAGGCGCACCAGGCCGCCGAGGAGCTGCTGCAAGGGTTCCTTCTCCTGTAACGACCGTAATCCAGGAGTATTGGGAGATGACAGGTTCACCGCGAAATAATCGACATAGGGAAAGAGCCTGGTAAAGCAGGCGACATAGTCGTCCAGCGCATTTTCGTTAGGGGTATCTTTGTTTTTGCCAATATTCCCCCCGACGATCAGGTTAGCCGGCCGCTGCTCCAGTCGCCTGGCGATAACCTCGACACCATCGTTATTAAAACCCATTCGGTTGATGAGCGCCCGGTCTTTGTTCAGACGGAATAATCTCGGTTTGGGATTGCCCGACTGAGGTCTGGGGGTTACCGTACCGATCTCTACATAACCAAATCCCAGGCATGCCAGGGCGTCCAGGTATTTGGCATTTTTATCGAAACCGGCTGCAAGTCCGACAGGGTTAGGAAAGTGCAATCCCAACAGGCTTTTGGATAAACCGGCTTCCGGCAGGGTGAACATCGATCGGATGAGCAACCGCATGCCGGGGATCCTAAGGATGAGATCAAAAAGGGTAAGGGTAAAATGATGCGCCTGTTCAGGCGACAACAGGAACAAGAGGGGTTTGAAAACTAACGGATACAACATAATTTATAACAAACCGGCATCAAATAGCAATGGCCCGGATCGGATAATAATGTCTTGTATCGGCCGAATTGTAGTATCCATGCCCTTTTTGATGCAAATTCCGGCCACAAAGTTAAATAATCGCATATCCGAAAAATAGTGGTTCACCGATAAAATTCGGTCGCTTGTCTAAATTTGGTAACTTAAAAAAAATTCACAGCGTACGAAGGTGAAATTTTGCTAACCTCCGTAAAATTCTCCCTTATGTATCGAGTTGCCATGAGTATTATTGCCAAACTGCGTTTGCCTTTACCCGTCTTTTTATTGATCTTGTTGATGATGAAAAGCTATGGGCAGGATTATATTAATGTTGCCCGAAATGACGGCTTTATCAAATTGGAAGGCACGGTTGCCGAAAGCATCCTGGTTACGGAAAAACCGGAAAAAGTAATGGATGCTACCAAACCGATCCCCAATGCCGTTGTTGTCTTATGTGATGCCCGCTATGAAGTTCAGTATATCGTTACAACGGATGAGCGCGGGAAGTTCGAGATGGTGATCGAACCGGCTAAAGAATATATAATCGTTGCCGATAAATCCGGCTATGCGATCAGTCAGCATCCGATCCGGACTTCGGGAACCCTCCACCGCTACCGGCAGGAAACTTCCCTGGTGTTGGCCAAAAAGAACCGGAGATCAACGCCATCCGATATCCCGGAAGAAGCGCTGGCGAACATCCACAAGATGAAACAGGATTTTTTATCCCAACGGGTAAGCTTCCGGATACAATTGGGCTATTTCAGCCATAAGGTGCCCCTCGAGCTTTTCGCCGATATGATCGATCTGCGGGAGATTGAAAAAGAAGGGAATTATATCTATACCGCCGGCGATTTCCGCAACTTCAAAAAGGCACAGGCCTACCTCCGGGAAGAACTGGTGCCCCGGATCCAATATAAAGACGCCTTTATTGTAGCTTACTACAATGGCGAAAAAGTACCCATCTCTCAAGTGGTCGATACTATGGCCTCCCGCTAATCCCCCCTGTTACACCAATCCCCGATTAATTCGAGTTGCTATGTCCTTCACCCCGCCTTTAGCAGAGAGAATGCGCCCCACCAGGCTTAACGACCTGGTGGGGCAGTCCCACCTGGTCGGTGAGGAAGGCGTGTTGAAGAAGGTTATCCAATCCGGGCAACTGCCTTCCCTGATCTTCTGGGGCCCCCCGGGAACGGGAAAAACAACCCTCGCCCATATCATCGCCGAAAGCCTCGACCGGCCCTTTTACCAACTAAGCGCCATCAGCGCCGGCGTCAAGGAGGTCAGGGAAGTCATTCAACTGGCCGGCCGACAGGGCAATGCCATTTTGTTTATCGATGAGATCCATCGTTTTAGTAAATCCCAGCAAGATTCACTATTGGGAGCTGTCGAGAAAGGTATCCTGACATTGATCGGGGCCACTACGGAAAATCCTTCCTTCGAAGTGATCTCAGCCTTGCTTTCCCGTTGCCAGGTCTATGTATTGGAGCCGCTCGACAAAGAAGATTTGCTCAGCCTGCTTGAAAAAGCCACCAACGAGGACCCGGAGATCCGTCAAAAAAAGATCGAGCTTCGTGAAACGGATGCCTTACTCCGGCTGTCCGGGGGAGATGCCCGTAAACTGCTCAATTTATTTGAGCTGGTCGTATCCCAGGAGGAAGGTAGCCCCATCGAAGTCACCAATGAAAAAGTGCGTCAATCGGCGCAGCAGAACGTAGCCACCTATGATAAACAGGGGGAACAACATTATGATGTGATTTCCGCCTTTATCAAATCCATGCGAGGAAGCGATCCGAATGCCGCCGTTTACTGGCTGGCAAGGATGATCGCAGGAGGGGAGGATCCCAAGTTTATCGCCAGAAGGATGTTGATCCTGGCTGCCGAGGATATCGGTAATGCCAATCCTACCGCGTTAGTGATCGCTAATAACTGTTTCCAGGCGATTCATGTGATCGGCTATCCGGAATGTGAATTGATCTTATCCCAAACGGCGACCTACCTGGCCGCTTCTCCCAAAAGTAATACGGCGCTCAAAGCCATTAAGGCGGCCAAAGCTATGGTTAACAAGAAAGGAGATCTGCCGGTGCCGCTGCATCTCCGGAATGCGCCAACGAAATTGATGAGATCCCTGGACTATGGGAAAGATTATCAATATTCACATGATTTTCCCCGGAACTTTGTCGACCAGGAATACCTGCCCGACGCTATCAGCGGCACAAAGTTCTATGATCCCATGGATAATCCCAGGGAAAAGGAGATGAGAAACCGGCTGAGATCATTGTGGGGCGGAAAATATGAATATTAATAAGGGCACGTTCAGCGTTTTCAGGTCCAGGTTTTTGAGCTTCAGGTATACAAAGGCGAAGATAAATCCACCAAGCCCCTGTTCGATCATCTGCCAGCAGATATCAACCAGGATCTGAGAAACAGAGGAGCTTTGGTACACCGATAATCCGGAATACCGCAAACCGGCATAGGCCATCGATCCCAAAACCAGGCCGAGTATGATACCTTTAAGGAGTGGCGATCGCCTTTGACTGTAAATAAACGGGTAAACCAGGGCTATGATCATCGATAACACCGCATAGCCCGAACCGATGTAGCGATAATAATCGACCTTCGAAAGTTGAGGAAAGTTGTGAATGTAGATCTTGAAGAAATCGTTAAACAGGATACCATGCCAAACATAACTCAAGCCGTACATGGTAAGAAAGCATAGGAGAAGGGCAGTGATCCAAACCGGTATAAATCCAGGCCTCATATCAGGAAAAATAATATTGTGATTTTTATGACATACTTAAAGTTACAAAGTTATCGGTATAATGCAACCAAAAATTCGTCTAACCGGAGCGGTTTTTCGTTCAACCCATCTCTCTTAAAGTTTAAAGGCTGCCGGCCATTGGTATAAATGATGTAAGTTTGCGGTATAAAGCCTGACTGTTGATCCCTAAGATCCCTCATATCGATCCCGGTTCTCCCGGTAATTTTTTCCTGATCGCCGGTCCCTGTGTGGTGGAAGACGAGGCTACCGTCAAAGCTACTGCAGCCGCCCTCAAAGAGATAACCGGTAATTTGGGCATTCCCTTCATATTCAAGGCATCTTACCGCAAAGCCAACCGGACCCGGTTCGATTCCTTTACCGGCATGGGTTCCGATGAAGCATTGGACATTTTACGGCAAACCAGGGAAGCATTGGAGGTCCCGGTGCTGACAGATATTCATGAAACAACAGAAGTGGAAAAGGCAGCCAGGGTGGCCGATGTTTTGCAGATACCTGCATTTTTATGCCGGCAGACCGACCTTTTGCTAAAGGCCGCCTCCACAGGCAAGGCCGTGAATATTAAAAAAGGGCAATTTCTATCCGGGGAAGCCATGCGCTTTGCCGTGGAAAAGGTAAGGCAGGCCGATAATGATCTCGTAATGGTTACGGAAAGGGGAACGACTTTCGGTTACCAGGACCTGGTGGTAGACTTCCGGAACATTCCGGTCATGCAGCAATTTGATGTTCCGGTGATCCTGGATTGCACCCATTCCCTTCAACAGCCCAACCAACAATCCGGTGTTACGGGCGGTTTGCCGGCCATGATCGAAATTATTGCCCGGGCAGGGATAGCTGCCGGGGCAGATGGGCTGTTCATCGAAACACATCCGGAACCTGTGAAAGCAAAATCGGATGCTGCGAACATGTTACCGCTGGCGCTGCTGGAGCCTTTGCTTCAAAAGCTGATCCCGATCCGGGAAGCTATCATGCAAAAATAGATACCGGACTTTGGATGTGATCGTATCGGATACGGATCCGGATAAAGCGAATACAACTGAACAAGGTGCTTACCGTCGTAAATCCGGTCAATCCGTAGATCAGCAATCCCAAATAGTTATTGATCAGAACCTGGTAGGGATTTAATCCGGTCGCCACTAAAGTGATATAGGCCAGTGCAGCTATGATGGAACCGATCATTCCGGCTTTCATCAGGGTTTGCACATTAAAAAATAAGAAGGCGAAAATAACGGCGATTGAACCACTCAGCAAAAAGTAAAATCCAAAAGTTTTCAAAAAGATAAGTTCTCTTCCGGTGAACGAACCCTTCAAGGAAAGGCTGTAAGGGTCGAAAAGATCAGGGCCTGCAATTAGATAATTTGCCCCCAACATCACCATAGCACCTGCTAATCCAGCTAAAATAAAATATAAGATCGTACGCATAACCACCAAAAATTTGAATTACAAAATCATTTTTATTTTGTAATCGCACTCTCATACCGGAAATTCCTCTTGGGGAAGCAATTTCAGCCGGCAACGGCCAAAACTTTTTAATTTTTATCTCTAATCGGGCTGGATAAGACAGATTTACGGAAACCAATGGCAAAGGTTACAAGGAAGGGATAAAAAAAAGAAATGTGGTGATGAATAGGAAAGTGGATGGCTATTTACCCATCACTTTAAATTCCGTTCGACGGTTTTGGGCGCGGCCATCTTCAGTGTGATTATCCGCAATGGGCTGTGTATCTCCGAATCCTTCATAAGTTAACCTGCCGGGGTCGATTTGCTGGCTGATCAGGTAATCATAAACTGCTTTGGCCCTGTTTTTGGAAAGGACCATATTGGCCTGCTCTTTCCCTACATTATCCGTATGCCCGCTGATCTCGATACTGATCCCGGGATTGCTGTTGAGCAGGCTGACCAGCCTTTCCAGCTCGACTTTGGATTCGTCTTTGAGTTGGAAAGAGGCGGTTTCGAAAAATATGTTTTTCAGCACTACTTTTTCGCCGATCTTAATGGGTTGCAAGGCGATATCCATCAAATAGGGTTTGTCAGGATTCCTGTTTTTCAGCGAAAAGTTTTCGGAATAAAACAAATAGTCTTTCTTGGAAACATTCAGGGCGTAGTTTTTCCCGGCCGGCAGGCAAACCAGGAAAGATCCGTTTTGCTTGTCAGAACCGACAG
>JANQFB010000393.1 GCA_028278085.1 Chitinophagales bacterium
CCGGAGAATACAACAAGACCTGTTACCGCAATCTTTTCCGGAGAGCGCTAAGATCGATATCGCCGCTTATAGCAAACCGGCCAAGGAAGTGGGTGGGGATTATTATGATTTTTACCGCTTTGATGACCAGAAATTCGCAGTAGTGATCGGTGATGTTTCGGGAAAAGGGACTTCGGCGGCCTTTCACATGGCCGAGCTCAAAGGCATCTTTCAGGCGCTCATAGACCTGAAGCTATCGCCGGCCGATTTCATGGTACATGTCAACAATGCTGTCAGCAATTGCCTGGACAAGGGCTTGTTTATCACCTTCGCTTATATCCTGGTTGACCTGGAGGAAATGAAGATCACCTACGCCAGGGCCGGCCATTGCCCGATCCTGTATTATGATCATGAAAAGCAGCAAGCCGAATATTTTGACGATGACGGGATAGGTTTGGGGATCATCCGATCGGATAAGTTCAGGAACCTCGTGGATATCAGGGAGCGAAGCGTAAGCCCCGATAGTATCCTGGTTTTGTATACCGACGGGATAACAGAGGCCAGAAGCGAGAACGGGGAGGAAGAATATGATTACGATCGATTGGCGCAGGTTTTGGAAAAGAATGCTTCCGCCGATTCCAGGGTGATCAGTGATGGTATATTCGATGACCTCAAAGCATTCACCCGGAGTGATAATTACCTGGACGATTCTACCCTGATCGTGATGAAATTTAGAGTATCAACATAGCAACATATAAACCAGAAATCCGTAAAGCCGCTCATATATGGAAATTATACAATCATTTAAGGAAAATCATTTGGAAGTCAGTATTGTCGGAGAATTGGATGCCAGTTCAGCCATTCAAATGGATGAAGTGATGAATGAAGCGCTGGAAAAGAAGAATTTTCAGATCATCATTGATTGTGCAGGCCTGGATTATATTTCATCGGCGGGATTAGGCGTTTTCGTGTCTTATATCGAAGACATAAAATCCCACGAAGGTAATATGGTCTTTTACAACCTCAGTGATAAGGTACTGAATGTTTTCCAGATCCTGGGGCTCGACCAGCTTGTTTCAATTGTGCCGACTCAGGCAGATGCAATTCAAATCATTGATGGCTAATAATATCTCCGTCATATGCAATAAAAATGAATTAAAGAAGATCCGTTCATTTGTTAACCAGCATTTGAAAGATCTTCCTTTCTCTTCAAAGGAGAAACATGAGATCGTATTGGCCGTAGATGAAGCCTGTGCGAATGCGATCATCCATGGAAATGCCTGCGATGAAGGAAAATCCATTGACGTGGTATTAACGCATGATAACAGTACCCTGAGTGTTACCGTTTCCGATGTAGGCGATATTGATTTTGTCGAGAAACGAGTGATGAAGAAAGACCTTGAAAGATTAGCACGGGAAAGAAAAAAAGGAGGCATGGGGCTACACCTGATCTTTGCCATTATGGATGAGGTAAGGTTCTATACCCGGAACAAGCGCAGCTATTGCACCCTGATCAAAAACCTACCCCACTGATCTTACAGGATCCTTAAAGATCATGCTTTATAAATTCCGGATAAATTGGGAAATATTGGAGGCCAACATCCATCTTTATTGAAATGATGTGATGGTGATTTATACGCCGGTTTGCCAATTGATCATATATAGTACCTATACAAACCGGAAGAGGAATTTCGAATGATGAAGGTGGAATGCAGAAGTAAGAAATTCTGCCTTCTTACTTCAGCATTCATCATTCATTCTTTCTTTCCCGGATCATCCGGCAGTGCTGATTTTCCTCCCAATTGATCAAATTTCAAGGGCTCGTAAACACGGCCAGGAATACCTCCTGAAAATACTGTTTACATTTCTTGAATAAAGGACTGGCTTAATAAGGTTTTGTGCTTATGTATATTGTCCACTATTCTTGTTCAAAGGCTTTGATTCCCTCCTTTTGCAGCCTTGATTTTCTTGTGGGTTTCTTTACCTAAACTAAAGGAAAATAGTTAATTTAGCGTTTTTTAAGCTCAGGAGGGTTTAATTTGGAGAGGGATGATCTCAAAATATCGTCAGGATTGCTCTCTTAACTAAACATGTAAGGAATTGTTTACGATTTTACGGGCGGAAATGGCTGGCGTTCGGAGTTGTTTGATGAAGTGAAGCCCCTGATCGCAAACGGCAAAATGCATATCATATGAAAACACTATACACATTTATCATGGTTGGCTTATTGGGATCATTAACCCTCGGGCCTGCGTTCGGAGTTGCCGATGCTAAAGATGATGTACTATTTACCTATGGGAAAAATAATGTCCATAAAGCGGAATTCAGGTATATCTATGATAAAAACAACCAGGGAAAAAAGAATGCCTATTCCGAGGCGTCCATTAAAGAATATCTCGACCTCTATGTGAACTTTAAGTTGAAGGTCAGGGAGGCGGAAGATCTGGGTATCGATACCCTGGAAGAGATCAAAAAGGAGCTGGCCACTTACCGCAAACAGTTGGCAAAATCCTACCTGGTCGATCGGGAAGTTAACGAACAGTTGTTGAGAGAAGCTTATGAACGTCTGCAGGAAGAGGTGAAAGCCAGACATATCCTGATCAATGTCGGTCTTAATGCCATGCCCGAAGATACCCTGGTTGCTCATGAAAAGATCCTGAACATCCGGAAGAGTATCGTTGATGGCAAAGATTTCGGCGAAACGGCCAAGGAATTATCCGAAGACCCTTCGGCTAAGGAAAATGGTGGAGATCTTGGCTACTTTACCGCTTTACAAATGGTCTATCCCTTTGAAAATGCAGCTTTTAACACGCCTGTCGGTCAGATCTCCAAGCCGGTAAGAACACGTTTCGGGTATCATATCGTCAAAACTGAAGATCGCCGAAAATCCAGGGGACAAATACTGGTGGCCCATATTTTTATCAAGATCCCCAAAAATGCCAAACCCGAACAGCTCACTGCTACCCAATCCAAGATCGATGACATTTATAATAAACTGGAAGCCGGCGGGAATTTTGAGCAATTGGCCAAACAATTTTCAGAAGATAAGACCTCTGCCAGCAGTGGTGGCAACCTGCCCTGGTTCGGTGCGGGAAGAATGGTCGCTGCATTTGAAAATGCTGCCTTCTCCCTGAAAAATAACGGCGATTACTCCAAGCCGGTCAACACGGAGTATGGCTGGCATATCATCAAAAGACTGGATAAGAAAGACCTGCCGGTGTATGATGAGATAAAAGATGAGATCAAAAAGAAGATAGAACGCGACAGCCGTTCGGAGGTATCCAAAAAAATGTTCCTCAAAAAGATCCAGAAAGAAAACGAGTTCAAGGAATACCCCAAAGCCAAAGCCAAATTGCTGGAAAAGATCGATGAAAGTATCCTCAAATCCGGTTGGAAAGCCAATATGGCCCCCGGGATGAAGGATCCGCTTTTTACCTTAAAGGATCAAAAATATTCCCAGGAAAAATTTGCAAAATACATTGAACGAAACCAGCGTAAAAGGCTGAAAGGCTCAAAAGAAGAAAGGTTTAATCAATTGTATGCCATGTGGGTTACGGATGAAAGCCTGGCCTTTGAAGAAAACCAGTTGGAGGATAAATACCCCGAATTTAAATCCCTTATGGGAGAGTACCGGGACGGGATCTTGCTGTTCGAACTGACCGATCGGAAAGTTTGGTCGAAAGCGGTGGAAGATACAACCGGGCTCAAAAGCTACTATGATACCCAAAAGGGAAAATATATGTGGGGCGACCGGCTGAGAGGAACGGTTTTCCGTTGTGTCGACAAGGAAACGGCTGATAGTGCAAAGGCCTTATTGGGCAAAAACCTCAGTAATGCAGAAGTGCTGAACTCGATCAATACATCCGACCAACCCAATAACATTCGCATTGAAGAAGACGGCACTTTCGAAAAAGAACAAAATCTTGTTGTCGATCAGATTGTGTGGAAAATGGGCCTTAGCAGAAATGTAACCCGCGAAGAAGGCGGGGTGAGCTTTGTAAAAGTTACCGGCTTGTATGAAGCCGAACCTAAAACGCTGGATGAAGCCAAAGGTTATGTGGTAGCGGATTACCAGGAGCACCTGGAAAAAGAATGGCTGAAGAAATTGCGCAGCAAATATCCGGTAAAGGTAAACGATGAGGTGTTGAAATCCCTCATGAAGTAGTTTTGAAGCCGACTTACCAGTATATCATACCGGTTTTCCTCCTGTTGTCGTCCTCCTGTTCCCTTTTTACCAATAAAAGCGATAGTGGTGAAGAGCAACCGCTGGCCAGGGTATTCGATCAATACCTCTACCATTCTGAGATCGCCACTCTTGTTAAACCGGGCACTCCCTCAAAAGATAGTACGGCTATCGTCGATAATTATATCGACAATTGGGTGCGTACCCACCTGGTGCTTCGGATTGCCGAAGATAATTTATCGGACGAAAAAAAAGATGTAGAACGGCAAATTGAAAACTACCGGCAATCGCTTATCATCTATTTATATGAAAAGGAGTTGGTCAGGCAAAAGCTCGACACCCTTGTCAGCGAAGCAGAGATCGCCGATTATTACCAAAACGCCCGCGAAAATTTTTTTGAACTGAAAACCAATATTGCCCAGCTTTCTTATTTGAAATTGAATAAGGAGGCACCAAAATTGGATTCCGTACGTTATTGGTTAAACTCGGAAGATCCGATTTATCATTCCAAGCTCGAAGATTATTGCCATCAGTATGCGATCAACTATTATGTCAATGATTCCAATTGGTTATTGGTATCTGAAATTACACCGGAGATCCCAATACCTTACAACGACCTGGAAAGGATCCTGAAACGTAAAAGGTTCGAAGAATTCCGGGATACGGCTTATATCTACATGCTGAAGGTAAAAGATTTCAGGGTTAAGGAGTCTTTGGCGCCGCTCAGCTATGTTAGGGACGATATAAAAAAGATCATTATCAATAAAAGAAAACTGTTTTTCCTGAAAGATCTTTACGAAAAGGTTTATGATGATGCGTTGGGCAAGAGTTATTTCGAGATTTATTAACAATGATGATGGCTAAAGATCAGGTAAACATCAATTACAGGCTTATGAAAAGGCTGCTATTGGCGATTGTAATCAGTTTTACGGGCTATCAGGCGATGGCCCAGTCCAAACTGGTGGATAAAATCGTTGCCATCGTCGGGGATAAAATTATCCTGAAATCGGATATAGAGATCCAGTATCAACAGTTCCTCAGCCAGGGCCAGGCTGTCGGAGAAAACATTCATTGCCAGATCATGGACCAGATGTTGCTGCAGAAAATGTTGCTGGCACAGGCGGAGATCGACAGTATTGTGGTTTCGGAAGATGAAGTGGAAGGGGAGCTTGACCGGCGGATCCGTTATTTTATCAGCCTGATCGGATCCAAGGAAAAAATGGAAGAGTATTATAAGAAGACCTTATTGGAGATCAAGGAAGATTTCCGGGGAGATATCAAGGAATTGTTATTGGCGGAAAGGATGCGATCGGATATTATCAAGGATATCAAAGTAACTCCGGCAGAAGTAAAACAGTTCTTTAGGGAAATTCCGGAAGATAGCCTGCCCTTTTTCAATGCCGAGGTGGAATTAAGTCAAATTGTTATCGCACCTGAGATCAGCGAGGAGCAAAAAGCAATGGCCATGGATAAGATCCAAAAGCTGAGGGAACGGATCCAGGAAGGGGAAAAATTGTCGACACTGGCCATCATTTATTCCGAAGATCCCGGATCTGCGCAAAATGGCGGTGAATTGGGATTTTTTAACCGGGGTGAAATGGTTCCAGCCTTCGAAGCCGCCGCCTTCAAGCTTAAATCTCCCGGCGATCTATCGGAGATCATCGAAAGTGATTTCGGCTATCATATCCTCGAATTGATCGAACGGAGAGGGGAGAAAATAAATGTCAGGCATATCCTGGTCAAACCCCAAATGACCAGTTTCGACCTGCAAAAGACCAAACGGAAGCTGGATACCCTGTACCAGGCCATTGCTGTTGATAGCACCATGACATTTACGGAAGCTGTAGAGAAATATTCCGATGATGAAGAAACCAAACATAACGGCGGTATCCTGGTCAACCAACAATCCGGGGCTACTGCTTTTGAAATGGACCAGTTGGATGCTTCCCTGTATTTTGTTATTGATTCCATGAAGGTAGGGGAGTTGTCAAGGCCGGTGTTATTTACCACTAAAACCGGTCAGCAACAATATCGCCTGGTACTATTGCGGTCGCAAACCAAACCCCATCAAGCTAACCTGGAAGATGATTATCACCGGATCAAAACCGTTGCCTTAACAGCTAAGCAACAAGAAAAAATGGAAAAATGGCTTCAAAAGACCAAAGAGAAAACTTATATTCAAATCGACCCGGAATTCATGGCCTGTGAGCAGATCCAAAAGTGGTCGACTAATCAAAATCTAACGGAAAAATAATATGACAACATACGATTCAGATGTTAAAGCTGTAGACGGATTGGCCGCTTCCTACCAGGAACTGACCGCAGAGATCGGAAAAGTGATCGTGGGCCAGAAAAATGTCGTCAAGTCAGTGCTGATCTCTATATTTTGTGACGGACATTGTTTATTGGTTGGCGTACCGGGCTTGGCCAAAACCTTGCTGGTGCATACCATCGCCGACGTATTGGACCTGAGTTTCAAAAGGATCCAGTTTACGCCCGACCTGATGCCTTCCGATATCACCGGGTCGGAGATCCTGGATGAGAACCGGCAATTTAAATTTAACCGGGGTCCGCTCTTCGCCAATATTGTGTTGGCGGATGAGATCAATCGTACCCCACCGAAAACCCAGGCGGCCTTGCTGGAGGCGATGCAGGAAAGGTCGGTGACCGTAGGTGGGCATGAGCACAAGCTGGATCTGCCGTTTTTTGTGCTGGCTACCCAAAACCCCATCGAACAGGAAGGTACCTACCCATTGCCGGAAGCCCAGTTAGACCGTTTTATGTTTAACATCAACATGGATTACCCGGCCTATGAAGAAGAGATCGACGTGGTAAAAAACACCACTTCGGAGCAAAAAACGGAACTTCGGGAGATCCTTACCAATGAACAGATCCTGTATTTCCAGCAACTGGTTCGTAAAATACCCATTGCCGATAATGTATTGGAGTATGCGGTCAAGCTGGCTAGTCAAACCCGCCCGGGTATGGCTCATGCTACGGAAAAAGTACGCAATTATCTCTCCTGGGGCGCCGGTCCGAGAGCCTCCCAGTATTTGGTTTTAGGGGCGAAATGCCATGCCGTGATCTCCGGAAAGTATTCCCCGGATATTGAAGATGTACAGGCAGTGGCCCATTCCGTATTGCAGCACCGGATCGTCAGGAATTACAAGGCCGAAGCCGAAGGCGTTTCGATCGACGAGATCGTGTCCAGCTTGTTTTAGCAGGTTTGTTTTAGGCTTGGGCGATCTCGATCTTGGTGCCGTGATCGATCTCAATCCGGAATTTAATGGTTGTTTTTAATGCGTTGAAGACTCTGATGAGTGTGTCGATGGTAACATTCTTAGCTTGCCTTTCCAGTTTTGATATGGTAGACTTCTTTACACCAATAAGTTCACCCAGTTCTGATTGAGTCAGATTTCTTTTTTTGCGGGTTTCCCGTATTAGTTCTCCGAGTATTTCCATTTTTAAGTCGTACTCATACAAATCCCGTTCGGGCGATCCTACATTGCCAATGAATTCGTCTTCCAGTTCGGAAAGCGGGTAAACTTTAAGCTTCTTTTCTTTTTCCATGATTATTACTTACAATAAACTGCACAGTTAGTTATAGGTGAAATAGATCTTCCTGATCTTTTCAGCTTTTTCTAAATCAGATCTTGGGATCTTTGAAGTTTTCTTTATGATGCCGTGAGTAGCCACCACCAGACTATTTTCCTTCTTCCGGGTATCCCAAAATGCAAGTAGCCTGTATTGGATATTCGCATATTCCGTACGAAATTCCCACAAATCAGCATTTAATTTCTTAAACAGCCTGGGGTCGTTCAGATATTTTGCTTTTCGAATATTATACAGAATTTTCCGACTGGCCTTTTTATCGATCTTCCGGAGAAAAACCCTGACTTCTTCCAATAAAACTACCTCGAATTTCTCCTTCATGATGGAACGTCTAAAATTAGTAAAAGTTTCATTAAAATAATACCCAGTTGATGATCCATTATTAGCCAATATCATTAATTACATTCGAAAGGATACTAACTTTGGGGGGCTACCTTGAATACCCAATTATTTTTCAGCCTTAAACGCTAAGCAATGGAGGTATTGGGGTTTATTTTCGCTCCGTTCATCCACCGTGGATAAGTTGCTTCACCTCCTTTGCCTAAACCGTTAATATAGTGCTAAATTTGCAGCAAATTCCTTATCCTTGAGCGACTTCATCAAACATGAATGTGGTATAGCGTTGATCCGCCTGCTAAAGCCGCTGGAGTATTACCTGGAAAAATACGATACGGCCACTTATGGATTGAATAAGTTGTATTTATTGATGGAAAAGCAAAGGAACCGCGGGCAGGACGGTGCCGGAGTGGTAACCATCAAGCTGGATATGAAGCCCGGTCAGCGCTATTTCAGCCGGATGCGGTCGAATGCGCCCGACGCTTTGCTGGACCTCTTTGAAAAGATCCACCAGCGCTTTCAGCAGGTAGCTCAACCCGATAAGCTCCGGGATTGCCAGTGGCTGAAGCAAAATGTAAGCTTTACCGGTGAGTTGTTGCTGGGCCACTTGCGCTATGGCACCCATGGGAAAAACAACCTGGAGTACTGCCATCCTTTTATGCGGCAGAACAATTGGATGACCCGGAACCTTGCCTTGGCCGGCAATTTCAACCTGACGAATGTGGACGAACTATTCGATGAGCTGGTCAGTTACGGCCAACACCCGAAAGAAAAACTGGATACGGTTACCGTACTCGAAAAGATCGGCCATTTCCTGGATGAAAAAAATGAAGAACTATACCAGAAATTCAAAAAAAAGGGACTCAGCAAACCTGAGATCTCGGATCTCATCGCCGAAAAGTTGGACATTCCCGAAATATTAACACAATCCATTAAAAACTTTGACGGTGGATATACCCTGGCCGGGCTGATAGGCCATGGCGATGCTTTTGTTCTGAGAGATCCCTGCGGAATAAGGCCCGCCCATTACTTCCAGGATGAAGAGGTATTAGTGGCCGCTTCCGAGCGGTCAGCTATTCAAACCGCCTTCAATGTTTCTTATGAAGATATCCGGGAGGTCAGCCCGGGCCATGCCCTGATCATCAAGCGTTCCGGATCGGTTTCAGAACAGCTTTGCCGGAAACCCGAAACCGTAAAACCTTGCAGCTTTGAACGCATCTACTTTTCGAGAGGCAGCGATGTGGATATTTATGAGGAAAGGAAAAACCTGGGGCGGCTGCTCACCTCCACGGTATTGAAAGCCGTCGACTATGATGTGAAAAACACCGTATTTTCCTTTATCCCCAATACGGCGGAAGTGGCTTTTTATGGGCTGGTGAAGGGCGTGGAAGCCTATCTCAACAGCTATAAAAAAGAGAAGATCCTGGCTGTCGAAGGAAAAATAAAAGAGGAAAAGCTGGAATACCTGTTATCCTACCGGCCGAGGGTAGAGAAAATTGCGGTTAAAGATGCCAAGCTCCGGACCTTTATCACCGAAGATGCGGCCAGGAACGACCTGGTGGCTCATGTTTACGATGTAACCTATGGAACGATCAGGAAGGATACGGATACCCTGGTGATCGTCGACGATTCCATTGTCCGGGGAACAACGCTGAAAAGGAGTATCCTGCGGATCCTGGATAGGCTGGGTCCCAGGAAGATCATCGTCGTTTCTTCGGCGCCCCAGATCAGGTATCCCGATTGCTATGGCATCGACATGTCGAAAATGAATGATTTTGTAGCCTTCCGGGCAGCGATCGAATTGCTGAAAGAACGGAACCAGGAGCATATTCTCGAGGAGGTCTATCAGCGATGCAAGGTCATGATGGAAAAGCCGAAAGACCAGGTGGTGAACGAAGTGAAAGGATTATACAAGCAGTTTTCGGTAGAGGAGATCTCCCGGAAAATTGCCGAGATCGTGAAACCCGACCAGATGACAGCCGAGGTACAGGTGATTTACCAAACCATCGAAGATCTTCATAAAGCCTGTCCCAACCACAAAGGCGATTGGTATTTTACCGGCGATTATCCCACGCCCGGCGGTAACCGGGTAGCGAACAAAGCCTTTATTAACTTCGTAGAAGGTAAAGATATCCGGGCCTATTAAGAAAATTATTATTTTTATTGGAGTGATCCGGTTCAGACACTTATATTGATCGTTCAACCCTCTGATCTTTAATAACCGCAGATCAATGATCAATGTGTTGAAAAAAATAGCTTGATGAGATCTTTCGTGATAGTTTTCCTGGCAAATCTTTTCGTTACCATCGCATGGGCACAGGATAACAATACTCCTGTCCAGGATCCGGCCATAGAGGGTAGGATACAAAACCTGATCAGCAAAGAATTTCATACCCAACTGAGTGAAGCCTTCAACTTTGGGAAAAAGTTCGATACCCCTCCCGAGCCTATCCGGATATTCGATGTGAACCTGCAATATGTCCAGGAAATGCGGGGACTAATGATCTGGAACGCCAGTTTCAACACGCCTATTTATATGATAACCCTGTCGGAGTTCCAACCGGCCGACAGCCCGCCGATGATCCGGATCTCCAAAAATGCCGAAAACCTGGCTTCAAAAATTGCCATGGTGAAAGGGATCCATTCCCTGGTGGAACGCAAGATCATCAAAATAAAGCTGACGTCCTTCAAATTCAAGTATGATGAGCTGGCAGAATCCGGCATACCCCTGAAGAAACTGAAAGTCTATGGCTTTACCGGCCATGATCTGAAAGAAGCAGGCTATCCGCTGGAGGAACTCATTGATCTTTTCAGTACCTCGAGTCTCAGGATCGCCGGCTATACCGCCAAAGAATTCAAAGATCTCGGATTTACGGCTTATGGCCTCCGGGCGGCAGGATTTCTGTCAGAAGAACTGGAAGAAGCGGGTTTTTGATGTTTTTTCCATTCGTAGATCGCAAAAGCCCCGAACAAGGAATATTCCAGCAGCACGAGCCAAAGATTTTCTTCATAAGGCGTTTGCCGGTAGGCGGCATAACTTAATACAACAAGCGCCGACCATAGGATGGGAGATCTGAAGGCCGTAAACCCGGCCAGCATCACCAAAGTTGTAATATACCACGGATGAACGACTGTTGCCAGCAGAAAATAGATGACCATTGCTCCAAGCATCGTCTGTGGGAGGTTGGATACAGACGGCTCCCTTTCATAGTAAGCCAGCGCCAGGATCCCCAAAGCGGTGACCACTGACAGGACGATCCCGGCTGTTTGAATGATATTATAGCCCATCGCCAAATATCCGGCTTCCCGGATAAGGTAATAGATACTGGCATTGAATTCAAAGCTTTGAAAGTAGAGGTTGATACTGGAAAACAGGTGCGTCAGTAAAGATCTTTCCATGAAAGGCACAAACAGGATCCCTACCGTAAGCCCGGTAATCGCTCCGTAACCCAAGGCGCGCTTCCACCCGATCCGCCGGATCAGCAAGGGCAGAAAGATCAGCGGGAGTAATTTAACGCCAATACCTAGGCCCATCATAACCGCCGATAGCCAGGTCTTTTGACGGATCAGTAAATACAGCGCCAGCAATACAAAGGTTATCATGATCGCTTCAAAGTGAAGGTTGCCGGATAATTCGACGATCACCAGGGGATTAAAAGCATACCACGACAGATCTTTTTCCGGCAGATGGAAATGCCTTAACAAGCGCACGATCAGGAGCAGGTTGACTGCCTCGGCGGTAATGATGAAAAGTCTTAGCATCCCAACATTAGCCAACATATTTTCAGGGAAGAGTGCACTGGCAAGACCAAACAGGTATTGGCAGACCGGGGGATACACCGAATAATAATCCGGAGAATTCAAGCGCTCCAGGAGGTTTTTGTGAATGCCCGGAACAGCAGGGTCGGTGATCAGTTCACTTGGCAGGTATTTAAAGGGATTGATACCCTGTGTCCACAAACGCCCGTCCCAGATAAACCGGAAATAGTCATCAGATAAGTTCGGCAGCGCCGGTATAAACAAAAGTCTTAGCAATATGGCGGCAATGATGATGGTCCACACGGGCAGGTCGGTCTGTGTAAGCCGGTAATAGGCGGCAAATAAGCAGGCAAAAACGCTCAGCAACAGGAAAAGATCTGATCTGGGAACCAGGTAGCCGATAGTGAGGTAGGCAATTCCGGAGACCAGTATGATCAGATACGGGTTGCGGAAAAGGGAAGGCATACGGATCAGATTTTACCGGAATGGCGAACCGAATAAAAGAATATACAGCCGAAACCGAGGAAAAGCATGATATGAAACGGAAATAAGCCGAAATCCTGCAATTGAAATCCAACATAGATGCCATACAAGAAATAGAGGGCGAATATGCCTTCGATCAGGGCTAGTGGCGTGAATTTCCGGGAAATATATTTATTCTGCGTCCACTGATCTGCGGCGGTTTTTATATTGAATTTGGGCGTCCGGATAAATGGTGTCTTATAGCCCAGGTAGCCTTCCAGTACCGCAATGGCATTGTGCAGGGAAAGTCCCATGGAAAAGGAAAGGAACAATGGGAAGGTCGGGATAAACTCCCAGGTAGTGGCCCAGAATTTCTTTTTTTGCTGGTAAAGGGATACCCAGTAAAAGAAAGCCAGGATCAACAAGCTCAGCAGGAATACGGAGGCTATCTTGATCAGAGTACTGTATTCCTGGGATTGATGTTTGACATATAAGAGCGGAACGCTTAGGATAGCTGTTATCATGATACACAAAAATATGGTGCTGTTCAAGAGGTGAAAGGTAGCATGGATCTTGGTCGACAGTGGAAAGCCGGATCGTAAGACGGTCAACAGGTTCTTTTTGGCCGTTTCCGCAGCGCCCTTGGTCCAGCGGAATTGCTGGGTTTTCAAGGCATTGATGGCTGCCGGCAGCTCAGCGGGGGACTCCACTTCTTCGAGGTATTTGAATTGCCAGCCTTTCACTTGTGCCCGGTAGCTGAGATCCAGGTCTTCAGTGAGGGTATCGGCCTCCCAGCCGCCGGCGTCATCGATACATTTCCGCCTCCAGATGCCTGCCGTACCGTTGAAATTGATAAAATGGCCACCTACATTGCGACCCCTTTGTTCCAAAGAAAAATGGGCGTCTAATCCAAAGGCCTGTAGTTTGGTGAGCAGGGAATAATTGCGGTTGATATGGCCCCAGCGGGTTTGAACAGCCCCGATGCCGGGATCTTCAAAATGCGGGAGGGTTTGGAGCAGAAAATCCTTGTCCGGGATAAAATCCGCGTCAAATATCGCGATAAACTCCCCGGTCGATCGGTCCAGGCCGTATTGCAGGGCCCCTGCTTTATAACCGTTGCGGTTAGGCCGCCGGATATGATCGATCCGGAAGCCTGCCTCCTGGTATTGCTGAACCTTCTGACGGATAATATCTATGGTTTCGTCGGTGGAATCGTCCAGGACCTGTATTTCCAGCTTTTCTTTCGGATAGTCGAAAGAGATCACCGTATCGATCAACCTTTCCACCACATATAATTCATTGTAGATCGGTAGTTGGATGGTTACTACCGGCAGATGCTCCATGGATAGCGGTTGGGGGTCAGCGCCCCTTTTTTTTCGTTTTTTATCGCGGATGTATAGGTAAACCAAGTGGAGTTGGACGATGCTGTAGCAAAAAATAAACAGCATAGAAGCGCCGTAAAAGAACAATAGAAATGGTTCGAGGGATTTCATGGGCAGCCTCACAAATATCTGAAAATTGTGCTTATAATTTTATAACCGGCCAGTATCGTGCCTTTCACGGTGCCTGACACTTTCGAATCTCCGATCCGCACCCGGTAATTAACCGGGACTTCCGTATAAGTCAATCCGTGTTTACAAGCCTTGGCCTGCATCTCGACAGTCCATCCGTAGGTTTTATCCTGCATGTTCAGCTCCAGCAGTTTTTGGAACCTGATGGCGCGGAAAGGGCCAAGATCTGTATATCTCGCATTGTAGAACCATCTCAGCAATGTTGTGGCCAGCCAATTGCCGAAGATTTGCTGGGGCATCATCGCGTTTTTCTGGCGATTCCCCAGGGCTCTCGATCCGATAACCATGTCCTTGTTGTCATTCAGCATAGGAGCTACCAGCCGGCTCATTTCTTCGGGATAATCGGAATAGTCGCCGTCCAGGAATACGATAATATCCGGTTGATCGGCCAGCTTACGGGCATAGTCGATCCCTTTCAGGCAGGCATATCCATACCCTCTTTGATCTTCCTTGATTACGGTAGCCCCCGCAGCCAATGCTTCGGCTTCAGTATTATCCGTGGATCCGTTGCTGATCACCACTACTTCCATCACTCCTTCTCTCGGGATCTCCCCGATCACTTTAGCAATCGATCTTTCTTCATTGAAAGCCGGGATGATTACCACGATCTTGGCATTCAGCATAGGTTGGCAGGTGGGTTATACATTCGGATCATGGATCAAACAAATCGTGGAATTCTTACGGAACAACCAATAAAATCCCGGAAATAGTTCAAACCAACAAAGATATTTCATTCCTGGCAACAAGGAGATACGGGCTAATTATCTTCTGGCTTGAAAAACCTGGATTTGATTAAAAACAGTTATTTTAGCAACCTTTGGAGATAACAGACAAAAATAGGAATCATGAATAAGAAGTGGATCAACCGTTTTTTGAAGATCATAGAGCGTGTAGGGAATGCCCTGCCCCACCCGGCAACATTGTTCGCCATTCTTGCCGTATTGGTGCTGATCCTCTCCTGGGTTACGAGTTTATTCGATCTTTCCGTGATACATCCCGGCACTAAGGAAACCATTGTTCCGGTTAACCTGATCAATGCCGAAGGCTTGCACATGGTGCTCACCAAAATGGTCGTGAATTTTACCGGATTCGCACCCCTCGGAACCGTGCTGGTGGCTATGCTCGGGATCGGTATTGCCGAAAGCAGCGGCCTGATCGGTTCGGCATTAAGGCTGCTGGTCCTGAAGGCGCCTGACCGTTTATTGACCTTTGTTTTGGTATTTTCCGGTGTTCTATCCAACATGGCCAGCGAGGTGGGTTATGTCTTGCTGGTACCTCTTGGAGCCATTATTTTCCAGGCGGCAGGCCGCCACCCGATGGCAGGATTGGCAGCCGCTTTTGCCGGTGTTTCCGGGGGCTATAGCGCTAATTTATTACTGGGAACCGTGGATCCGCTGTTATCGGATTTGTCGCAGGAAGCAGCCCAGATCATCGATCCGCAGTATATCATCAACCCTACCTGCAATTATTACTTTATGTTCGTATCCACCTTTTTTATTGCTGCCATGGGCACATGGGTAACGGAGAAGATCGTTATCCCTAACCTCGGTGAATATACCGGTGAGGCAAAGGCCGAATCCATTGAGCAGCTTAAATCGGAAGAGAAAAAAGGATTGGTCTATGCCCTTGTCGCTACGTTGGTGCTGATCGCTATTGTATTGTGGGGTTTGATCCCGGTTGACGGCTTCCTCAGGAGCACGGATGATCCGGAGAATATCTTAAAAGCGCCCTTCTTCAAAGGGATCGTGGCTTTCATATTTATTTCCGGCGCAGTAGCCGGGATTGCCTATGGTATCGGCGCCAAAACCATTAAGAATGATTCGGAAGTGATGAATGGGATGGGTAAAACAATGGAGACCCTGGGCATTTACATCGTCCTGGTATTTTTCGCCGCCCAATTCGTCGCCTACTTCAAATGGACCAATCTCGGTTTGATCACCGCTGTAAAAGGGGCTGAGGGGCTGAAGGCCTTTATCGATGCGGTCGGTATCGAAAACAAGGTACTCGAAACCATCGTGATCATGATCCCTTTCATCATTTTGGCCTCCTTGATCAACCTGGTGATGGGAAGCGCTTCCGCCAAATGGGCCATCATGGCGCCGGTCTTTATTCCCATGCTGATGTTGATGGGCTACACACCGGAGTTCACGCAGGTAGCCTACCGGATCGGGGATAGTGTTACCAATATCATTTCACCGATGATGTCTTACTTTGCGCTGATCATTGCTTTCATGCAGAAATATGATAAAAATGCAGGTATCGGCACACTCATCGCCACCATGCTACCTTATTCGTTTTTCTTCCTGATCGTATGGATAATATTACTGATAGGCTTTATCATTTTCAATATCCCGATCGGCCCCGGAGCGGAATTATACCTATGACAATGCGGTGAATTTTAGTCGTAAAGGATGAAAAAGATCCCGATCATAGGAATTTGCCTTTTCCTTGGCCTGGCCGGTATGGGTCAGCACCCGGGTGGATTGAGTTATTACCTGCCTGATAATATTTCCTATAACCCTGATATTCCCAAACCGGCCGATATATTGGGCTATGAAATAGGGGAGTGGCATGTCAGCCCGGATCAGATCAGGATATACCTGACCGAACTTTCCCGGGTATCCGACAGGATGGTCATGGAAACCTATGCCACTTCAGCCGAAGCCAGGCCGCTATTATTATTGACCATTACTTCGAAAAAGAACCACCAGCAACTGGATAAGATCAGGGCGGAACACCTGGCCCTTTCCGATCCTGCAAGATCCGCTAGCCTGGACGTAAAAAAGATGCCGCTGGTGGTCTACCTGGGTTTCAGTGTCCATGGGAACGAGCCCAGCGGCGCCAACGCCTCCCTGGCCTTAGCCTACTACCTTGGGGCAGCACAAGGAAATGCGATCGACTCCCTGTTGGATCAATGCATTATCCTGCTGGATCCATGCCTGAATCCGGATGGCCTTAATCGCCATGCTACCTGGGCGAATATGCACCGGAGTAAAAACCCGGTCGCTGATAAATACCACCGGGAGCACCAGGAGGGATGGCCTTCCGGCCGGACCAACCACTACTGGTTCGATTTGAACAGGGATTGGTTGCCGGCGCAGCATCCCGAATCACAGGGGCGTTTAATAAAATTCCGGGAGTGGCAACCCAATGTATTGACCGACCATCATGAAATGGGTACCAACGCGACCTATTTTTTCCAACCCGGCGTTCCCTCCCGGAACAACCCGCTGACCCCCGCCAGGAACACAGAACTGACCAAACAAATGGCTGCTTTTCATGCCCGGGCGCTCGATAAGATCGGATCATTGTATTATTCGGAAGAATCCTTCGATGATTTTTATTATGGCAAAGGATCTACCTACCCGGATATCAATGGAGCTATCGGCATTTTATTCGAACAGGCCGGTGCGGGTGGTCAGATCCAGGAAAGTGATCATGGGCCGCTGAGCTTTCCTTTTACCATTAAAAACCAACTGACCACAGCATTATCGACCCTCGAAGGTGGACTAGCCCTGAAAAATGAGTTGTTGTCCTATCAACAGGAATTTTACCGGGATGCCCGGGTCCTGGCCGGAAAAGATCCGGTGAAAGCCTATGTATTTAAGGCAGATATCGCACGAACCGCGCATTTTTTGGAATTGGTGCAACTACATGGGATCAAAGCCTACCGGCTCGCCAGGGATCTATCTATCCGGGGGCAGGACTTTCCGGGCGATCAGTCCTGGATCATTCCCGTGGAGCAGCAGCAATACCGGCTGATCAATGCCATTTTTGAAACAAGGACCACTTTTACCGACAGCCTGTTCTATGATGTTTCCTCCTGGACGATACCCCTGGCATTTGACCTGGATTTCCAGGAGGTGGATGCCAAAACCTTCTCAAAAGATCTGCTGGGGAGCCCGGTTGAAGCTTCCTTTGCCAAAGCCGGAAAGCTTATCGGCGCCAAAAGCGATATCGCCTACGTATTGCCCTGGGATGATTTTTATGCCCCGAAGGCTCTCTACCGCTTATTAGATGCAGGATTAAAAGCAAAAGTGGCTACCAGGGAATTTACACTTTCATCCGGCAACCGGCCATTCAAGCCCGGAACCATCCTGGTCGGTGTACAAAACCAGGAAGATTTCACAGCCGAAACGATCCATAAGATCCTCCGGGAGATTGTAGCCGATTGCCCGGTCAGGTTTTATGCGGTGGAAAGCGCTTTAACACCCCTGGGGATCGACCTGGGCAGCCCCTCCTTGCGGCCGGTGGAAAAGCCGGAGATGCTTCTATTGGTTGGCAGGGGTATTGCCACTTACACGGCCGGCCACTTGTGGCATATGCTGGACGAACGTTTCGATATGAAAGTTGTACTGGCAGATGTATCGAATGTTAAACACCTGGATTGGGAGCGGTACAATACCATTTTCCTGCCCGGAGGCAGTTATGGCAGCCTGGGCAAGGAGCATATAGGCCGCTTGAAAGAATGGGTCAGCAAAGGGGGAAGATTGATTGCCATCAAAGAAGCCGTGCGGTGGATATCGAAAAATGACCTGGGGCAGGTTAGCCTCCTTAAAAGCGAACCCGATACACCGGCTGTCAAAAGGCTTCCCTACGGATCCTTGCACCGGAGCCGGGGGGCCAAAAGGATCGGTGGGGCCATCTTTGCCACCATACTTGATCTGACCCATCCCTTGTGTTATGGATATAAAGATCCCGATCTGCCGGTATTCAAACAGGGGTCATTAATGTTGGATCTGACCAAAAACGCCTATGCCAGCCCTGTGATATACAAGGATCAGCCGTTGATCAGCGGATATGCGGCAGACGTCCATATGGATAAACTGGGAGGTTCGGCGGCTGTGGTGGTCAGCGGTATCGGAAAGGGAAAAGTGATCTGCCTGGCAGATGATCCCGCATTCAGAGGATTTTGGTATGGAACCAACCGGTTATTGTTGAATGCTGTTTTTTTCAGTCCGATCATCGACCACGCAGCGGTAGAAAAGGTCAAGAAGGAGAAGAAAGGCAAATAGCCCGGAATAAAAACGGCTAACGAAAATATAGACCCACGGAAATACCCGCTCTTACACCGGCCCGGTGACCATAATCGATCTTATATTCTGCAAAAGGAGCAATCACCAGGGGTGATGTCGGCGTAATATTCGCCTTGGCTCCGACGGCGCTGGTCATATACCATTCTTCGATCTCACTGTTATAATAGTATTCAAATCCCAGGGGATTGATATAAGGAGAAATGGTTACAAAACGCTGTATGGGAAAATGAAAACTAACGCCTTCCGGGATCAGCAGCATATATAATAGTTCCAGGTCCCCATAGAAACATGCCGCACTGGCTACGATGATCGGGACAGATGCCGGAACATGAATATATTCTCTGCTTACCGAAACCGGGTAGTTCAGACTGATCCGGTCAGTTACAAAATACTGGACATCCACACTGAACTCCCTGTAACTGGTAAAATCGTTGAACATAGCCTGGGAACGGCTAAAGGAAAGGATAAAATTATCTTCTTCGAATTGGGCCCTGGCGGTTCCGAGCGCCAATAGCATGGCCAGAAGAATACCGGTTTTTCTCATGGGTTGATGTGGAAGGTACGAAATTTCCAAAATTATCACAAGAATTATGCCACTCACACGTTACCAATAAAGATGTTTCCCGTTTTCTTGATAACAACTCCTTGTTTTTGTCGCCAGGCCGAGACTTTATTGTCCGGTTTTATTTACAGCCTTTATTCGGGCTGGTCAACGGTATCCCTTTAAATGTAGGGATTTTCATAAATGGCATGCTTATTGATAAGGGATGATGGAGTGAAGATTATTGAGAACGTCTATAATAATTGAAATGATGTTTTACCTTTTGATGATTTCCGTTGCTATGCTGGTAGGGTTTGTGTTTCTTGCTCAGTTCATCTTTGACCAGTTAAATAAACAGGACCGGCAGGATGCCAACCAAAACCGGAAGCGTAAGATCATCGCTTTCCGTGACGCCGGAGAAATTAACCCCCAACAATTGGGTTTTAACAGTGTAACGACCCTTCAATTCCCATCAAACGAAAGCAATCTGCTATTCGACCTGCTGAACCGTAAGGTTTTGTCCATCCTGGAGAATTTCAAAAAATTACGGTCCAGGTATCGACTGAAACCTGCCATAGACTTTATCCAGGCCACCGCCCGGAAATTGGATCCCACGGATTACAGCATCGATGCAGTGAAGGGGATCTTATCGCTGGCGAAACCTATCGGAAGAGAAGATGGTTTAGCCATAGCTTTTGAATATGAGATAGACGGAAGGTTTTTCAGGACAGGAGCCTTTAGCGATCAGACGCTCCTGCACAAAGGCGATCCCCTTGTCGTAAAGTTACTACAAACCGGCAAGGATCCGGCAAATAACCTGCCGTCCCTGATGCTGAACAGAGAGGAGTATTTTGAAGCCCGGCAAAAGGAACAAATTATACGCTATCACGAACATCAGCATTTTTTCCTGGCCAGCTTATTTAAAGGCGGAGAACATCGAGATATTGCTTTTAACGATATTAAGATCAATCGGTCAGAAGTATGGGTTGTACAAGAGCCCTTACCATTTTACCGGTTCAAAAAGTATCCGGCTGCGGACGTTTTCCGGCATCGCAGCATCATATTACGGATGAGCTTTGTTATCGCCATTGGACTGGTATTGCTGGCCTTTAGCTGGCCCACTTACGAGTATACCAGTAACCGGCTCGACGGAGATCCCTTACCCGACGAACCCATTACGATGATTGCCGTCAATACGGTCCAGGAAAAGGAAGTGCCCAAGCCCATGCCTGAGGAGTTACCTAAAAAAGAGGAAAAGAAAAAGGAAATTATCAAGCTGGAAAAAGAAGTAAAGAAGCAGCAAAAAGAAGAGAAAAAGGAGGAAGAAAAGAAAAACTTTCAAAATTATCATACCCTGGTTGACACGGTAGAAGCGGAAAAAGATACGGGTGAAGACGAGATCATCGATATATCGGAGGTGATGCCTGAATTTCCCGGAGGCGATGCCGCTTTGATGAAGTTTATGGGCGATAAGGTTAAATATCCGCCCGTAGCCCGGGATGGTATCGAGGGTTTGGTGGTTTTGAGTTTTGTGGTGGAAAAAGACGGGAGTATATCCAATATCAAAATACTCCGGGATATAGGCGGTGGTTGTGGAGCTGCTGTCGTGCGTGCAGCGAAGTTAATGCCTAACTGGAAACCGGGACGACAAGGTGGAAGGAAGGTCAGGGTTAGATTTACGCTACCGTTTAGATTCCGGTTGAAATAATTCAAGATATAGCGCTACGCCTGACCCGGTTTTTTGTGGGGAAGGGCCGGGCAGGCAAATGCGCTTTTGTTTCTTCTTCTTTAAAATTAGCACTAAATACCGGACTTTACAAGGGCTGACCGAATGGAGGTATAACCATAATTGCCTGCTAAACGGCGGTCCGGAGCGCCGCCAGCCGGTTTTTCATCACTTTTCCAAGGGCATTCCGGGGAAGGGCGTCCAGGATCACCAACTTTCCCGGCAGTTTATAGACCGCCAGCTTTTCTTTGGCCCACATTCTGAGATCTTTCAGGCTAAGCTCATCTCCCTGGCTCATCACGACATAGGCGGCCACCTGTTCTCCCCAATCTTCATGGGCGATACCGATCACTGCCACTTCGTTTATCGCCGGGTGCATGAGCAAGACGGTCTCGATCTCCAGGGCCGATATTTTATAACCCCCGGATTTGATGATATCGACCGAATTCCGGCCGTGTATCTTATAATACCCCCCTTCAAGGCTGGCAATGTCACCGGTTCGGAACCATCCATCCCTGAACGCAGATGCGGTAGCTTCGGGCTTTTTCCAGTATTCCCGGAATACATTGGCCCCCTTTACCCAGATCTCTCCTTTTTCCCCGGGCCCTTCAATAACGGCTCCTTGCTCATCTACCAGTTTAACTTCAACGCCCGGTAAGGGCTGACCTACATAACCTGCTTTCCGTTCTCCGTCCAAAGGATTGGACAGCGCCATGCCTATTTCAGTCATTCCATAGCGCTCCAGTAAGGTATGACCGCTGATCTTTTCCCACTGCTGCAAGGTCGGAACCGGTAATGCTGCAGAGCCCGATATCATGACCCGGAATTGGTGGCAACTTTGGGTCATCCGGTCTTTTTCTCCGGCATCAGCAGCTTCCCAATGCCTGATCAACCGGTGATAAATGGTCGGTACGGCCATCAATAAAGTGAAGTGATCCGATTGGATCTTTTCCCATACCGTTTCAGCGTCGAATTTAGGCAGGCATTCACAAAAGGCGCCTGCCCACAAGGCACAACAAAGTACATTGATGATCCCATGTGTGTGATGCAAGGGCAGGAAATGCAAAATTCGATCTTCGGGCGACCATTGCCAGGCCTCGATCAGGCAGGTGATCTGGCTTTCCACATTAGCATGCGTTAAAACCACGCCTTTGGGTTTACTGGTGGTGCCGCTGGTATAAAGGATCATGGCTTTATCATCAGGCTTGATGGCGGGCATTGGAGCCTCCGGGCGATTCATGGAGGTATGGGTTTCAACGATACCGTCGGGAATAGAGTGATGGGTCCGGGCAATGGTCTCCCGGAAAGCCGGATCCGCAACGATCATTGTGGCGTGGATATCCTGCAAAACGTACGATAATTCCGGAACAGGGTGCGTCAGGCATAAGGGCACCGCAATACCACCGGCGCGCCAGATACCCCATTGGGCGGCAACATAAGATAAACCCGGCGCTGCCATAAAAGGTATGGCTATACCCTTGAGATCTTTCCGCCGTTCCAGTAAGGCTGCGGCTACTCCGGCCGATGCTTTGCACAATTCCTGGTAAGTATATTCACCCTGCTGATCTTTAAGGGCTATGTGCTGTCCGAATGTTTCCGCCCGTTGGATAAGTTTCATCAGTCGTCGGGATTTTGTTTCCGCTAAAATACAATGGATTGGTTTAATATTTGCGGCAATTATTGATTAAAAACCCCTTCCACTTTCCGGTGCAAATTAAACCATTTTATACGGTCATACCTGAACGATAGAGCTTCTGCCGGCTTTTTCGTACCGGAATAGTAGAAATGCAGATCTGTGTTAAAATTGACGCGAAATTAAGTCAATATTAACGCAATTTTAACGCAGGATTGACTATTGATCGATCTTAAAGTTGATGGGAACGTTGTAAGAAACGGCAACTTTCTTACCCTTTTGTTTACCGGGTGTCCATTTAGGCATACTTTTAATGACCCGCAGTGCTTCCTGGTCCAGTTCGGGGGAGATGCTCCGAAC
>JANQFB010000466.1 GCA_028278085.1 Chitinophagales bacterium
GGTGAAAACACCTGCTGCTGAAGCTTTACCAAGGATTATTCCCGGCCTGTTTGAGTGCTGGCCATCGCATGAGCGGGTGAAAACACCTGCTGCTGAAGCTTTACCAAGGATTATTCCCGGCCTGTTTGAGTGCTGGCCATCGCATGAGCAGGTGAAAACACCTGCTGCTGATGCATTGTCCGGTTTAGCCGTATTGTTCGACCACTACCCCGAATTGCCGCAAGAAATCAAGCCCTTCATCCCTGTCAAGTCCCTTAAAGGCAGCATAGGAATCCCTGTAAACCACTTTTTTGATCCCGATGGTCAGTATGGTCCTGGCGCAGGAAAGGCAAGGGGAAAGGGTAACATAAAGCGTCGACCCTTCGATCTGAGCACCGTTTTTCACGGCGTATAGAATAGCATTTTCCTCGGCATGCAAAGCCAAGGAGCAACTTCCTTTGGAATCCCTGGGGCAGCCTGATTCCGGCCATTCTTTATCGCAATTGTAGGTATTGGCAGGGGGTCCGTTATAACCGATGGAGATGATCCGGGTATCTTTGGCCAATACTGCGCCTACATTCGCCTTAACGCAGTGGGAACGCCTGGAAAGATTGGCTGCCAGATCCATAAAGATCTCGTCAAAATCAGGTCGGTGTGTCATTGTAGTCCGCTCCATGGGTCTGCAAATTTACACTTTAATACCGATCACCAGGATGTCGTCGATCTGATCATATTGGTCGCCCCGCCACTTGGCCATACTATGCTCCAATACTGCCATTTGTTCATCCATGGCCTTGTCACGGTTTTCTACGAGCAACTCCTTGAATTTCCGGATGGAGAACTTACGGTTGTCGTGGCCTCCGAACTGGTCGGAAAAGCCATCGGAAAAGATATAGATGGCATCATCTTTTTGAATCGACAGCCGGTGATTGGAAAAATGCCGTTCTCTTTTCAGGGAGAAGCCGGCTACGGGGAAGCGGTCGGCCTTGGTTTCCATCAATTGTCCATCCCTGACCAGCAGCAAGGGATTGTAGGCTCCTGCATACTCCAGTTCCTTATAGTCATCCCGGATCGCCAGGAGGGCAATGTCCATACCATCCTTGGAATCGGAATCTTCTTCATCCTGTTTCAGGGCCAGTTTGATCCCGGCATTCAACTGGTCGAGGATCTCCGACGGAACCGTGATCCCTTTCTCATTCACGATCTCGTTCAGGAGTGTATTGCCGATCATTGACATAAAGGCCCCGGGCACACCATGGCCCGTACAATCCGCGGCAGCAATAATATGTTTGCCGTTTTTGCTCGAATACCAATAAAAGTCACCGCTGACAATATCCCTGGGCTGGAACAGGATAAACGATTCCGGAAATACTTCCCGGATATGGTGTGCAGCCGGTAAGATGGCTTCCTGGATCCGTTTGGCGTATTTGATACTGGCGGTAATATTGCTGTTCTTTTTTTCGATCTCCGCATAAGCCGTTTCGATCTTTTTGTTTTGTTCAACGATCTCTTCTTTCTGCCTGACCACTTCCTTCGTTCGCTCGGCTACCTTGGTTTCGAGTACTTTTTTCGCTTGCTTTAAATTCCGTTCCCGCACCTTCAGCAGGATAAAAAAGCCGGATAACACCACTGCAATACAAATACCGATAAACCATGGCGTTTGCCAGAACGGGGCATTGATGGTTAATCCGGCAAAGGTAGTAGCCGTTTTGTTCCAGATCCCCTCATTATTGCAGGCTTTTACTTTAAAGGTATATTCGCCCGGGGGAATATTCGCATAAGTGGCTTTCGTACTGCTTGTAGGGGGCGACCAGTCCTGATCGAAACCCTCCAGCATAAACTGGTAGCGGATCTTTCCGGGATCGGAAAAACAAATGGCAAAGTAATCGAAGGTTAAGTGGTTTTTATCGTAGGGAAGTGATAATCCCACCGGCAGCATTGTGGAACGATCAAATGTATTGGTATAATGGCCCCATTCCGTTTCTTCAAAAAACAACCGGACATTGCTGATATGTGTTACCGGTGGTATGTTGTTGGGTACATCATAGTCCGGATCATATTTTGTGGCGCCCGCGATGGTTCCGAACCAAATATGGCCGGCTGTATCGATGCAAAAGGCATTTTGATTGCTTTCCAAACCGATATAACCTTCTTCCTTCCCATAATGCCTGACCTGCATCTCGCCGGTTTGCCAATAGCCTCCCACATCAAGTCTGTCAAGCCCTTTGTTCGTACCGACCCACAGGTTATCCTGCCGATCGAAAGTGATCAGGTAGATGGTGTTGGAGGTTAAGCCGTTATTTTCATCGAAAACCAGGAACTTTTCCTCATCGTACAGGCAAACACCACCGCCTTCTGTGCCCAGCCAGATATTACCTTTCGAATCTTCTGCTACTGATTTTACGAGCTTACTGCTTAGGCCGTCGTCAGTAGTGAAATGCCGGAATTCTTTGCCATCATACAGGCATACGCCATTGTAGGAAGTAAGCCAAAGCCGGCCTTTCGAATCTTCGAATACGGCATGTACGCCCATTTCACATAATCCATCGGCTTGGGTAATATCGGTTACAGTTTGGCCATCGAATTTTTTGAGTCCGGAATCCTGGGTGCCGATCCAGATATTACCCTTGCTGTCTGCCTGGATAGCAAAGATGTAGGCTTGGAGAGAAGGATATTTTTGGGTCCAGTCGCGAAAATTTTTCCCATCATAAACGGCTACACCATTTTCCCCACCGATCCATAGCCTTCCCGAGCGGTCTTGTTTAAGGGCCAGGATATCGTTGTCGACCAAACCGTTTTGGGTGGTATAGGTAGTGAGTCGGCCCTCATGCATCCGTGTTAAGCCTGCTTGTGTGCCAAACCACATAGCGCCTTGCCGGTCTTGGTGAATGGCCCAAACGACATTGTGCCCCATCCCGTCTGTTTCCTGGAAATGCACAAATCTTTCGCCGGTAAAATGGCTAACCCCACCGCCATAGGTTCCGATCCATAGATTACGTTCTCGATCCTCGATGATATCCCAAACCTGGTCGGCCGCCAACCCGTTTGCCGTGGTGATCTCACGGATATTGTTGCCATCAAGCACTAACAAACCATCCCGGTAACTACCCATCCACAACCGGTTGAACCGGTCTTCCTGGTAACTCAGGATAAGGGGGTGTTTCATGCCTGCGGGCAACTCAAACCGTTCCAGCTTGCTATTTTTGATCCGGTGGAGTCCGGCTACCGTTCCGACCCAAATATGGTGATGGCGGTCTTCGTACAAAGAAAAAACCAGGTCAGCCGCTAAGCCGTCTTTCGTGGAGATCCGAAGGAGGGTGGTGCCATCATACCGGAATACCCCTTTACCCAATGAAGCGATCCAGATATTTCCGGCATGGTCCACCAGCAGTTTCCTGGCCTTAAAGTTAGGGATGGTATCGGTGGGTGGAAACCCGCTAAAATTTCTGCCATCGAAGATCTTTACCCCTTCACGGGTGGCAAACAGGATCGTATCGCCTTTATAAGGATGAAGCGCATAAACATCGATATCGGTAAGACCTTGCTCCTTTTGATAGTGGATGATTTGCGGTTCCCGGTTTGCCGTGGGTCGTTTGATCCTGCTGACGCCTTGCATGGTTGCCAGCCAAATATCGCCGCGGGCAGTTTCGTGGATATCAAATACCGTATTATGCGTTAGTCCTTCTTTCGTGGTGAGATAAGTAAAATCGTATCCGTTGAAGTGTACAACTCCTCCGCCATTCGTGGCAAACCATAGATATCCCCGGCTATCCTGGTAAAGCGACAACACTTGTGATTGGGATAATCCTTCCGCAACCGACAGGGTTCTGAAGTTATACTGTTGTGCGGCTACCGAAAACCATAGGGCCGGGATCAAGATCATCCAAAGGCTGCAGGGGAGCCAGGTAATCTTCCAAATTCGGATAAACTGGATGAAATACATCTTAATGTGTCCGTATCCCGATCACCAGGATGTCGTCGACCTGGTCGTTCTCCCCTTTCCACTCTTTTAAGGTAGCTCCCAGCACCTCTTCTTGCTCCCGCAACGGCAGGTGGCTATGGGTCGTTAACAGTTCCTTAAAGCGTTTGTAAGTGAATTTTTTATTTTTTGGTCCACCGAACTGATCGGGGTAGCCGTCTGAAAAAATATAGATCATATCCCCGGTTTCCAGGCCGATCGTATGGTTGGTAAACGGAATTTCCCGTCCGCGGATATGGATCCCGATGGGCGATTTATCTCCCTTGGTTTCATCAAGTGTTCCCTGTCTTACGCGGTACAGGGGATTATAAGCGCCGGCGAATTCCAGGTGATGATTGGATCTATCGAAGGCGCACAAGGCAATATCCATACCGTCTTTAGTGGCGCTGTCGACATCGCTTTGCTTGAGCGCGGCAATAATGCCCTGGCGGAGCCGGTCGAGTACCTCGGCAGGTTGGGTGATATGATGTTCATTCACGGTTTCATTCAGCAAGGATGTGCCCACCATGCTCATGAAAGCGCCGGGTACACCATGGCCTGTACAATCTGCCGCTGCCACAATGATCTTGTTTTCCTGTTCACTGATCCAGAAAAAGTCTCCACTCACAATATCTTTTGGCAGGTATAGAACAAAGGCGTCCGGGAATAGTTTCCCGAGCTGATGTTTGGAAGGTAAAATGGCTTCCTGGATCCGTTTGGCGTAATTGATGCTGTCGGTAATGCTTTTGTTCTTTTGCTGGATGATATTTTCTTTTTCTTTGCGCTCGGTAATATCCGTGTCGATGATCACCAGCTTCTCGACCTGCTGTTGTTCATCCAGGATAGGGGTTAGGGTGGATTGTACCCAAAAGGGTTCTCCCTTGTAGTTTTTGCTGATGGATTCATAGATCATTGATTTTTTTTCGCGTATGCTGGTTTGCATAATTTCAGGCAATTCAGGATTATTACTGGTTTCCACGATGGATTTACCCAAAATATTCCTGACATCTTCATCGGAAAAACCGTAGATCCGGATACAGGCGTCATTCATCCATTCGATCTTTCCCGAGGCAGAGGCTATAACCACAGCATTATCCGTTTCGCTGGCAACAATGGAAAGCTTGGCCAGCTTGTCCCGGTGCTGGATGATCTCCTGGTTAGCTTCCTTCAATTGTTCATTCTTGGCCTCGATGGCGTTAGCTTGCGTCAGAATTTCTTCTTTTTGCATTTGCAGTTTCTGGGTCCGTTGGGCAACCTCTTTTTCCAGCAATTTTTTGGCCCGCAGCAGGTTTTGTGTACGGATCTTATAAAACAGGTAAATGCCCAGGATGGCCGCGATCAAACAGGCGCCGTAAAACAGTTTGGTCCGCCAGAATGGTGGTGTGATCCGGATATTGATCCGGTAGATGGATGGCGACCAGATGCCGTCGCTGTTAGTGGCTTTGATCTTAAAGACGTATTGACCCGGATCCAGGTTTGTATAGGAAGCGAACCTGCGGCTGCCGGAATAGATCCAATCATCATTGAAGCCTTCCATCATATAGGCATATTCATTCCTGGCCGGATTGGTAAAATCGAGGCAGGAGAATTCGAAAAACAGGATGTTCTGATGGTATTTCAGGTTCAACTCCCTGATTTCGGTAAGGGCCCGGTCCGATTCAATGACCTTGTCCATGATCCTGAGTTCGGTGATCACGATGGGCGGTTCATAGAGGTTGTCTTGCAGGTTGTCGGGATGGAACTTGTTGAGTCCGTTAGGGCCGCCGAAAAACAATTCCCCCTTTTTATTGATACAGCAGGAATTGGTGTTGAATTCGTAATCCTGGACACCGTCGTAGATGTCGTAATTCTTGAAGGTCTCCCTTTCCGGATCGAAGCGTGATAAACCCCGGTTTGTGCTGATCCACAAGTGGGCATATTCATCTTCCCGGATGCAATAGATAAAGGCATTGGGTAAGCCGTCGCGCTCTCCGTACCTAATGAACCCTTCCTGTTCCGGGTTATACTTGTTCAAGCCGTTCTGCGTGCCGATCCATAGCCTCCCTTTTTTATCCAAAAAGAGGGTTCTGACTCCGTTATTACTTAATGAATTGGTGTCGCCGGGTTGCTTTACATAACGGGTTACCGTAAAATTATCCCCGTTCATTTTATTGAGCCCATTGTTGGTAGCCACCCAAATGAAGCCATCCTGGTCTTCGATGACATTCCATATATAATTATCACTCAGGCTTTCCGGATCATCCGGCCGGTGGAAGATGCTGCTGAAGGAAGTGTTCTTTTCGTCGTAGATGTTCAGGCCGTTTTCCGTACCGACCCATAGTCTGCCCCGGGAATCAGAATAGATGCACCGGATGTCATTGTTGCTAAGGGTTGTGGGATCGGCAGGATCGTGATTAAAGTAGCTAAAGCTTGCCGACACCGGATCATAACGGTTGAGGCCGAAACTGGAGCCTGCCCATATAAAGCCATCGACATCTTCAGCCAGTGCCCAGATGTTGTTATTGCTGATCTTTGTTTGGTTAGTCTTGCCTTTGGTATGGAAAATGGAAAATTCACCGGTGGCCAGGTTATACTTGTTCATACCCCCCAAAACCATGCCCAGCCAGAAGTTGCCGTGGCTATCTTCCATCATGGCCCGCACATAATTCTCCCGGATACCATAGGGGTTGTTGATCCGTTTTTCGATATGTTCGAACTTCGGCGCATTCAGGTTGGTTTTGTTGATGCCTGCTCCCACCGACCCGATCCAAAGATTTCCCGTAGGATCGAGGTATAATGACCGGATCATATCGTCGCTCAGGCTGCGGGGTTCCGATGCGATATGGAGGTAACGGTGGATCACCCCTTTATCCGGTTCGAACAGGATCAGGCCCCGGTCTGTCCCCAGCCAGTAAGATCCCTGGTGGTCTTGTAAAATATGGCGGATAGAGCTGAAACCGTAGTTGTCGAAAACGGAATAGTTACGTTTACCGGTTTTACCCGAGATCATATCGGATTGCTGGACTCCCAGGGTATACACTTTAAAATCATCGGATCCGGGGCGGTAGAGGCATAATCCTTCGATGGTACCTACCCACACTTCATCTTGTGTATCTTCATACAGGGTCAAAACGATCTCTGCGCTCAGGGAATTCGGATTATCTGGCTCATAATGATAGCTGTTGATCGCACCGGTGCCGGGGTTTAGCTTGAAGAGACCTTCTTCCGTGCCGACCCAAATGGTCCCGTCACGACTTTCGAGGAAACTTTGGGTCGATTTACCCGACAAGACTTTGAAATTGTCGTGGAGATCACCGGGGGAAATGATCGTTCCGTCATCAATATTCAAAATATAGG
>JANQFB010000480.1 GCA_028278085.1 Chitinophagales bacterium
ATCCGCCCACTTCCCCAACAACTCCTTAGCAAAGTCCCGAATCACTTCCCCCTGCTCATCCTTGCAAGTCTCTCTGTAAGTTTCAAAATACCTAATCAATGCATCCATTTCCTCACAGTCCGAACCCTGTTCCAGTCCTTATTCTTTTACCATTTTCCTAGCTCATCATTATGTTTTTAACCTAATTATAATTTAATATAAATACTATTTTGATATTTTTATTCTAATGCATGCAACCATTTTGCTATATTTTGCATCTTAATAAACATGTAAGGTTAGGATTTCAATTTTTCCTGAGAGTTAATTACTCTCAAATTATTTTCTATTCAAATTAAAAAAGTAATGAATTATGCTATTGGAACCGTCCAAATAGCCTAACAGGAGAGTTATGCCCAAAAATCCTTTAATTAAAAAAACAACTTGCCATTACTCCAATAATAATTGAAACCATTGATAACTTACAAGAATAGGGTTTCATCAATAATTAATAACCTATAAAATTGATTTGCTATGAGACAACGTCTTCTTTATACCAAAATTCTTAATTTAAGACTTACATTATTAACATCTGCTATATTCATTATCTATTCTTCCTTTGCAAATAATCTCCAAATCAGTACCCCTTCGGTTACTGGTAATCAAATATCCTTTTCAATTTCTTGGGAAAACAGTTGGCGGATTACTGCCCCTCCGGCAAATTGGGACGCTGTTTGGATATTTATTAAATACCAGGATTGTAATGATCCTATCAAGCGATGGCAACATTTAGATTTAAGTACAGTATCTGCAGACCATACCGCTACTGGAGGAATTTTGGGAGTTGATGCAGTAGCAGATGGAAAAGGAGTGTTTGTTTATCGAGATACCGTTGGAAATGGCGACATACCATTAGCAACAATCACTCTTACGATGAGTATTACTGATGTAGGATTCAATTATAGAATATTTGGCATTGAGATGGTGAACATACCGGAAGGTGATTTTTATATAGGAGATGGAGTTTTGTACTCCTTTGAAGATTCTACTGGAAATCCAGTAAAAATAACTGATTCTATTGAAAATTTTAACGGATTACTTGAAGTAGAGTATGTGCCAGGAGGAGTAAGATGTTTAGACTTGCCACCATCGTTTCCTTTTGGCTGGAATAGATTCTATAGTATGAAATATGAAATCAGTCAGGAACAATATGTTGAATTCTTAAACAGCTTGACTTATGACCAGCAAGTGGCTGTAACTGCTGTAAATCCCAATAGTCCTACGGGGGCTGATGCATTGGCAGGTGCTACGATTAACAGAAATGGAATTAAGATTAACACTTCTGGAATTATCAATAGTATACCGGCAGTTTATATGTGCGATCTGAATAATAATAACATTCCAAATGAATCCGATGACGGCCAGAATATAGCATTAAACTGGATAAAATGGGATGATCTTTTAGCCTATTTGGATTGGGCAGCATTACGTCCGATGACAGAATTTGAATTTGAAAAAATATGCAGGGGAACTGGCTTCCCAATTCCTCATGAGTATCCATGGGGAATACCGAGTACATCAGCATGCAGCATAACTATGGCATCTGAAGATTCTCTCTTGAACGGCACCCAACAAACACCCTCTGAAAAAACAATTAATAAAGGAAATGGATTATGTGCTTATAATGAATCAAACATTAACCTAGGACCGCTTCGTTGTGGTTTTGCCGCTGATTCATCAACAGTTAGAATACAAGCTGGAGCAACATTTTATGGTGTAATGGATATGGGAGGGAATGTAGTCGAACTTACTGTCAAACTATCTAACAACACCACAAATTCAAGATTTTATACTAATCAATCTGGTGACGGTGAAATTTCAAGTACAGGATTCGCCAACGAACCTCAATGGGTTGGTGTATATCCTTTAATGAGGGGAGGACATTGGAAAAGCAATTACACATACATCAAAATAAGTGCTCGAACTAATGCATATGATTTTACATATCGATCACGTGATCCTATTCTGGGAGGTAGAGGCGTACGCTCTTATTGATCCAATAAAAAGATTTCAAAAATGAAAATAAAGTATATTGTAATCGGCATTCTGGTGATCCTTACAAATACTGCATTTTGTCAGTATCACGGAGGTGATGGAGATGGATGGGTATTTGGAAAACTAATCCAAACTTTATGTTCAAACCCTGAGAATAATGCTATTGGAAATGGAGGTGAAGGAGATGGCTTTTCATTGAACCTGCTATCACAAACAGTATGCCTTATAGGGGAAAATACTAACCTTGGCTATGGAGGAAAATGGGATGGGAGTACAGTAATGCAAATTGTTCAAACAAACTGCCAACTAGCTGAAAACACTAACATGTCCTTTGGTGGTTTAGAAGATGGGTTTTCTTTTGATAATCTTTTACAATCACCAGGGAATTGCTTTCCGCTTCCTATTGCATCATTACTCTTCAATGCTCAAAGAGTTGGGGACTTTGTGGAATTGGATTGGACAACCAGTATTGAAATCAATACTAACTATTTCCAATTATATAGAAGCAAAGATGCAAAACAATGGATTGAAACAGCAACGAAAAAGGCTGCTGGAAATTCTCAATCACCCATTGAATATAATCATATTGACAAAGATCCGTTTATTGGATTAAATTACTATCAATTAAAGCAAATCGATTTGGATGGTCAGTTCTCTTACTCTGAAATCAGACAGGTTTATTTCGATACTAAGGATGAATGGACGTTATATCCTAATCCTGCTTTTTCCACATTCAAACTAGTATTTCACATAAATAATCTTAATTCACACATCAGGATCGAAATAAATAATGCGATCGGAAAAATTGTAATGGAAACAGAATTGATTGGTTTGAACAATGAATCAAATAGTAAAGTAATTAATTGTGAGCATCTTGAATCTGGAATATATTTTATAAAAGTTTTTATTAATAAATCCGCAAGTACGAGAAAACTTATCATTGCCCGATAAATAGAATTTAGTATTGGAAATACATAGTTTCATGCACTGTTTTCTAATTATCTTACTACTGCTTTCTAGCCTGCTTTTCCTTAAATTTCTCCATCTTCCTTTCCTTCACCCCCTCATCCTCCCACTTCCCCAACAGCTCCTTAGCAAAGTCCCGAATCACTTCCCCCTGTTCATCCCGGAGCGCCTTGCTTTCCGTCTCAAAATACTGGCGGATCAACCTGTTCATTTCCAGGTAATCCGAATCCCGCTCCAACCCATATTCCTTAACCATTTTCATCACTTCCTGCACATGTTTGGAAGTATATACCGGGGAGTTCCGGAATATGCCCGTATCCGACAAGTCAAAATCATACCGGGTATCATCCCTGCCGATATCCGAAAGCTGTAATGCCTTTTCCCCGAAATAAGAAAGGTTCGATTTAATGAAATGATCGATCAGCCGGGCGTCAACACCTGCTATTTTTTGAACCGTCTGGCCCAGGCGTGAACCCCAATGGGTATGTCTTAATTCCAGGGCCTTATTTTTTTCTTTCGGAGGCACCAAATGTTTACCCCTGAAAAAATCATAATTCGCTACGGTTTCCATTAACCCCCTAAACGGTCCGGTTAAGGCCCCTTCGTCTACCGGCGCCAGGCTTCGGAATACACTGCCGGCATACCCGTCAAAGGCTTCCTCGTTACCCAATGCCCGATCCAGCAAGCGATCTCCACTACTGGCGATTACGCCCAATTCAAAAGGTTTCGGGATGGTCAGCCATTGATCGGGTCCCACTTTGAAATTGTAAAACAGGTCCCGCTGATAATTGGGCAGCTCCTGGTATTCATCCTCGTCATCACCCAATCCTACGAGGATCCGGTTCAGGATAGCCGGGACCAGGGCGAATAAAGCCCAACGGATAAAAAAGGCCTTGGGATTGGTTTTTGCCGACCGAACCGTCTTTCTGATCCCTTGCACCGCCGCATTGCTAAAGGGCGCCATCTGGTTAATGATATGCATATATTCCCCGATAATGGCAAAATCCAGCAGATCCCTGGCCTGAAAAGCTGCATATAGGTTAGCATTGTAATCATCCATGCCCTGCTTTTTAGCCTTTTTATAAGCGCTTCTGAATTCAGCAACCCGGTTGCCGGTTTCCGTGGCCTGTATAGCCCGTTCATAAAACCGCCACCCTTTTTTGAACATCCGCTTGGGATCAATCAGGATAAAGCGTTTATTTTTGGCCAACTTTTCCATAGTCTCTTCCAACTGGCGATAGTAGGATGTCCTGTCCTTGATGTAATACCCTGCCTGCCCACCACCGAATAGCCGGAACCGCTGGGCGTCTTCTTTTTTTCCAAAAAAGTGACGCAGGCCGCTGCCGCTTTGCGTTACCACCAGCCGGTTTTGCGTATCCCTGGTCCAGTTGCGAACGCCGAAAACCGGGAAATGGGTTACGGACCATCTGAGTATGCTGGGCAGAATCGTTAAAAATAAAGGCAGGCGATAGGCCGCATCACGGATATCTTTGAGCGCCTGGTATACATCCGGTTCAAACTGCCAGATCTCCGGTTGGCCGTTCACAAAAATTTTAATCGTGTGCTGACTTTCTTTTTCCGATACCTGGCGCCCCACATCCGCTAAACGCATCGGATTTCCCTGGTACAAATCCCGGTTGCTGGTAAGCATTTCCCGGAAGGCCAGCATAATATCATTACGGTCTGCCTCACGGACGGCTTTATGCACAAAATCCAATAGCGCCGCATAGGGGTTTTGTATTGTCCTGGCAGAACCTTTTATACGTTTGATCGGTTCGGCCACCAGGCCAAGTTTTCCCTTTGCATCCCTTGTTATGACAACTATGTCTTCATCCACCCCTGCCTGCATGATCCGCTTCAGGGCCACATACTGTAAATTGTTGCGCTTGATCTCCCGGTATTGTTCTTCCGATATCCGTCCCTTCTCTACCATATATCGCATGCCGGCATCGGAAAATTCCCGGTACCGCCTGGCCGCTTCTTTGATCCGGTGATATTTCCCGGGGTTAAACTCTTTTAGCTTTTCAAATTCTTCTAACCGCTTTTGAGCAACATCGACATCTTTGTATAATCCCCCACCGATCCCGGTGAGTACCTTTTCCGTAAATAAGTAGCGGTTTTTTCCACGGGGCTTTCCTTTCCTGGTCTCCAGTACTTGAATTTCCCGGGCATATTTCTCTTGAATATCCGGGTGCAACTCCAGGATCTCCCTGGGAGGCAAAAGACCGTTTTTCAAATCTTCTTCAACCTGGCGCCGCTGAAATTTTACCGGCAGCTCCACAGTTCGTTCAGCGATCATATAGCTGATCACCGCTTTCATATCCTTTTTAATGGAGCCCTCATCCGTCTGGTCAAGCGGTTTAAGCAACCACCGGAGGTTCATCATTTTATTAGTCTTTTTGTCGATCAACCTTTCATTTTTGCCACTGACCATACCATTTTCAAACAAATCCTCGATTTTCTCCTGGATACCTAAAAATAAACGGGCCGTAATCCGGATATCATCTTTGGGCAGTACCTCGGTGATCCCTTTTTCACCCATTGCATATTCAAAAGCACTTTCCAGGGGCCGCAGGGGATTCAGCCATTTTTGAGCTACCCGGTCCTGCCAGCCCAGGGTAAAACCGTCATTTACCTTTTGCTTATTAAGGAGTTGTTTACTGGCAAGAATTGCTTTAGCAATGATATTTTCACTTTTATCCGGCTCAAACTCCACATTGGATAGGATCTGTTCATGTGCCGTAGCGCCGGAAAATGTGCGGACATCCCTGGAAAACTGGCTGATCTTTTCTTTTACCGAATCACTTACTGCAGTATCATACCAACGGTAAAATCCTGGCGCCGCCTTAATAGCTTCTCCTGGATTAACCACATAAGCCCTGATCCATTCGGCTACGCCTTCGCCTCTTAGGTAACGTGTGGGATCCGGATGGTTTTTAGGAGGTTTTGAGCCATGAATCCAGAACTTTGATAATTCATTGTCAATCCTGGTTAGTTGATCTTTCGGAATACGGGCCAGGATGCCGAATCGATCATCCAAAGCATGACCGATCTCATGCGCTGTGGTATCCAGATCTCCGGCATATTTGATATGGGTGGCCGTTGTAGCAGGATTATATGATCCCAATGGCCTTCGTTTGCCTTTGGCCTTTGAATATAAAATCTTCCTGCCGGTGCCTTTGGAGAGATCCAGGATAATCTCTTGTAATCTCTTGGGCGGAGCACCTTTTATAGGAGAAGGCTGTATCCGTTCTGCTGTTGAAAATGAATCAACGTAGTTGGCAAAGTGCTTGCGGGTTTGAAATAAAGTAGCCCCTACGGGTTCTTCTTGCTGTCCTTTTTGAGGGTCTGAGGATTCGGTTCCTCGGTTTGGTTTGCCTTCTTGCTTGCCTCCAGGATCTTCATGAGTTCCTCGGTTTCCTCGGGATTCATCAGCGGCAGCATTGCCTTGACTAAAAGATATGACTTTTCTGATTGCTTCTTGCTCATGAGGTTCTAGTTTTTGGTCAAGGATTTTAAGAATAATATCATCTTTGTCCAATACTTCCTGATCGCCGAATAACCCACCACCTGCCTCGCTAAGTTCTGCAGCCCCATTATAATTCTGGACCACTTCTTTGAACCTGCGCTGCCCTAAGTTTATAGCGCGATTGAGGATTAATACATTGGGATCTTTGTCCTTGCCAAAGAGCTGTTGTTGTGTAGCAAAGGTAAGAAAATCTTTGACATCGGATTGGGCAAAATGCGCCTGGATAAGCACGGCTTCATTCAGTTCCACCTTAATGGAGAATTCACCCAAGGTGTAGTTTTTGACTAACACCGGTATTGAATTGACAATATTACGCCTGAATTGTTTGACCCCCTCCAGATCTGATGCCTTTAAGGTTTGCTCATTCAAAACTTGAGACAACAATACATCCTGGATCAGATCTTTACCGCCTTTATTGAATTGCCCATCAGCATCCACATACTTATTGAGTTCCTGGCCTAAAATAATTTCTTCATTTTGTAGCACTCCCTTGATTATTTCCTGAGATTGCCGGTCTGCGAAGAATTCTCCCATCGTATCAAATTCACCGATAACCTCCAATATTCTTTTTTGAGCATCGGGATTACTTTCCAGTATCTTACCCAGCTTAATCGCCTGGTCGATTTGGGCTTCTTCCTTTTGGGTTTTCTTGTTGTATTTGTCCAACTCCTTGACGGTATAATCCTGGGATTCTTGGTCAATCTTTACCAATACCGGGTTTTGCATTTGCTGGATTTCGTTGGGATCGATCCCATAGATCTCCCCTTCTTGCATCAGGTAGTTTCTATAGGCCTCAAATCTTTCCGGGAACTCCTGAATTGCTCGTTTAATACTCATGGTCCGGCCATTACCGGATAGAACAATACCATCGCTGGAAATAATCGGGGGGCCGGTCGTAGGATTTACCGCATTGCTGATCACCTCATAGGGATCCAGCTCCCTGGCATTTTGAATGACCTCATGTTGTGCTACCTTGTCCCCTTTGTAGTTTCTCGGGTTGATATTTGATCCATGCTCTGTAGGATAGCCTTTAGATTTGCCAAAGTTCATTTCATCATGGGAGGCGATAATATTATCGGCCTCGACTACGGCAAATTCCGATTTGCGAACTTCCTTGTTAGGCATCCGGATTTTAGTTGCCTTACCCGGGATCTTTTTGCCTGTTTTATAGTTGGGATTGACATTCGGATCACCT
Organism: Chitinophagales bacterium; assembly: GCA_028278085.1. Lineage (GTDB taxonomy): Bacteria > Bacteroidota > Bacteroidia > Chitinophagales > JANQFB01 > JANQFB01. Next base: position 7,722 of record JANQFB010000480.1, read on the forward strand.
ACTTTGACATTATCCAGCTTTCCGTCAATGAATTCCTTACCCTCGGCAATTTCATTCGCCTCCAGTAACTTAAGATGGCGGATTTCTTCATCCCTTAGTTGGTTAAAGGATTGACCCTGGCCCAATGCCTTTAAGCCAGTGAGCATATGCTCAGGGTTATTTCCGTAAATTTCTTTCAGAACATCGACTGTGTTTGAAAGCTCGACAGATAAATCCAATTCTTCGTCGTTTTGTCCGTCAAATATCAAACGATTGGTTCCTGTTTCCAATTCCAGTGTTGAAACAGGATCGATTTTTTCTTTGATCTCATTTTGGATGGTTTCGGTAACCGTCCCTTTTTCTGACAATTCAATGTTTTCAATCGTTTCATTGGAATAGTCAGTTGTTTGAAGGCGAGTTAAACGCTCATCCCTGATAGCTTTGGATTCAGGTTCTATAGCTGTACTGCTTGAAGGTTTTACGGTTGTTTCACCTTCCTGGGGTTCATCCTGTAGGTCTGGTCCGGTTGGTCTTATTTCTTCGCTAGTTGGTGTTTCCTTTGGAGAAGCTCCTGGAGTCGTTTCTTCTGTTTCACCAACCGGCTTGGCTTCTTCGGGCTTTTCTACCTTATCTATAATTTCAAGATATTCCTTTTTATGTGGGCTATCGGATTGCTCGATTTGTGTCCGGGCCCAAAGAGCAGTACCGGTATTAAATCCTCCGGAATACATGCCGGATACCGCCGCAATAACCAAGAGCTTATCGGCAAACTCATCCGGTGTTCTTCCAAAGGTATCCTCAAAGGCTTGTTCCCAGTTAAAGCCATTGCGATTCAGGTTATCCAGGTACTCCCCGGCAAACTCCTGGGCTGTTTCACCGGTCATACCTGCAAATGTTCTGGTCCCAAGATCGAATAGCTTGGCATATTTGGATTTTTTGAACCATTTGACTGGATTCAGCGAATCCATGATACCTTGTACTGTACCTTCTCCTGTTCCCATCATAGCGCTCAGGTTATCATCTGTTGCCAGTCCAAAGGATAGGGTCCCTTGCAATTGGTTTTTCAAAATGTTATAGGCCAATTCTCCTTGCTTTCCCCAACGGCTTGCCAAAGCTGTTTGCAGCAGGCCTCTCCATTTGGCAATAGTTGGTATGGTACCTAGCCCACGGGTGGTAAATGCCGTCAGGATCAATTCCACCATTGGCCTGACACTATCGCCAAGGCCTTTGGCTATTTGATCCGACAAATCATCCTTTGCCGCATCTTCCTGGGCCTGGGTCAATACCCCTCCGGTCTCTTTGATACCAGCAACAAAATCCTCGATAAAGTCTTTATCGGTTTTTATGTCCAGATCAAAGCCTTCTACGGCATGTTCCCCGAACAGGTAAGCAAAGTTTTTGTCAACCGCAGCCGGATCCTGGTTTAACAATAATGCCCGGTTTACCGCATCGAATTTGGCCCTGGTTTCTGCATAGACATCCCAATATTTGTACAACTTATCGGCTGCATCTCCTGTGATGGGTGGACCAAAACCGTAGTTCTTTTTATCAATCTCCTGTTTAAGCTGGAATACTTCATTGACCGACATCTTTTTTCCATCTACCTCAACAATTTCCTCATCCCCTAAATGATCGGTAATGTATTTCAGATTGGATTGCAATTGATTCCAGCTTTTGATCAGGCTTCCAAGGTCTGTTTGTTTGTATTTTACCAACTCCTGCTGTACTTTCTTTTCATACATGGAAAGGCGCTGCTTCTGATCCTCAGTTGCATCATTCGGATCAACGTAGGTTCCAGTCAATGGATCAAACAGCGTTGGGAAAGCCTGCCTTGCCTCGGTGATTTGTGCGTCCAACTCGTTTAGGTGTGTGGAAAGCCCGGCCCTGTTATCAGGGGTTAATGGCTCGGACAACTTTGATAGCAGTCCAGCTTTTTCGACCTGGAGGTCGTAAAGCTGTTTTTGTTCCGGGGAAAGCTGGTTGATGCCAAAAGTAATCCTTTCATTGAGCACTCTTGATTTTACCCGGTCCTTTAATTCATCATTGTCCTTTAAAGCATCTAATCCACCATATTCCCCCGCAGACCGCTCAATATCCTTTTTAAAACCTGTTGTTTGTTCAACCTGGCGGGCAAGGGCCTGATATTGTTTTTGGGATAGATGCTTCCGGGGATCTGATGTGCCGTTACCGGCCTCCCATAAAGCATTTACCATTTCCTGGGCTTTATCATCGGAAAGCAAAATCAATTCAGCATCACTTATTCCATCTTTTTCAACAATACTTTGATAAGCGCCTTCTACTTTTTGCAGGTCATTTCTCTGCTTTTCGGATTGCCGGATTTGCTCGTATTGCTCCTGGTAGGTTTCTTGCTGTTTCTTCCATTTCTCAGGATTTTCTTGCTTAAACTGTTCTAACTCCTTGTCAGTGGGAAGTCTGAATGTTGCTGCTGCAGGTAAGGGGTTGGGTTCATAATCGGGATGATGAAGTCGAAGATCTTTAAGCACTTCCTCTTCTGATAGTTGAAGTTCCCGCGGATCACTGCCGGTTAGTTGTTTGTAATTATTGATTAGTCGCTGTTGATCCGCAGTTAGTTCATCTGGGAATAAGCCTTCTTTGAACCCCGGGGCAATAGCCTGTAGGGAAACATTGGCTTTAAACAGGTCTAAAGTGCTGTTTAGCTGCCTGGGATTTTTCTTAGGAATTTCTGGAGCCTTTGAGCCAGGTGTAAAAGATTTTGAAGAAGTTTTTTTTTAAGCGCAAACGGATTGCCATTTTTTTGTAGGTATGATGTCTTAAACTTGTCATAATCCATATCCGGATAAGAATCCTGATGGATTACTGTTAAGGCCTTATTAAACTGATCTTCACTCTTGAAAATGTTGTCCCTGATCTGGCTTTTTTCCAGGTCTTTGTAATACCGGCCATGAAGGTGATCGACTAACAGGCTATGTTCTTTTTCTGACGGCATTATCTTATTCCCAAGGGGTCAATTTGTTGATTTGTGGTTTTAGGTATTATTCCTAGTGGATCCTGGGTATTTGCAGCCTGATACCGTTTCTTATCGGTTTGAATCAGAAGATCCTGGATGAGTTGATAGAGCTTATTCCGATCCGCTGATAAGTCAAACCGTTTGATTTTTCCATCAGCGAACTTTACTTTGAGCATTTCATCCACCCAATCAACCGCATCTATTGTACTTGATTCCGTAAGCAACTCCTTAATTTCCTGCCTGCTTGCTTCGATATCCCTGGATGCTATTACCTTATTGACATCCATGTCCAGCAAACCTCCTTCCTGGTAATCGATGAGATCTTTGGGATTACCGTATTGCTGCCGATAATCCTGGTTTTCTTTAAGCTCCTTTATATCGATCCGTTTGAATCCCGGAACGGTATTATACAGGTTCCAAAGCTCTTCGAATCCGCCGTTGTTTTGCGCTGACAGGTCGATTTCATAATCGCCATTATTCAGGGTTATCCTGGAATTGCTCTGATCATAGATTACATCCTCGATCCTTTTACCATTAGGCAACCTCCCACCCAAAAGACTGCTATATTGTTGCTCAACATTTTTTTGTGTCCGCTCGATCACCTCCTGCCGGGCAAAAATATCTTCCTGGGTGTAACCGGAGCGCTGGCTTCGGGGTTTATCCCTGGCATATCCTTTTTTCCGGTCTTTGATCACATTGGCAAAACCATAGCCCTGCAGTTTTTCCTTGACGAGGTCATTGGCGTTCTTATCCGCATTTTCCGGAAGGGAGAGTTGCTCTTCGATATAGCGCTTAAAACGGCTGTCCTGCAAGGCCATCCGCACCGTTTCATCACTGGCTTTGATCATGGCCCGGCCTTCCTGGTCTGTTTTAATCGTTCCGTCCTCGTTCAGCTCAAACAGCTTTCCTTTTACCTGCTCGGTTTCAATAAAGGTTCCTCCCGGTCCCCATTTCAGTTGATTGGTTTGGCTAACGATCTCGGGCAGATCATCTACAAAATCCTGCAACCAGGCCCCTTCGTTAAAAGCTTCTTCCCAATTGGGTCGCTGGCCATAATCCTCGGTATAGATATTTTTACCCCCATCTTGCCCGTAGTAATGTTGCAGTATCATACCGATGGCCTTTTCCTTATCCAGGTAAGGATCCTTAGCCATCCGGATCTGTATTATGGTTTCATCCACCCATTTCTGTTCGGCAACCGATTGCTCGGCCCCCCAAATAGCCCGTTGCTGCAAATCCTGCAAATGCTTCCACTCCGGCGTACCAACCTTGAATACCTCATCTTTACCCTGGGCTTGCTGGTCAATGATATATTGCTGCATTTCATCCACCACACCCCTGACCGCCTCCATATCCCTTCGGGCAGGTGGCTTGACATCCCTGTTTACAATCGATTGCGTTAATTGGTCCTGCCTGGCTTTCTCCCGAGCCTGCAGCGCCACCAATTCATCATTCCCCTTGGCTTTTATATCCGTCAGCCGCTTTAGCGAACTTTGATCACCCTTCGGAAGAATAACAGCAGATCCCAGCCCCTGCTGATAATTGATTAATCCCGGATTAATTTCACTCATTTATTAATAATCACTCTTAAATATTTGTAAACCATGAAGTGTTTGTTGAAGCGAAGCGAAAACAATCTACTTCATGGATTTCACTCATTTGTTATTGAACTTTTTTTAATACTTGTAAAGGGCTTGCCCTATAGTGTGCGACCGCAGGAAGCTCTACTATAGGGCCATCATTTCCAAATGCTTTGCCTACTGAATTCCATTTACTGCCAACTGAATTCTGCCTACTACCTACTTGCCCACTACTAACTACCAACTATCTACTCAAAAACTATGAAAATCAAATAACACCTAATGCAGCCAACTGCGCCAGCGAATTCATCTTATCCTCCTGCTGAGCGGCCACTTCATTCAGCGTTCCCGATGCTTCCCCCAAAGCGCCATAGATATTTTGATTGGCCGCAGCTTTCAAGGCTTCTTTTTTAGCAACTTCATTCATATAGGGGATCATCTGGTTGATATTAAAAGCCCGTTCCTGGTATTGTCCCAATGTCCCAAGCGATTGAGCATACTGCCCCTGGGCCTGTCTTTGCATATTGGCCGCTGCAATCGCAAGATCATTAAGCGAGCGCATTTGCCCACCGGCCAGATTATTAGCCCCGGCGATCAGCTCCTGGGCGCTGCCTGCCCCTTCCCTCAACCCGGATATCCCACTTGATACCGCCTGATTCAATTGATCTTCCATAATAGCCTGACCGGGCAGGGTAGATTGGTTGGCCAGTCCGCGGTATACATCCACCTGCTGATTGACTGCAGTCGGGATCGTATATACCGGCCGTACCGGATTCAGCGCTTTAGCTTCTTTGGACTGTTTGATACCAAGGATGCCTTTATAAACAGCCGGTGCAAAGGAAGCGATGTTGGCCAGGGTTTGGAGTTCTGTCATAATAAGTTAATTAATTTCTATCTAAAAATAATAAAAAAATAATTAGAAATTAACTATTCGATTATTGTTAACAGATAACGGCCTTAACCTTTGAGTTATATTTTGTTTGAGGAATACTATTTATATGATGAAAGCAAAAAACGGTACAATGGAGTCAGGACCCATCATATCTTGAAAGTTTACTTTGATATCACCAGCTTTTTAATATAATAGTCTGTTGCTGTATTGACGCTGATGAAATAAATCCCAGCACTCCAATGTACAGTATTCCATTCCTTTTGGTGAGTACCTATTGACAAATTATCCAGCATACTGGCAGATACTTGCTGCCCGAAAGCATTATATATCTGGATTCCAACCGGATCAGTTTCAGTATGAATCTGGAATTTTACTTTGACTGTTGAATGAGCTGGGTTAGGGCTTATATTAATAAAAAAGTCATCTGCAAATTCAGCAACTATTGTTATAACTTCAGAGTAAATATTATGTCCATCCCAATCTACTTGTTTGAGCCGATAATAGTTTGCCCCATTTACCGGTGTATTATCTGTAAAGGTATATTGGTGTTGTGAAGATGCATTGCTTACCCCTTTTACCTGACCAATTGACTCGAAAACAACACCATGGCTGCTGCGTTCTACAACAAAGTGATCATTTTCGATCTCGACTGAAGTAACCCATTGTAGCGTATTTACCCCGTTTTTATGATAACCTGTGAATTGTATCATCTCAATGGGCAAGGGAAAAGCATTACAGCTTAACATCATTGCTACCGGATCAGGACTCGTATTTCCCATAGCATCTCCTAATTGACCATACCCGCCAAACCCCCACGCCCAAACGGTGCCATTTTTTTTAATGGCAAAAGAGTGTTTAAGACCACCGGCAACATGCACAATGTTAGAAATACTAAGCATCTGGGTGGGGGCATTACTATCAGTAAATGTTCCATCACCCAATTGGCCTTTGTCATTCCGACCCCAGGTCCAGACAGTACCATCATTCCGTAATGCAATTGTATGTAACCCACCGCCTGCAATACCAATAACATTGGAAAGCACTGGTATGGGTATGGTGCGGTTGACATTGGTGGAATCTCCTAATTGTCCATATAGATTCCTGCCCCAAGTCCATAAGGTACCATCATTACTTAAAGCAATAGAGTGTTCAACTCCTGCTGCAATAGCAATGACATTGGATAGACCGACAACCTGCACCGGGTACATTTTGCTTGTGGTGGTATTATTACCCAATTGTCCAAAACCGTTATACCCCCATGCCCAAACTGTACTATCACTGCACAATGCCATGGAATGAAAACTTCCCGCTGCAATAGCAATGAATTTAGAGAGCCCATAAACTGGTACTGGCGCAGTTTTATCTATTTGGGTACTATCACCTAGTTGCCCAAATTGATTAAACCCCCATGCCCAAACCGTACTATCACTTTGTAATGCCAAAGAGTGATAATATCCCCCACCTATGGAAATGATATCAGTTATTCCAAGCATTGGGGTTGGAAGATAGGCTGTTGTGTATGTACCCAGTCCTAATTGACCATAATTGTTTAACCCCCAACTCCAAACCGTACTATCACTATCTAAAGCCAGGGAATGAAAACTTCCTGCAGCAACCATAATAATATTGTTCAATCCAACTACTTGCTTAGGAAAACTCGTGTTGCCCGGAAATGCGGCGCCGATCCCAAGCTGTCCAAAAATATTTCTTCCACATGCTGCAACCGTCCCGTCATCGCAAAACACTAAGGAATGATCATAACCGCCATCGATAGCTTGGGAAAATGCAAATTCATCCAAAATTGTCAAACTTAAAACAGTAAAAAGGGAATAAATAAATTGTTGAGGTAAGATGTTCATAGGGTAAATAAAGAACAGGGCTGTATTGTGTTTTGGGATATCAACATATTTTTTCATCTTAATAATGGATTTAATTATCATATAATTATTAACAAAGACGATAAATATGCCATATTGGTTGCATTGATATAAGTAGTTAAACAGGCTGTTACAAACCAAACTCATAAAGGCTCGTAGCACCCTATACCCTCTATAGTACTAATGGTGACTATTAAAGTCTTGGCTCAACTTCACGGTCATGGATACTTTGGAGGTCGGTTTAAATTCTACATCAACAATATAATACTAAACTAGCGCAAGTAATTAGTTTAGCGATGGTTGTGTCAAACAAGATAATACACTAGGTACTACTCAAATAAGAAGGTACAGACTCCACATTCACAAAATACAACACCGCCTGATCCGTGTTATCATTTTCCAGCAATACACTCATTGCAGCGCTCCGCATCACATCCCCCTGTGTAACAGGATTAGCCACATTCGGGGTATTTTCATCACACAGGATAGATGCGTAAAAAATGTCTTCCAGCTTTTCAAAGTCCGATGGCTGCAGGGATGATCGTTGGCCTTCCGGAGTTGTCAGTTCAATGGGCAGCCAAAGAACATTCGCCTCGATACTGATGGCTTTGTAAACTTTAACCAGGCTTGGATGTGGATTGAAGACAAGTTTTACCTGGGAGGTATATTGCTGCCCATAGAAATTATTGTGGGCCGGATTGATAGGATGGACATATAATTGCCCTTGAAGAAAGGTTACAAATCGCGTATTGAGCTTTTGCATGTCCTCCGGGTGAAATGAAAAAAAAGAGGTCCAGGAATTAAGGTCAATATCATAGGCCAGGGTTTCAGCTTCATTTAGGATGACTTCTTCCGGTTCGGGTCCGGAATCATCCAGGTAGGCTATCTTACTAAAAGCTACCAGCACCTTACGATGAAACTCATCAAAAGTTGTCAATACATTGCCCCCATATTGCTTGATCCCTTCCCCTTTGCGGTGGAAATAAGTCTTCATAAAGTATTTGGAAACAGGATCCAACCCGCTTTTGGAATACTGCACAAATACCCCTTTATTGGTACAAAACCAAAAGGCCAGGCTTTGATGAACCAACACACTTTCCGGGTTTTCCGTGCCAAACTGACCATCCAGCTCATTATCATAGCCGATCACCTGATCACTAATGGCTACAGTTGTTTGACCGCTTGCATCCCTGTAAACCTTTTCATTGATGTACAGGCTAACCGCTTCCCGGGTATGCAAAGACAGCAGCACATTATCCACCCTAAACAGCTTTTGAATATCCCCGTAGTTTTTTTGAAAGTCCCGGGCGTCAATGGCGTCATAAGATGAATACCCATTCACATTGGTTCCGGCAAATCTTTTGTTGGAGAACCGGACGGTATGGCCTCTTTTGGCCTGGCCGATGTCAGGGCTGTAGACATTTACCCTTCCTAAATTATAGGAATTCTTCCGGGATCGATACCGCTGGTCCGCTCGTGGGGAATCAATGATCAATTGAGGAACGCTGCCCCAATCCCGGCCAATGATCCGGTGGTTATCACCTTCGATAAATGTCCCTGTTGCCGGTATATTTATGGGGTCAGAAGGGTCCTGGTTCAGGAATTGACCTTTATGGTACCGGTCTGCCTGATGAGGATTGCCAATTTCATAAAATTCTCCGATCTCATAATAAATAGCATGTTCAACCTCTTTACCAGGTGAGAAGAACTGTACCATAGCCCCCGGTTTAAGCTCAGGAAATCCGGGTTCATGCGTGATAATAAACGTTTCACCAAATAATTTTTCAACCACTTCGGCAACTTTAATATCCGAAAACCAATTATCGTTTTCATCTCTCAGCAATCGCATTCGATCTCCCTGATTAAAAGACCAGCCGTGGCCGGCATCCGGGTTGTTCTCATTAAAAGTAACCCATCCGTCGAACTGAATTCTGATATAACGGGCGCCGGATCCATGAGTGGTTACCGTAGTCCGATCAGCTTCCAGGTAAGTTACCAGGCTTACCTGCGAGGTTAGGTAATCCTTTTGAACACTGTCCTTCGTTCTTACCCACCCGTAATGCGTGGCCCACACCGGCGGCAGGTGCCTGATCTTCCAGTTGACCTCCACGGTTCCATGCCGTTTTCCAGGACTCCCCGGTTCAACGTAAGGAATGGTATTCAGATCCTCCGAGTAGCCGGGGATGGCCAGGTGCATGGTAGGGTCCGTGCAAACGGTAGCAGATCTGTTACCCCGGTCGAAATAAACCAATCCCCACCGGTAAAAACCCGGGCGCCTGAGAAACATCCCCCGGTCAGTCAGCCCCTGGAAAGGGACAGAGTTATTTACTTTTACGCTGAGCAATACATCCGTGGGTAGGGTATCATAACCTTCCAGTTTCGCATCTAAAAAACAGTAATTGCTCATTAAAGCTAGGGTATTGGAAAGCAAAGGCAGGGCGTCAAAAGGTTTATCGGATTCTTTGGTGCCGACAGCCGTATATTCCTCATTATTCAAAAAGATCAATCGGCCACCGGTACCAAGAATTTCAGCCCGGTCGATGGTATCGATCTTTTTCCAAATATTGTTCGCACCGTTGTTCGTAATGTTGTTATTCGTAGCGTCCCCGCTACGAATACCGCTACGAACAAAAAGATCCACCGCACGAATAATGCATAATTCAGCAACATCCAGCAATCGTTCGTCTGCATAGTCAACCTCCAGCACCTGGCTCTTAATCTGGCAAAAAGGGAATTCACCACCGGGAAGTTTGGATACGGGTCCAAGGGTGGATTTTTCATGATCATCATAAATATACCTGGCCCTGAACTCGAATAATCTTTTATCCGTATCATTTACTTGCTGGTAAGCCGGGTTGTTGGCAATGGATACTTTGGGCGGGTAATTAGGAGGATATTTTAGCAGGTCAATGAAGGAAGGTTTGATCGGACGCTGATACATATTCTCATAAACCGCATAGGCTTTAAAAGGAGCAGTGGCAGAAAAGGAAATATCAAAATATCCCGGTTGATTCATCAGCAACTCAACATAGGTGCCTTTGTTAGTGGCCTCGAATAACTGGGGTGAATTGCCCAGGGAGTTAATACCGTCTGTGATATTCTGGACCAATTCTTTGATCGTGGCAGGATCCGGACCAGGCACGGTAAATACAATACTATTCTCTAGGGTAAACCCTCCTTCATCCTTGATCACCAAAGTATAGGCCGTTAGTGGTGCCGGGTTGTACTGGAAATGAAGATGGGTTAAAAGGTTTTTATTGGGCCGTGCCTTATGTATGTTGATCTTTCTTTGAGGATTATATCCATCTGTCCAATAAAGTAAGTTATCCTCAAAGTCAATACTGCTGATCAATTGGTCCGGCTGAAAGTTGAGTACCGGGCTTCGCATCAGTTCAATAATCTTCATTTCCTGCAGGAAAAATTGAAGGATCAGGTGATCTTGTGCGCTGTTATACACAAAGTAAATGATGCTATCACTTGTTCGTTCCTCATAGCTACCGATGCATTTATTTTCTCCAGGAGGCAGATCAAAAGCCACCAATTGATTTCCAGGCACATTTTCAATGGCTCCCATGTTACTGCTTTCACTAGATCCCACATTACAGTTCAGCACAAACCTTGAATGGCCTGGCGGTAAATGCCTGTCCTCGGTGTCCGTATCCAGTCGTATATGATGCCGCTTTTCTATCATCGATTACCCGTCTATAATGAAGTATACGACCGCATGGAGTTCTACTTCATGGTTAGTCATATATAATATTGGCAGGCTCCTGGGGGAACAAGTTAACAGCAGTATTCCCGTCCCTGGTATGAACCACCGGCACGATCCTATCCAGCGTCAACTCCCAATTAATCGGCAGGGATACAGCTGTGAAGCTGTGCCGGTAGATCTGATAACCTGCGATGCTGACGATCATTAAATAGGCCTGATCCTCGGTAACAGACGTTGTAGCAATCCCCTGGGCACTGGTTAACACACTAAAGCTTTCTTGTCCATAATCAAAAAGCACCTCCACCCCTTGCAAGGGATCGCCGGTGATCGATTGTACCTTTAGCTGAAAATTTGGCGATTCTCCAAGAACAAAAGCAATATCCTTTATGTTAATCGCCTTCCTGGGAGCAATAGCCACACCCACCGACAGCCCGCCTATTTTTACCTGATGTACAACAGGAACTAATGTACCGATAGATATCCCGGTAATCCGGATCGTATCAACCGGATTTATTTTTGTCCCTATGGAAATTCCAGAAAGCGTAAGCATATCTATTTATTTACCATGAAGTGTTTGATGAAGCAAAGCGAATTCAATCCTTTGTCCACCGTAGCTTTAGCGAAGGTGGATCAATCCTAAAATCATCAACCTCCTATGCCGTCATTTCTCAAAGTAATGAGGATCTTCACCCATTGAGCTTCCACGGGTGTAGCAGTGGAAATATCAAAATCCGGATCGCCATTACCTACGGTATTGGATTGACTGTCCTGGCCGATTTGCGGCGGATATCCCCACACCATCTGATACCAGGTGGCCGTTTCAAGGTCCCCCTCGGTATCCGCATATTTCATTTGATAGGTCAGGTGATTGGGGTCCTGGGCAACATTGTCCAGATCAGGTACTTCTCCGGCATCAAGATCATAGTCGCCAAAAAAATCAAAAATATCTAAGGTGTACTTTTTACCAAGATCGATGCCGGCGCTTTCTATGATTCCAGTCGTGCTGGGTGCGGTGATGGTGAAATTACCATTACCATCGACATCTACATCCGTTAAGATAGCCCCGTTTGCCGGTAAAAACTGATCGGACAATCCATCAAAACTATCCGCTCGGCCCCATGCACCGATATCATCACCATCGATGCCAGCGCCTAAATTCACCGAGTCATTCTGCAGGGTATAATTATCGATGGTATCATCACCGAATATTGGATTCTCCGTAATGCTGTTTTGCTCCAGGTTGGGATTAGCCAATTGAAAATCTGATAAGCTCATGTTATTGACCTTGTCCATCTCGTAATTGTTGAAATCTGAAGATAAAAGGTAATTCAGGTCATGCTCCGGGGCTGTGTTTTCATCGAAATGACAGTTTTGTACCGATTGCGCTCGCCATTTTCCGGTCCAGGCACAAGAGATGAATGTACAATTCCGGAACTGGGTTCCAACATTCGTGTTTTGAGCGAAGGTGCAACTTTTCAGGATATTGCCTTTAACAGTACCCTGTAAAATAGTTGAAGTAATATTGTCAATAAAGCAGTCCTGAAAGGAGGCCTGAACCAAGTAAAAGTTCTTGATGCGGAGATTGCGGATGATCCCTTTATCAATGCCTGTAATCTGACCTACAAGGCTATTGCCATCCCAAATGACCAATCCATCTCCTATGATCTCATTGGTGGGATGGCCATTGCTGACAGCCTCTTCATACTTACCTGTACCGACGATCAGTTTTTGACCTGTGGACAAGGCGTCTACGCCTTTTTGTATCGAGGCAAATGGATTCGTAGCAGATCCATCGCCGGTATTATCATTTCCGTTTTTAGAAACATATACATCTCCTGTTTTTCTCCATTGTGCCATTATGATCGAGGTTTAATAGATGATTTGAATACTTCCGCCATGATTGCAGACCATACCGCTAGCCGCATGATCCGGCGGATGAACATACTCCCTGGTTTGAATAATTCTAAGATCATTGGCGCCATCATCGATATGCCGCTGCAGCCACCGGTATTTGCCACTACCCGTAGCGCCGATTTCCTCCTGGTTATCGATAACCATATTTGTCGGATCTATCAAGCTATTGAAATACTCCTGGGCTTGGGTGGTTTGATGCTGAAAGTCTTTACTGGTATCCCATACCGCCTGGTTGGGTAAAATGATTAATGCCATGTTATAAAACAGTTTTATTTAGAGAAATAATTTTAAAGGGATCATTGCCGTCGTAAGTGGGTTCATACCGGGTTGTGGTTCCGTCCTGAGTTTGTTCATAATTGTAAAGCCTGCCATCCGCATAATAATAGTAATCAATTGTGATGGGTGTCGTGGTTGTGGTCAATACCTTTTGCTTGACATAACCCGCCGGTTGAAGTTCATTGTTGATCGTTTCCGTCCCCTGGTAATATGAAAAAGAAGTACTTAACACGTCATCTTCATTTCCGGAAGTACTTGTGGATCCATCGGCGGTAAATAATTGATAAACCCCTCCGTCAAACCATAAAAAACTGAAAAACCCTTGCCGCAGGGTATCCGGCTGGATATCTGCCAGGTTCCCGTTGCCATCCGGAACTTTGATATCCACTGCTCCCTTTGAATCAGGGTTGAATGTTGAGGGGCCGGTATTGTTATTGGTCGGCAGCGCCACGAAAAGCGTATCGCTGGAATGTCCGTTGATCGGTGGGTTTATATCGGCAGTATAATTATCCGTTCCCTGCAAAAAGGCTATTCTTACTGTGTTAAAAGAATAAGGTATCCACGACCATACGCCCTGATAATCCCCTTCATGGTGGTATAGCTTGCCATCATCATTGTCTACCTTTACCGAAGATCCGTCTTCAGGAACCTGGTATCGGAAGATGACATTTTTCATCTCGGCGATCTGCCCGATTTTATCCGACCAGGAATTAATTGCCCCTTCTCCGATTAAAAACCTATCTCCGAATTGTGCGGTTGCTTTTGTAGCATCGGGATCTGTTTCTATGCTAATGACACTGTCAAAATGCTCGGAACCACTAAAGGCAAAACCGCGTTTGCCGATATATTTATAGGTCGTGATCTTTGGAGGATTATCTTGGTCTACCCCATCAGGACTTCCCTTCCTGAAGTATACCACGCCGGCATGAGGGTTATAAAGCATCCCGTTTTGTCCGAAGGGTATTAGACTGCCATCCTGACGTTTGAAACTTTGAAGATAAGAGGCGCCATCTCCGAAGCTAAAGGGTATACTACCGGCAAGATCAGGATGATAATAAGCGCCGGGGCTACCTTCGACTGCTAACATACTCAAATCCTGGATCAGCTCGATTACTTCCGAAACTTCAGCCGCGTTTTGGGGGATGAGCTCTTCTTCGGTAATGATCTGGGAAGGGAAAATACCTTTTCGGGCAAATAAGGGTTCTTCAAAATGTTCTTTGGTCAGATTTGTAGCTGCTTTACCGGCATAAATGAGCTTAAAGAGTATATCCAGATCCGTTAATATGCTTTGTTCCTGTTCCGGAGTAAAGGCCATTAGTCTATAATCCTTTGAATGTTGGAAAATGATTTATCAGACCCTTGGGGCAAACCTATCCGTACATACACCGTCCCTTGCCTTAAAGTCTTACCGAAGGTTACCCGTTTAATGGTTGTGTTGGAGTTATTGGTATCCAAAGCTGCGTCGCCATCATTTACCGGATCACCGGTTCCGGGATAGGGTGCATTAGCATCCAGCCAGCTGGTAGAACCTTCTACCTTAACATACATTTCCATCCCCTGTTCAAAGGGCATACCACTGAAATTATTGGCATCGGGTATTTGGAATTTTACATAGCTGTCCTGTTCATTTAATCCCAAATCAAAAGTTGCCCAACGAATGTTGTTATGTGTTCCCGGATTGATGTTGTCATAGTTAGGTCCGGGTGTGGGATTGTTATTGGAATAGTCACCCGATGGGTAACGGTAAATACCACCCACCAACTGTAATTCTTCATTCATACTAAGGTCCTGGGTACTATTATAAGCGTTTCCCGCTCCACTAGGGGATATATCCGGGAATTGCCCATCTCCACTTTTCACCCGCTGGGTTTCATTACTGACCGTATCAATCCTGATCTTTCCAGAAGTACCCTCGGTGGTTTCTTCTGCTGTGTCCGTTGCTATAGCCTCCGAGGTTAGAGCCCTGGAATTATAACCTTTGATGGTTACGGTGGCATTCTCGGTATATACACCGGTCAGGACTTGGGTAACCTGGTCAGCAAACAATATATTATCTCCCCTGTTCAAATTACCGATTAACCCAGTATCCAAGTCATTAGTATATGCAGATTCAATTCGGCCTAAATTCAGCGCATTATAGTACCAGGAAACTGCATTGATCAGTGTAAAGGTTATTTTCAGGCGATCATTTACTGCCAGGGTTGGCACGCCTGAAATGAATTTTACACCAGCTGTATGTTCTCCAACCATGGCAATATTGATAATGGAAGGCTGAATGGGATCATCGATATAAAAATCAGCTTCGGTGGCCTTTAGGCCATGCTCCAGGCGGTAGGTATGTTTGATGTTATGGAGAAAAAGCGGGGTTTGTGCCTGGATCAAAGCGCCGATTTGCTGATAGACATTATTATAGGTTTCTTCACCAAAAAGCGCTAGTGCTCCGTTGGTCCCGTTATCAGTTCCGGCAGGCAACGGAGTTAGTTGCAAGCTGCCTTCAACGCTTCCATCGATTACTGCATTAACAATTCCTAAAATGGCGTTCCCAAACTTAGTATCTAAGGTTCCAATAGGTTGTATATCGGTTTGCACGTTATCATGAAGCACGTGGCCAATTTCTCCCTGTTTGCTGGCTGTATATAATTTGGGAATAACGATGCTGGATAAATCAATTTCCGATGGAGGGGATTGAGAGATTAAATCCAGGTAGTTAAAAAGTTTTTCCCACCGGTTTTCAAGATCATCCCCGGTAGCGATTCCGGTCAGCTCATGAGTATCGCTGTCCCCAAGGCCCCATCCATCATCCGGAGGATCGCCAAGAAGGTTGGAAAACTGTTCCTTGAACCACGTTGTCAAATCATCCTGCAGGATATATTTACCATTATTTCCAGGATCCGGATCGTTCACTACCCGGCACTCCATGCCTGCCTTTCTTCGCTCCTGGGTGATATCTAGCATATCCTGGTAGGTAGTAACCGCCCGCATGCCCCCCTGGCCATAAAAATCTTCATGCGTTGCGAAGGTATCCTGGTCATCAGGCGTTACCACCTTAGCGATTACATGCGTACCTTGGTTTTGTGCCATAACTATTGGATTTGAACAATTAAACTATTGCCATGCTGTAAATTCAGGGATCGATACAGGTAATAATCTTCTGTCTGCCCGCCAAGGGTTACAGGAACCACCTGCTCCAAAAATGTAGTCGGGAAGGTATTGAAGATGAACAGTCCTTGTCCCCAATCAACCGGATAAGCAAAATACAGGTAGTTACCCCCGGTGGCATCCAGCGTTTTGGTCATCATCCGGTTATCGGCAAACTCGCTGAGCAAGCTCAATATTTCCGCCGATGTGTTCATGGACGGGTTAGGATCAATACCCCAAAACCGCTTTTTCAATCCTTCCACCTCTTCATCGTCAGTGTCAACCGTTTCCGGAAATACATCCGCGCAATCTTCCTTCGGTCCATTGGAACAATTCACATCGCTGTGCGTAGCGTCCCCGCTACGCACCATACCCACCTTACCCAGCCGCTGCATATAACCTCTTTGAGTAGCCAATATGAAATCAGCAATATCAAAGGAGCTTAACCTTGCCCGAACCAGGCGCAGTTCATTATAATACAGTTGCCTGGCCCGCTCAGCCATACCATCAGCGTATTTATCGCTGTGTTCCTTGCGCATCCATAAGATGTAAAGCTTGACCAGCTTGGCGGCGTAAGGATTTACGACAGACTCCCCGCTTGGATTGACGCCGTTGGTGATATATTCCAGATAAACATCGCTGGTACTGACCTCTGAACCGAACTGAATTTGCCGCCTGTTCCAATTAATCCGGTAAAATCCAATGTTATGACAAGCGCCGCCATAACCAAAAATCCGGTTGCCACAGTAATTTGAAAACCAATAACCGCCGTAATAGATCAAGTCATTAGGAGGGTCAAACTGGTTTTCAGTAGTTGGTTTGGCAGTAGGCTTGCCACATTCATCTAAATCTTCTCGCAGCTCGATTTTATGATTAACCGCAAAGGTCAGCACCCGGTCACCGGCAACAATGCCGATCTTCACCCAATCCACATAATCGGCAGGAAAATCAATGGCCTTAGTTGGCCGCATGGGAATGGAAACCGTTTTGATCTCCTTGGCCGTGTCGAAATGAAAATCCTTTAACCCTTCAAATGCCCAATGTAAACACCGCTGATACAGGTGTTCAGTGTTTTCGCCAATGTCAATCAGCGAATTTTTTACGATCTCATTTATGGTTACGTAAGTCGACATGATTTATTTTACCATGAAGTAGAACTCCCTTTGGTCGTTCACTTCACGGTAAGATCACTTTTCTTTTGAGTTTTCCGGAGAAGCCATTGCGAACTGAACAGCCCCTTTTGGTTTTCTTCTAAATAGCGGTTCGACCTTTGTTTTTGCAGATGAAACAATTACCCTGACATCCCCCTGCTCGCAAATGATGTCCGAATCAATGATGATCTTTCTGCCCAACAATACTTTAATTCGATCCCACCAACTGAGCATCGTAACCGTTGTATGATGGATCTTCCCGCCAAATTCAATGTTAATGCCCTCATCTTCCGCAGCCTTTTGCGATCTTCGAAAGAATATTAACTTGCTTAGCAACCAGGGTTTTAACTTTTCTTTTTGCATAACTTTTATTTATTTGATGAACCAGGCTTAGCCCTAAAGTGTGCACCCGCAGGGGGCTCTACTTTAGGGGTTATTATCATTTACATGGTCAACAGGGCCATTGACGCCCATAATTTCCAGCACTTTTTCAATTACCGGCAGCTCCATATCCGATCCAATGGGATAGGGCTCATCATCCTTTATTTCTGATGGAGAAGCAACAACAAGTTTCAACAGTACACCTTTACATCCATCTTTGAAGATGTTCGGTTTATAATAGATCCTTTTGCCTTCGGTCCAGAACCCGGCACGGCCTTCCAGGTTCCTGGCAGGCGAATGGCTGTAAAGTGTTTCACTGCCATTTCTTAGAGGAACAAAGGCGTCATCCTGCCCTTTCATCCGTGAAATATGATATACCCCCCGGTCATCCGGAAGGCTCAGGTAATTACATGGGATTTCTGAATAGGCCTTATCAAGCCCGTTATCAAACAACACCGGTGTATCCATAAAGGTGGATATATATTGAGTGCCGATATAGGTTTCTCCAATAGCCAGGCCTTGCAGCAAATCGGCTTTAACCAGGGCATTAACCGCCTGCTCCACCAATAAGATGATCTCACGAATATCGAATTGGGAATCATCCTCCGCATCTCCCCCGCTTATTCTTCGAAGAACCTGCTCTGCTAATTTTTTCTTTGTCGTAAACATCCTGGATCACTTTAATTTTTTTGCCGACTGCCAACTTTTTACTGCCAACTATTCAAATTCCCTGCCTATCCTTCCCCTCCGCATACTGCACCAATTCCGGCTCCCGCATTTTAATCCCCACGTAGCTCAATATCTTAATGCAGATTTCATTGTGTACCTCGTCGGGAAACTCAAAATCTACAGAGCTTCCGGCATCATAAACCTCGCGGCTATTGACAATCGTAAATCCCCACTTTGGAATCCTGGGCTGTCTCAAATAACTGAATTTCACACTTCCCAAACTTGCCGGATAGAATTGGATATGTTGGTCATATAAGACACAAATCGGGTACTGTCTGCTGGGAGGAACCACCGTACTGGATAGCCGGTAGCCTGCTTTATCATCCGGGATAACTTCCACCGGCGTTTCATAGCTGCTATCCCCACTATAAACCACGTACCGGATAGCAGAGGGATGAACATAGTCGGCAGGATAGGGGGCTTGCCCGTTCCTATCGATGCTCAGTATCCAGGGTTTTAAAAAGGGCCGCAGGTCATCATGGATCTTTTGAGTCATATCATAGGCGATCCTTGGAATGGGTCGTCCAGGCTGATACTCTTTCGGGTTGCCATATCGCTGCATAAACACCTCCATTTGCGCCCGCTCGGCATACCGGTTGAACTTCGCCGACGGAATAAATCCCCGCTGATCCTTATTGGCCAGGTCCTTCACAAATTCATATGCCGTATCAATGTTCATCACTCATAACTTTAAATCCAATGACATAACTGCCAACTGCCAACTCTTCACTGCCTACTAAAATCCTAGGCAATCTTCATAATCTTCGCCGTCACATAATAAGGCATACGGTTCTCATGAGACTGCCCGCCACCCCTGGAGCTTTCATTGACCGAATGTCCGTGTCCCGGGTCAGTGATACTGTGCGTATGGTTACCGGCCGAATTAGTGATCGTATAGCCGGTATTCACATCAAAGTCCGGAACGATATCCGATCCGCTGCCCGAACCTAAATCCACCCGTATATTACCCCGGGATTTGTGAGTGTGGCTTCCAGCGGTACCTGTAGAAATACCGGTAGTATTGCTATTAACGGAAACATTGTGGTCATGGGCAGGGACTTGATTAAGGCCTAGCTGCACAAATTCATCCCCACCTTCTTTTCCAATGGTATTGTAATCCGTTTTATTGGCATGGTAGCCTACGGTAACCTTACCACCCAGATCCGGCGTTCCATTATTTTCATTACACAGCGCCCAGCCGACCAGCCAGCCGCTAATTCCTAGTCCGGTAGCGTCAAAATTGGATAAGGGGCCATGATAATCGATAATCGCACCAATGCCCAATCCACTACCCGGAGGCCCGGTTAATCCAATAGGCCCCTGCGGGCCCTGGAATCCTTGTGGGCCTTGTGGACCGGGAGCCAAAAGGACGTGCGCGACATCTCGATCGTGCGGCTCGCGTGGCTGGGGTGGGGAGCCCCACGCTCGCTGCACGACGACGGGTGGCAGCGCCCGGGGTGACCGGTCAATGGGCCCGCGCTGGACGCGCGGGGCAGTACCGTGGCGGTGGCATGGTTCACCCGCGGCGGCGGCGGCCCCAAGGTGCTCTGCATGACGTCCTCCGACGGCGGCGAGACGTTCGGCAAGCCCGTGAAGGTCTCCGGCAAGGAACCCATCGGCCGCTGCGGTGTCGC
Source organism: Chitinophagales bacterium (assembly GCA_028278085.1). Classification (GTDB taxonomy): domain Bacteria; phylum Bacteroidota; class Bacteroidia; order Chitinophagales; family JANQFB01; genus JANQFB01. The sequence continues at coordinate 27,974 of JANQFB010000480.1, forward strand.
CGTACTGGCAGACGGAGCGGTCGCCACCTGCTGGCTCGAGCTGGTGGACAACGTCGCCGAGGTCCGCGTATCCCGGAACGGCGCGCAGGCAGTCGTCGTCGCCCGGACGGCGGCGAGCCGTTCGGCCGGCGTCCCCGAGATCGTCGCGGAAGGGAAGAACGTGGTCGTGGCGTGGCGTGACGTCTCGAAGCGTCGTGTCCTGACCGCGCGCGTGACGTGGTGAGAGCTAGCGCTTGAGAGCCTGGACCGCATCCACGATGACGTAGCCGTCCGTCGCGCGGTTGGAGACGATGACCCGGGCGCTCGCGTCCAGGGTGTGGGTGCCGAGGGAAACCCAGGTCCTGTCGATGGGGGCGGCCGTGCGCTGGTTGACGGTCCTCGTCACGTTCCCGGATGCCGTGCGGATCGTGACGGGAACGTTGGTCGCGCGGTTCGGATTCGCGCTGTAGGCGAGGCGAATCTCGTACCGGCCAGGGGTCGTCACGCGCAGCTCGAAGCTCGCGTTCGCGTCGCCCTTGCCCAGGTTGCCGTCGTGTCGGTAGCCGATGCCGACGAACGGGCCGACGCTGGCGCTCGGTGCCCACGCGCCCTCGAGCTCGGCGTCCCGGTCGTCGACGACGATCCCCTCGAGGTTCTCGGGGTCGATGGAGCGCTGGCGGACGGGCTTCGTGCCCTTCCACTCGAGAACCTGGCCGGCTGCCAGCAGTCGCGCGCGAAGGGCCTCGTATCGAACACCCTGGACGGAAGTCGCTCCGCGAATGGCCAGGTCCGCCGCCGTGGCCGCCGACTCGCCGAGGATCATGAACACGGGCTCCATCCGGATCGAGCCGTACGCGATGTGGGATGCCGACAGGCACACCGGCACCAGGAGGTTCGAGCACTCGCCGTCGGCGGGAACGATCGACCTGTAGGAGATCGGGTACGGCGACGTGGGCGGCACCTGGATGTCGCCTTCGTTGCGCACGCGTCCGTCGCTGTCGACCCAACGCTGCACGTTGTGCGAGTCCATGTTGTACGCCGCGAGTCCGACCGGATCATCGCAGCGATGGACGCCGAGGCAGTGCAGCTCGGTCATGACGGTGGCAGCGATCATCCGCCGGCCCTCGCGTACGTAGAGTTCGTGAGGCCAGTTCCCGGTCTGGATGAACTCGTCCTTCGACAGGCCCCAGCGCGAGACGCGTCGGCGCACGCTCTCGGGCACTCGTGGATGGTTCGCCATCGTCCAGAAGAGGCCCTGCTGCCAGCGTCGGTGCAGATCGAACAGGCGGGCGCGCGTCGCGTAGTCCCCCTCGGGCCAAGCCCAGCTCATTCCGATGAAGTCGGTCGAGACGGCGTGGTTGTTGTTGGTGTCCGTCTTCCGGTTCGGCATCGCGATCGAGTGGAACGGGATGCGCAGATCGCCCGCCTCGAAGTTGCGGATGAGGAGCTCGTACCAGCTGGCGTCGTAGCCGTCCGGCTTCGGGAAGGGAACGCGGTTCTCCGGTACGTCGGTGAGGCAGAGCCGGAAGTTGTATGCCTGCACCTTGCCGTCGCCCGAACGTTCCCGACCTGCTTTCCGCCCCTGGATTCCAAACAACAGCCCGCTGCGCGGGTCGTTCCGCACGACGAACGGGTCGACGTCCTTGACGAACTGGTGCTTCACGGAGCGCAGGGTCTGCACGCCGTTCAACGTCTCGCCGTAGCGGGCGCAGGGCTCGCGTCCGACGTGATAGCTGACGCCGGCCTTGGCCAGCAGGTCGCCCTCGTAGGTCGCGTCGACGAACATCCGGCCGCGCCAATGCCGTTTCGATTCGGTGACGAGAGCCACGATGCGCGTCCCGTCCATCACGCATCCGTATTCGAGATCGAGGCGCTCCCCGGACTCCACCTGAACCTTCGACTCGGCGAGCATCGCGGCGAACGTCTCTTGCGCGACGTGGGGTTCGAAGTACCAGAGGGCATCTTCGTCTCGCCAGCCGCGGAACTGGTCACGACGCTGGTACTTCCATTCCGCGTCGTTCGAGTAGCGCTCGCGGATCCGTCGGTAGAAGCTGCGCGAAAGCCCTCCGATCGCTCGCTTGTTCCCGATGTCGGTCGCACCGAGCCCGGATGCAGTCAGTCCTCCGACGTGGTGCGTCGGGTTGACGAGAACCACGGAGCGTCCGAGTTGAGCGGCCTTGACGGCGCAGACGACGCCGGCCGACGTACCCCCGTAGACGACGACATCGAAGACCGGCTGCGCGTGCCCTGACAGTGCGACCAGGCAGAGGATGATGATGGCTCTCATGGAATCCCGGCCATCTTCGACCCCGCTTCGCCCGAGTCAAGCGGCCGCGCCGCCATTGCGGCGATGAGGCGCCCTCGGCGCTCCACGAGCCGTGGCCGCACCCGGTGTCGTTCGCAGTATCTTCGCCACAGGCTCTCCAAGCGTTCGGACGGACCCGCCTCGGGAGTGAAGACGGCGGCGTGCTCCGGCTCCCTGACCAGCGTGAGATCCGAGAGGTCGACCGTCACCGTGCCGATGCATTCGAGACGGTCGTCCACGAACGAGACATGCACGCGCGCTGGGCCCGGGGCGGCGACTCCTTCGTAGATGTCCAGCGATGCGAAGGCGCGCTCGCCGATCCTGTAACCGTCGGTGCGCGCGTTGGGGAAGACGACACCGTACGGCACGCGTTCGAGGTCCAGCGCGTCCGGCAGCTCCTGTGCGGGACGCCCACGATCGGCGCGGTGTCCCGCATCGGCGAGCGCGGCCTCGTAGAGATGACCGAGCAGCTCTCCGTCGAGCTCGCTGGTGAGCCACCTGGCGATGTCGTTGTACTCGGGGGCGTGGATGCTGACCCGGCCGCACGCCAGGTCGACGATGGCTTCGGTCTGCGGGCCCTCCAGCGCCGGCGCGGCGCCGTCGTTGGCTCCACTCGGAAACAGGATGCGCGCGTCCCTTACGGAGACGGCGACCACGAGCGCGTCGATGACGACGCACGCCAAGGTGACGTCGTGATCGCCGCCAGGCTCGAGAACCGACGTCGTGGTCCCCAAGAGTCCTTCGTCGCGGCCACGGCGATGCCGCCAGAGAACGAACGAACCTTGCGGCCCGAGCTGACGGTGGCGGGAGGGATCGAGAACGAGGAGACCGGGTTGGAGCGGCGAATCCGGGAGCATGAATGACCTCGCGCCGACGCGGTCCGGGCCGTGGGGGTCAGATCGTAGCCGTTGCGGGCGCGGGTCCGTGGCCGGGAGTGAAGGTAACCGGGTTCCGACGGGTTCTCGTTACGACGGCTACGATGTCGGCGTTGGGAGAAGAGTGATGAAGCTTGTCTGCGCGGTACTCATGGCGGTGTTGGTGGGAACGGTGACGGCACAGCCGGTGCTCCCACGAGACACGTTGCCCGAGCGCTTTTGGGAGGCTCCGTGGCCGTTCGGCCTCGGCAAGCCGCCGGCGACGTGGGAGAGCCCGGTCCGCCCCGACCGCATCGCACTCGGCCGCGCGCTGTTCTTCGATCCTTTGCTTTCGATCGATCGGACGGTCTCGTGTGCCTCCTGCCATCGGCCCGAAGCCGGTTTCGCGTCGCCGGAGGCGCTACCTCCCGGAGCGGCCGGCAAGCGGGCCCTCCGCAACGCGCCATCGCTCTTCAACCGGGCCCTCGGAGTGCACTTCTCCTGGGACGGCAAGGCGAAGACCCTCGAGCAGCAGGTCGTCATGCCGATCTCCAATCCCAACGAGATGGACCTCCCACTCGAGGACGCGCTCGGACGGCTGCGTGCGGATGCCGGATACAAGCGGCAGTTCAAGGCCGCGTACGGCGGGGAAGCTACCGCCGACACGCTCGCTGACGCGCTGGCCGGCTTCGTCGGGCGCCTGACTCTCGGCGACAGCCCGGTGGACCGGTTCCAGGGTGCTCGGGACAGGAATGCGCTCAACGTGGAGGAGCGTGCCGGCCTCTGGATCTACGAGAGCAAGGGGCGCTGCTGGACCTGTCACAGCGGCCCGAACTTCTCCGACGAGCTCTTTCACAACACCGGGGTCGGGGTCGTGGACGAAAAGCCCGAGCCGGGCCGTATGGCCGTGACCGGGAAGGCCGCTGATCGAGGCGGCTTCCGGACGCCGACCCTGCGTGGCCTCGTCCAATCCGCGCCGTACATGCATGACGGGAGCGTGAAGACACTCGAAGAGGTCGTGGCTTTCTATCGGCGTGGCGGAAACAAGAACCCGTCCCTCGACCCTCTCCTGGTGCCCCTCGATCTCACCGACGAGGACGCCAGCAACCTGGTCGCGTTTCTCAAGGCGCTGTCGCGCGCCGGTCGCTGAGCCTCCGCGCGCGAAAGCGACGCGAAACCGGAAGTCCCGGCAGCGGGGTTTGCGGTTGCGAGGCTTTCGTCAGGTGTCCCATGCGCCTGTGGCCCTGGATTGTCGGGCTCTGGGCAACGGGGGGAGTGAAGAATCCGGAAAGACGGGACGAACCCGCATTCGCGCAACGCCCGGCAATTCCCCATAACCCGGCGCGCGTGGTGGCTTCTTTCCGCGTGGATGCTCAGGCTCCCATTCCTGCGCGTCGAACAGAAGGGTGCGAAGGGAAGTCGAAGGCGCGTACCCCATGATCCGCGCCCGAGACGACGTCGGCCCCCCGTTCGAAGGACCCAGGCCATGACACCTCGGGTCAAGCGTTGCAGGGCGACCTCGGGGAGTCAGCTCCGTCGTAGCCAGCTCGGCGCGAACGGGGGCGGCGGGCTTGGTTGAGCCGTTGCCCCTCGCCGCGCCGTCACTCGCCTGAGAAACACACAGGGCCTGAAACCAGGCCTGCCCGCTCGTGGAAGGCTCTGGGGGGGGCACCACCACGAGCGGGCTGCTTTTTTTTCGGGCGTCTTCCGCGCACGCGTGCGTTCCCCATGAGTTCGTCCATGACGGCTCCGCGACCGCGAGAGACCGCCGGGCCAAAAGAGAAGGGGGCGCCCGTCGTGAGACGGACACCCCCTTCAGAGAGGAGATGAGGTTGCGTGCGGAACTGAGTCTGTTCGGTCGGGATGACCCCGGTGGCCGCGGTGCGCAATCGAGCCGCACGCACCGCGGCCGGAGTCGTTCTACTGCAGCAGCAGTACAGCGAGGGAGGATCGCCGTCGAGGTGGGCAAGCGCCCGTGCTCTGCGGCGTCGTGTTGTCGTTGGTGCCGATCCTGTCGCGCATGGTCTTGCTCTTGGGCCAAGCACGGACGCTCGCACGCGCGGATCGGTTGCCCGGCCCTGTTACGTGCGGAGTCTGTCATGGCCGATGCCCTCCTGCCGATGGAGGTCTTCGATCACTCCGCGCGAACCGAGGGGGGTGAGGGGTTGCGGTTCGCTTCGCTGTTCCGTCTATCGATCGATGATCGCGGCGCCTTGACGCGGAATCGGGAGCGAGGAGACATCGGTCGCAGAGACCAACGGAAAGCGAAGAGAGCGCCGATGGTATTGCCGGTTGCGCCGTTCCATGAGCGCGCTGCGGTAGGCACAAAAAAAGAGACGAGCACGCCCCGCGGGCTGCGATCGTCTCAGTTCAAAATGTGTGATGTATGTCCGACGAGTCCGCGGGGCGCTCGCCAACCGATTCATCGGCACTCGGCCGGTGCGACCTGAGCACCAAACCGGTCCCGGCCATCACATTTCAGGATACGAGGGCGTCCGGGTCTGGCTTCGATGCCCCGGGCGCCTGGTCCGCGAGCTCAGGCCGCGTCTTCCAGCGCCGGTGGGTCCAGAGCCACTGCTCCGGCTCACGGCGCACCGCTTCCTCGATCTCGGCGGTGACCGCCTGCATGAGGCGGTTCACCTCGGAATCCCGATCTGCGTCCGCGTGCGGAACGTGTGGGGCGCGGATGTCGACCTCGAACTCCAGCGGCCGGTTTCCCCGTCGGCTCACGACGGTGAACAGGGGGCGTCCGGCGCGAAGAGCGAGAACCCCTGCGGTCGGGGCCGTCGCCGCGACGGTTCCGAAGAACTTCACCCAGACACGCCGGCCGCTGCGACGGTTGATGTCGACCATCATGGCGATCACGCGCCCCGGGACGAGGTGCGACGCCAGCTCGCGTGCGCCGCCGCGGTTGTCGACCAGCGTCAGGCCATGACGCTCCCGCGCGCCCCGGAGCCAGCGCTCGAGATACGGATTGTCGAGCGGACGGGCGAGGGTCGCGCACGGGAGGCCGAACAGCGATGAGGCGACAGCCATCACCTCGTAGGCGCCGAAATGGGCCGCGGCGATCACCGCACCCCCTTGCTCGACAGCGTGCCGAAGGCGCTCCATCGCATCAGGGTCCCGGACCTTGATGCGGGCCTTCAGGCGTTCAGGGTCCTTCGGCAGACGCGCGAGCTCCATGAAGGAGAGGCACAGGTTCGCGAGCGACAGGCGTCCGAGGCGGTCGGGGTCGGGTGCGTCGGGTCCCGACCCGAACGCGAGCCGGACGTTCTCGCGCACGACGCGTCTTCGGCTCGTGATGACGCGGTACAGGATGCGCCCCAGGAGTCGGGACGTGGGCGCGAGCATCCGCGCGGGCATCAACTGCACGCCGAACAGGACGCTGCGGGCGAGAGCGAACTCGACGACGTTGCGGAGCCAGCTGCGGCGACGGGCCATGGGCGGCGAGATGGTAGCAGGGGCACACCCAGCGCTCAGCCAAGAGCCCGACGTCCGGGCCGAGCGCGGGATCCACCTATCGTTGCTTGGGCTCCCACCAGAGCACCCGGATGCCGTGCTTCGCATCGAGCGTCTTGGCGATCGGCGACCCCTCCACCGGGAACAGGAACACCTCGTGGTCGCCAAAGACCTTCGCGTTGCCCTCGCGCCCTCCGAGGAACGTGATGCGGCACGCGAATGCCTGGGAGTCCGGGCGCCAGGACATGGCCCACGCGCCGTGGGCCCACATGGCGTTGTGGAGCTTCTTGCCGAGCTTCTCGAGATCCCACGTCCGGGTCTTCTTCTGGCTCGGGACGTCCCAGAGGTCGATGGCGCCGGAGCGAGCGACGACGAGCCAGCGGCCGTCAGGGCTGAACCTGCAGCCGAGGAAGGCTCCGGCCGTCTCCAGGACGACACGCTCCTTGCCGCCGGCGGTCGTGAGGACGAGGTCCCCCTTCGGCAGCTTGGTGAACCTCTTCGGCACGGGGCGTTCGATCCAGGCGATCAACCCCTCGGACGATTCCGTGGGGGAGACGACGTTTCCGTCGTACGTCGCGAGGCGCCGGACCTCGCCGCGGCGCGAGCCGACGGTGACGCGCATGGGTTGCCACAGCCTTCCGACGCGGGTGCAGAAGACGACGGCCTTGCCGTTCGGAGCCCAGCACGGGTACGCCTCGTCCCCGGGGGTGTCCGTCAGGTGGAGGCTCTTGCGGTTGTTCCCGTCGAGTACGAGGTCGGTTCGCGGACCGGTTCGTCCTCGTCCCGCCCGGACCCAGAGCTGTCCGTCCGGACTCGGTACCGCGGCCCCCGCGGCCAATGATCCGGCGGGCTCGACGACCTTGCCGTCCTCGGAGATGCAGACGGACGACCCGTCTGTGTCCGCCACCCTCAACCACCACCGTGGGGGTGTCTGGGCTGCCGCATGAGTCACCAGTATGAGCAACGTGATCAGCTTCGACATGTTGTTTCTCCCACGACTGGGACGCCGCCGACCGCGTGGATCTTCAGCCGCGTGACGCGCTCGTTACGGGAGGATCTTGCGGAGCGCTGACAGCTTCTTCCGGTTCTTCAGGGTCTTCTCGAAGCCCTCTCGAAGCTGCTCGAACGTGTAGTACCGGACGTGGTTGATCCGGAGACGCTTGTCCCTCTTGTCCTGCCAGTTCAACGCGGCCCCGATCGCCTTCGGGCCCACGAGGTCGTGGAGCTCGATGAGGGTCCGCATGACGCCGTCACGGGTGTCCAGCGACGGCTTCTCGTTCGCGTACTTCTCACGCTCCTTCGCCAGAGAACGCCATCGGTTGTCACGCAAGGTACGCATCCACGGCTCCTTCCCGTGCTTCTTCGTCAGGTGGTCGACGAGAACGACGCCGGTGTAGTGCGCCCATGCATGATGGTCTTCCTCGAGTCGGCGATGCCCCCACATCGCGATCACGTGCCCCAGCTCGTGACACAGTCCGTAGAACAGGAACTTGCCGGTCCGGGTGGGTGACGAGAACTTCTTCTTGTCGATGACGGGGAAGTCGATCTCCGAGTGCCAGGGATACTGGGGCGCGAAGTGCGGAGGCCGGGTAATGCGCTCTTCCAGGTGGACGCGCACCCGCAGCTTCTTGCCTGGGACCTTGCTCCACTCCTTGAATCCGAAGACCTCGTCGTAGCCGTCGAGGACCGCGTCCATCACGTCGGCGAACTGCTCCAGGTAGGGCTCGTCGAGACCACCGAGCCCGCGCACGAGGAACCGATCACGGGAGACGGCGGTTCCGAGGGCGTCTGCCCCGGCCTGGTCGCTCTTCGACAGCCGGGCGCGGATACGACGAAAATCGGTCATCAGATCGAGATCGAGCGCGGCCTCGCCACATCGCTTGAGGGCCGCGTGCACCGCCGGCGACGGTTTCTTCTTGAGCAGGGCATCGAGCGCCCGCTTCCGCGTCGCCGCGTCCTTCTTCACGAGCGCCGCCTCGCGGTTCTTTCCCGGCTTCCTGGCGTGCGCGTCGTTGACCTTCTTGACCGATTTCTCGTACGCAGCCGCGTTCCGCTCGGCCTGTGCGGAGAGCGGAGCGACCAGAACCACCAGCGCGAGGGAGACGGCTCTCATGTCGGACCTCCTTCTTCGGAGACGCGCCGGACGCGCGTTGGTTCTAAGCGACTGCTGGTCATGCCCGGATTCCGCGGACGAACCGTCGTACGACGTTGCCCAGCGCCCACCGGCGGTACCGGGCCGTCGAGCGGACATCGTCCAGGGGCCGGACCTCCGCTCGAGCTGCCGACGCCGCGTCATCAGCCGCGGCTGCGTCGGGGACGCGACCCGTCAGGACGCCCTCGGCGGCCCGGAGACGCACGGGGGTCGGGGCGAGGCTCCCAGCCCCGATCCTGACATCGCGCAGGGCTCCGTCCGCTAAGGAGGCCGACATCGCGACGACCACCTTCGAGATGGCCTGCGCCTCGCGCGTGCCGACCTTCCTGAACGCCTGCCACGTCGTGGAGGACGGGCGAGGTATTCGGATCCGGACCAACAGCTCACCCTGCCGCAACGCGGTCTTCCGGTAGTCCTGGTGGAACGACTCGTACGCGATCTCGCGCGTCCCCTGCGTGCCACCCAGCACCAGGGTCGCGTCCAGCGCCAGCAGCACCGGAAGCGCGTCGCCGGCCGGAGAAGCATTGACGATGTTGCCGCCCAGGGTGGCGCGGTTCTGAATCTGCCAGCCCCCGATGGTCGCCGCGGCCTCGGCAAGCGACGACAGGTGGGACCGGACGAGGGGATCCCGACGCAGCTCGGTGAACGTACATCCCGCGCCGAGATCGATGACGCCACCGTCCTCGCGCACGCCCTTCAGCTCGGGCAGCCGGGACAGGTCGACGACGGCGGCGTGACGGCGGCCGGTCGCCAGGTCGGCGACGAGGAGATCGGTGCACCCAGCGACGGCAACGGCTACCGGATCGGCCATGAGGCGGATCGCGTCGCCGAGGGAGGTCGGCCGATGCGCCACGGTCATGACGCCTCCTCCTTCGCGGTCGCCGCGCGCAGCACGGCGCGCAGGATGCGTTCGTAGCCGGTGCACCGGCACAAGTTTCCCGCCAGCGCATCACGCACCGCGTCCCGATCCGGTGCGGGGTCCTTGGCGAGGAGCGCGTGCGCGGTCACGGCGATCCCCGGTGTGCACGCACCGCACTGAACGCCACCCTCGGTGAGCATGGCCGACGCCAGCGCGTCTTGACCCGCGGCATCGATCACGCCGGCCGACGTCACGATCGACGCGCCATCCGCCTGGAAGACCGGGACGAGGCAAGCGCAGACCGGTTGGTCGTCCAGGAGCACGGTACAGGAGCCGCACTCGCCCTCGCCGCAGCCTTCGCGTACGCCCTTGGCCCCCGCGTCGCGCAGAACGTCCAGGAGCCGATCCATGGGGTCGCGCTCGACAAGGATGCGACGGCCGTCGACGATCAGTGCGTGTCGGCTCACGGGGCGTCCTCCATGAGCTCGAGCAGGCGCTCGGGCGTCGCGGGCACCGACGACGCCGCGATCCCGGTCGCGTTCTCGATCGCTGCGAGCGTGGCGGGGGCTCCCGCGTCCATCGGGATCTCACCGACGCCCTTCGTGCCCAGCGGGCCGGCGGGAGAGGGATTCTCGACCAGCCGCACGTCGAGCTCGGGGGCGTCACGCGTTGTCGGGATGAGGCAGGTCTGCAACCGGTCGTTCAGGTAGCGACCGTTCTCGCACTTGACCTCCTCCAGGTATGCCCAAGCGACGGCCTGCAGCGTTCCACCCTCGATCTGACCGGCGCAAAGCGCAGGGTTCACGGCGCGTCCCACGTCACAGGCGACGGTGACCTTCCTGGGCGTGACGAGCAGGGTGTCCGGATCGACGGACACCTCCACGACGTCGCAGATCCACCCGTAGGCCGGGTACGCAACTCCGCGATACGTGGACTCGTCGAACGTTGCACCCGGCGGTGTCTGGTGCATCGTCTCCGCCTTCAACGGACCGTTCGCGGCGATCCACGCCGCGGCTCGCTCCTGGAAGGGTTCGGGGCCGTCTCCGACGCGCCCCCGGATCTCGCGGGCGGCGCGATGCAGCAACGAGCCGACGATCATCACCGTTCGCGACGCGACGGTGGGGCCGGAATCAGGGACGAGGTGCGTATCCGGCGGGCGAATGCCAACGTCCTCCGGGAAGACCCCGAGAGCCTCGGCGACGATCTGCTGGAACACGACCTCTGTTCCCTGGCCGAAGTCGGTCGATGCCGACAGGACCCAGGGGCGACCGCCGTCGTCGACCTCGATGCCCGCCCGGGCTCTGAGTCGACGCTCGCCGTCGCCCGTGAATCCCGATCCGTGCCACGCCAGGGCGATGCCGATGCCGTCGCGTGGCGCACCGTCGTCCAAAGCGTCCACGCGCGCGGACTCGTTTGTCTTCCACCGTGTGAGGAAGTCGGCCCGGCGTGCCGTCGTCTCGAGGACCTCCAGGGCCGACGTGCTCGCGTCCAGCACCTGGCCCGTGGGCGTGACGTCGCCGTCGCGGTACGCGTTGATGCGCCGGGCGGTGAGAGGATCGATCCCGAGCCGTCGCGCGATCTGGTCCATCTGACGCTCCGCCCCCAGCTGGCTCTGTGGCGCTCCGAAACCGCGGAACGCTCCGTTGGGCGGCGTGTTCGTCTTGAGGACGCGCCCTCGGATGCGCACGTTCCGGCACCGATACGGGCCGCCGGCATGGATCACGGCGCGGCTGAGGACGACGGGGGACAGGGTCACGAAGGCCCCGCCATCGAGCAGGACCTCGATGTCCTGGGCGATCAGGGTGCCGTCCCCGGAGACCGCCGTCCGGTGCGTCACTCGTGCGGGATGGCGCTTGGTCGTCCCGATGATGTCCTCGTGCCGGTCGTACAGGAGCACGACCTCGTGACCGGACTTCCAGGCCAGCAGGGCAGCGTGGGCCCCGATCTGGTCCGGGAACTCCTCCTTGCCTCCGAACCCTCCGCCGGTCGTCGCCTGCGTGACGCGGATCTCGAAGCCCGTCGGTGCGAAGACCGCTTCGAGTGCGTGCTGGAGGTAGTACGGGCACTGGAGGGAGCCGACCACCGTCAGCACCCCGCCTTCGACGCGGGCGAGCATGCCCTGCGTCTCGATGTACACGTGCTCCTGCAGGCCGCTCTCGAACGTCCCCTCGATCACGTGCTCCGCGTCGGCGATGGCGACGTCCACGTCGCCGTGGTCGATGGAGCAGGACGCCAAGACCTCGTGCGCGGCGTCGAGACCGAGCACGGGCTCCGAGGGTTCGACCTCCACGCTGACGAGATCGGCCGCCGCCCTCGCGCGCGCCCGGGTCGGCGCCGCGACGAGCGCGACGGGCTGATTGAGGTGCTCGATCGTTCCGTCCGCGAGCACCGGCCAGTCGTTCTGGATGACCGGCAGCACGTTGGGGCCAGGGAGGTCGGCCGCCGTCACGACGACGACGTCAGGGTCTGCGGCACGTGCCGCCGCGGCGTCGATCGCGAGCACCGTCCCGCAGGCGACGGACGTGCGCACGGTTGCTCCGTGCCAGGTGTCCTCGCCGGCAAGGTCGTCGACGTAGCCGGCGGTTCCGCGAAGCTTGTCCAGCCCGTCGGACCTCGGCGGGCTCGTTCCGATGACGCCCATGAATCCCGCGCGCAGTGTAAACGCAACTCCCGCGTGCTTCTGCGGGCGTCTTGGGCGCTCCCTACTTCGTGGATTCGGACAGGATCCTCTTGTAGGCCTTGCGAGCGTGCTCGTAGGCCGCTTCGGCAGCCGGGCGCTCCGCCTCGCGGATGCGGCTGACCTTGCTCTTCCAGCATTGGTCGACCGATTCGAGGCACCATTGCGCGCTCTTCTTCGATGCTCGAATCGGTTTGTCACCGACGATGACGAAGACCGGGTTGGTGTGGGAGCTGGGCAGGATCCGGAGGGCGACCCAGCTCGAGCGTTCGAGTTGGACCTCGAAGGTCACCTCGCGCGTGGTCCCGTCGGCAAGTATGGGCTGCTGATCGACGACCTCGCCGTTGACGATCAGCTCGAGCGGGACGTTTCGGGTCTGGCCAGTCCGTGCGCGCTCTATGTGCCAGTAGGGCTTCTCCCACTTCTGCCGCTTGCGGATGTCCTCCCGCGGCTTCTCTGCCAGGAGCGCGGCGACCCTCGCCTTCACGGTGGTCCTTGCGGCCCTTTCCAGATGCAGCTCGCCACCCTGCTCGCCGACTCCACGGTCACCGACGCGGAAATCCATGATGTGACTCAGGCCGTCGCCCACGTAGCTGCGTCCGTTCTTGAGAGCTTCGCAGAACGCGTCGAACTCGAGTTCGCCGTCGAGCTTGCAGTAGACCCGCCCGAGACCGATGCGTTCGCCGTAGATGCACGGGAAATCGGTCTCACCGCTGATGCGTGCGCGGTACCCGCAGTTGAGCGTGTGGTACCAGATGTTCAGCTCCCACAGGTACGGCGTGTCCACCGTGGAGATGAAGTCGACCGCATCGTGGGTGACGTCGACGATGAACTCGTTGGCGCCGATGCCGTCGAACGGCGGGATCTCGTAGTTGGGGAGGTCTTCCGATCCGACCGCGAGTCCCCACCCGGAGTGGGAGAACCCCACGACCCCGCCTTGCTTCTTTGCCCACTGGAGGATCGGCAGGTCCCAGGAGGGCCACTGTTCGATGCGCGTCGTCCCGGGGTAGTCATCCTCCTTGAGGCGCAGCAGGCAGAGGTGCCCGCAGTGCTGAGAGGGGAATCCGGAGACCTCGACGTCGTAGCGCATCTGGTAGCGGGGCTTCGAGAGATTGTGGACGCGCCCTTCGAAGAACTGCTTCTGGTAGTACCAGCACGGACCCCATGAGAGGACGCACGCGACGTTGAGGTCTTCGCCGAGTTGATGCCGGAACATGTCCTGTGGAGTGACTCCGGCGGTCGGGCTCTCGTAGTGCGCGCAACCCCCGGCGTGGACGTGATGGTCACCCGAGTACCAACCGCTCTCGGCAGGGTGGATCCAGCGTTGCAGGTCGATCCGGATCCGGTGCGACCGGACACCGTCGGGGATGGTCACCTGTCGTCGTTGGACCCGGTACTCCGGTCCGCGCCCGATCACCAGGCTGTAGACGCCGGCGGGCAGCGCCACGGTCTCTCCCGTCGTCCGGTAGACCTGGGGATGGAAGAAGAAATCCGGGGCCAGGCGACGGGACGGAGCCGGGTAGATGCGTCCTCTGGCATCACGGATCTCGATCCCCGCCATGCAGTCCTTGCCGTCGTGATCCTTGACCTCGAGCACGACGGCGACGGCGGGCCGGCAGTCGAACAGGATGTCGACCTGGGCACGGAACCCGAGGTCCTGGGTGCCCTGCCCGATGTCGAACATGAACCGCGCCTCCCGCCGTCCCGCGTCACGGGAGTAGAGCTCCACCACGCGATACTCGAGCTCGAGCCCTGACAAGCGCTCATTCATCGGCCGCGCGTCGAAGGTGGCCACGTCCAACCAGCGGTCACCGACGTCCCCCGGCTTGATGGTGCGTCGCGGCTCGGGCGCGCCGGTCGATCTGTGGTACAGGGGGCGCGCGTTCGGGCTCGAGACGCGGAGCTTCGCGGTGACACCCGCCTCGTTGTGGACCCGGACGAGGAACGTCCGCCACCCCTGCTGCATCAGTCGGGCCGGTGCCGGTCCGCGCGCGACCTTCACCCGGCTCTCCGGATTCACGTGCACCGCTGCGAGAACGCGCGGTGCGAGTAGCCTCTGGATCGCGACGGTGGCGTCGGCCCCGTCGGGCATGTCGAGAATCTCGTCGAGCCTGGTGCGCTCGGCCTTGGACAACGGGGTCCCGACCACACCGAGTGTCTCGGCAAGCCTTCGCACCTGGGCCTTGAGGGGCTGCGATTCGACACCCTTCACCGGTGTGAGCTGGGCGAGGGCGGGGGACACGAGGAGCATGAGGACAACAGAGCGGATCATGCCCGCAACTATACGCTCACAGAGAGCGCGCCGTGCAGTTCCCCGGGCGAACCGCTACTCAGGCGTGACGGAGATCACCACGTCGTCGACGTACAGGTGGTGTGTCGACTCTGCCGTCCACTTGCCCCCGAGGTAGACGTTGAGCCAGACCGCCTCCACCTTGAGGGTGGGCACGTCCCGAAAACGGATGTCCGACTTCTCGAACACGGAACGTCCGTCGACCTTGGCCGTCAGCCGGCCATCCGACTTGCCGGGAGTGTTCAGCCTGATGTGCTGGTCGATGCGGTACCAGCGGTCGTTCACCAGCGACGCGTGCTTCGCGTCCCAGACCCAGTTGGAGCCGTACTTTCCCTTCATGTCGGCGTGGTAGCAGTAGAAGCCGACGCGGGTGCCACCCCGCTCGCGCCCCTTGAACAGGCCTCGTGCGGACCACCCGTCCGTCCCGTCGACCTTGCGCCCGCCCCAGCCCGACCGACCGTAGGTACCGGAGAACCCGGGGAGCTTGCCCCCGCGCTTGGGAGTCCAGTCGCTCGCGAAACGGATCCGGTAGCTGAACCAGGCCTCATCCGGCTCCGATCCGAGCTGCTGCTTGAACCGGTAGAGGATGCTGGCGCCGTAGTGCCCCCCCTTGTCGACGCGGATCCTCAACGCGCGCCCGCTCCGGGGCTCGAATCCGCGTTCGGGATCCGTGCGGACGAGCTGGCACCGCGCCGGGGCTTTCTTCATCCCGAACGCGCGCCACCAATCGTCCTTCTCGAACCCGCAGGTGAAGGGTGCCGGCTCCTGCTCCTGCTTCTTGGCCTGGGCGGCGAGTCCACAGACGAGGAGCGCTGAAGTGGCCAGTACCCGGACGATCATCGCTTCAAGATACACCGCGCCGCCAGGCGCGCGGACCCCATCCACGGGTTCGGGCCGGGGTGACTGCCCGGACCGCACAGGAACAGCCCCTGGATGGGTGTCGCGTGGTCAGCGCAGGTGATGTTGGGGCGCAGCGACAGCATCTGGTCGAGGCCCATCTCTCCGTGGTGCACGTGGCCGCCTCTCAGGCCCAGCTCCGATTGGAGGTCCACGGGCGTGAGCAACTCCTGCTCAATGATCCGGTCCTCGATGCCCGGTGAGTGACGGGCCAGCGTCTTCAAGACGTTGCGCCCGAAGGACGCGCGGGTCTCGTCCGACCAGCCGGCGCGCAGCTCGAACGGAGCGAAGTGCGCCATGATCGAGACGACGTGATGATCTTGCGGTGCGAGCGACGGGTCGACGAGCGAGGGGACGCGGACGTCGAGGACGGGATGCTCGCTGAACTCGCCGTACTTGACCGCATCGAACGCCCGTTCGATGTCGTCCAGCGAAGCGCCCGTGCGGGCGATGTCGAAGGGCCGTCCGTCCCCGTCGACGAAGGGCGGTGGTCCCTCGATCGCGAGATGCACTTTCGCGGTCGTACCGCGGCACCGCCAGCCCGTGAGGTCATGGGCGAGCTCGGGTGGGACGTCCAGCGGCGAGAGCAGGTCGAGGATCGTCGTCTTCGGGTCGAGAGCCGATGCCACGACGGAAGCGTCCACCGTGTCTCCGCGTTCCAGGGCGACGCCCGCCGCGCGTCCGTCGCGGCACCGTATGGCCGTGACTCTCGCATCGGTGCGGATCTCGACGCCCGCCGCACGTACGGAGTCCTCGAGCGCCTCGACGAGCGCTGCCGGGCCACCCGCGACGTCGGGCCCGGCGACGGCCTCGCGAAACAGCAGGTTGGCGGCCGTTCCGGCCGACCAGGGCCCGCCCCACAGCCCCTCCATGGCCGGCCCCGCGAGACCGGCCTTCAGGCGATCGTCCCGGAACCACTCGTTGAGCCAGTCGGCGGCGCACATCGGCGGAACGCGAAGGAACTCCGTCATGGTGCGTCCACCCAGCTTCCGCATCGCGCGTCCGAGGCGGACGGCAGGCCAGGCGAGGCGCGGCAGTGACCCGTCCAGCGGCGGTGGGGGTTCGTCGAGCAGCCGGTGGACGACGGGAGACACCTTGTCGATCCAGGCCCGCCATGCGGCGAAGCGATCGACGTCCGGCCCTGCCTCCGGCCGACCCTGGATCATCGCGATCCCGTCGCCGTCCTCAACCGCCAGGAGCACGGGTGGGGCCGAGTACCGGACGAGCCCATGCCGATCGAGCTCGAGTCGTTCGACGACTTCAGGGTGCAGTCTCGACGCGTCGTGCAGGATCCCTGGCGCGGTGAAGCCCTCGTGGAACGTACGAGGCGCCGCGAGACCGCCGAGGACGGTCCGCGCCTCCAGCACGACGACGCTTCGTCCGGCCCTGGCAAGCAGGCCGGCCGTGGCGAGTCCATCGATGCTGGCGCCGATGATGATCGCGTCGTACGTGCTCATGGAGTCACCATCGCCTCAGCATGGCGCGCGCCGCGTTCTTGCCCGGTGCGCCCATGATCCCGCCGCCGGGGTGGGTCCCCGAGCCGCACATCCACAGGTTCTTGATCGGCGTCTTGTAGCGGGCCCAGCGCGCGGTCGGGCGCTGGAAGAAGAGCTGCTCGAGCGAGAGCTCTCCGTGGAAGATGTTGCCCTCCGTGAGTCCGAACTCCTGCTCGAGGTCCCAGGGGCTGAGCACCTGTCTGTGCAGGATGATGTCCTTCAGGTTCGGGCAGTACTCCGAGAGCGTGTCGACGACGGCATCACCGAATGCCTCGCGCTGGTTCGGCCAGTCCTCGGGCCCCTCCTTCAGCTTGTAGGGCGCGTACTGGACGAAGATCGACATCATGTGCTTGCCCGGCGGGGCGATGGACGGGTCGGTCAGGCTCGGTATGACGACATCCATGAACGGGTGGCGCGACCACGCGCCGTACTTGGCATCGTCGTATGCACGCTCCAGGTAGTCGATGGACGGTGCGATGGTGA
>JANQFB010000492.1 GCA_028278085.1 Chitinophagales bacterium
ACATCTACCTGATCCCGTATCTCACCCAAGCCATTAAAGAGCAGCAAGCCCAGATCACCCAGTTGGAGCTGGATAAGCAGGATCTGGAAAGACGGATAATTCTGTTGGAAGGCCTTCTACGACCAGGAGAATTTCCTACGCCCGGAGAATTCCCAACACCGGGCGAACCTCCACGACCAGGCGGAGGGAATTAAGATCATTGTTGATAGCTGTTAATCTTAAAGGAATGACTATGAATCGCATATCGATATGGATTATTGTCAGTTGCTTATTCGCGTTGCTGGCTTCGAACAAGGGTATATCCCAAATCACAGAAAATCCCACACCGGGTTTTGGAGGTCTCAATCCGGGATTCGGGGGCATCAACCCGGGTATCGACCAGGATGTGGTATGGACAGACCTGGTGGGTGTAAAAGTAGATCAACAAAGCAATGCCATCACCAAACATGCTATTGAGGGCTGGGGGAATGCAGGAGCGATGTCTGAAAATACCTTACCGGCCAGCCAGGATGGTAGCTTTACCTACACCGTTGGTAATGCGGGCTGCTCCTTTGCCCTGGGCTTTTCGTCGGAAAACCGGGATGCCCATTATACCTCCATCGAAGCCGGATTCCTGATCGCCAATAAACAAATGGTGGCATTAGTAGAAGGCGAACCGGCAGGCCAATATGTTCCTTGCCAGCCCGGAGACCTGATCATGATGCAACGGGTAGGGGATAATACCATATTGAGCCTGAACAATAAACCCGTAATGGCCACTCCGACAGACGCCAGCAAGGCCGTGAAGCTCGATCTGGCTATCCATACCCAAAACTGTATCATCACCGGGATCAAAACATCTTTCGGTTCCCAGAATGTGGACATTGATTTTTCCGTACAGGGCGCTACCTGTGATAACCAAGAAGGTGGCGCCATCATCCTGGATGTTTCCGGAGGACAGGAGCCCTATGCTTTTAGCTGGAGTAATGGCAGTACCTCTCCCGGCTTGTCAGGTATCGGACCGGGTGTAAACAAGGTTAGCGTAACAGATATCAATGGCCAGCAGGCGACGCAAACCATTCATGTCGGCTATGATCCGGTTTGGACAGACCTGGACGGCACAACGGTTTCGGCAGCTAATACACTCATCAAAACCGGCCAAACGAGTTGGTTGACCGGGGGAGCGGCATCCACCGAGGGCATTTGCATGGGTGAATGTGCCATGATGCAAATTACCGATCCTGGTATCGAATTCAGTTTTGGCTTATCCGTGGTAAATGAAGATGCCTCCTGGGAAACCATTGACTATTCCTTCCGTGTGATCAATGGTGTTTTGTATTATACCTATTCCCTGGAGCCACCGGTACAGATTTTCAATACCGGCACAAAAGTGCAAGAAGGTGATCTCCTGGAATTATGCCTCGACTATTCCCGGACCATCGACCCGCAATGCGGTCCCGTCCCGCAAATGCAATTGAAGCTGAATGGCAACCTCATACAGGCTTTTGAAAATTTTCTGTGTAACACTCAAACCGGTCAGTTTGCCGTCCCGGAATTTCTGATCGACGTTACCATCCATCAGCAGGGAGATATGCTTTCCGGCATACAATTCAAGCAGATCGATCCCCAATCCGGAAAGTGCTTTTGCAGTGAACCGGGATGCCATCCCGGCAGTGGGCCTTCCTATACCTGGAATGGATCGGTGAATACCAGTTGGGCCCTGAAAAGTAACTGGACGCCGGCCGGGGTCCCGGATATCGGAGACAACGTAACGATCGTCAGTGCGCCGAATATTTGTATCCTCGATGAGGGCCGGACCATTCAGGATATCTGCGTCCTGTCCGGGGAGTTAGACCTCAATGGGCATAACCTCGATGCCGAGGGGTATGGTACGTTTTTAGGAGGCTTGGTCAATAATACTGACGGTGGCTTGTTGACCCTGGACCGAAATCACAAGATGACATACTACGGTGGAACGGAATTCAATGCGGAATTGTATAACCGTTGTTCGGAGATCTATCTCAACGGATCGATATTTAACAATACCAGCTACTTCGAGCTATTCGAACCATCCCTTTCCCAGCTATTCAACGATGGTGGGAATGTGTTCAACGGTAATACGACGATTGTTTTAAGTGTAGATGGACCGAGCTGGTACCTGGCCAATATCGTTAAAGATATTTTCAACGGTCCGGTAACCTTCCGGAACACTATTGCCGGCACCCTGGGGGCAGCTTACAATACCGCCGATAATGAATTCAATGATGTGGTGGTAGCCGAGAATACCGGTATCGGGGATATTACATTTGCCCACACCTCCAATGCTGCCAATACGGTATTTCAACAGCCCGTTCATTTAAAAGGTATAGGTTCGGGAAGCAGCAGGATCATTGTATCCCTCGACGGACCCAATACCCTGGTCAATGATCATATTATCGTTTCGGCCGATCAAAGCGGAAGCGTGCTATTTGGAGAAGGATCCGGAAATGTGGTGTTGAAGGATGGTTTTACCGTCAGCGAAAGTTCGGGTGGGTTCCTGGGAACCGGCCAGTTGAGTTTCCGGAATTTCTTACAGGCTGGTACAACCCCACAGGATCTGACCGTTGCCGGAAATGCAAGCCTTTATATCCGGTCGGGTGCGGTATTTGAAGGCCCGATTGATTTCAAGGCCTTTGCTTGTTACCTCAATGGCGGCATTTTTCAGCATACGGCCCTGCTAAAACAAACAGGCGGCAATGATGTTCATTGCCTGGGCGGAAATATCTTCCAACAGGATGTAACGATTACCAACACCGGTTCCGCTAATTGGTATTTAGCGGATGATGCTGGCGGCAGCCGGGATGAATTCAGAAGTTTGGCTGTTTTTGAACAGCCCGGGACAGGGAATATATATCCTTCCGGGCGTTTTGAGGATATCTATCTTGGTGATATCCGTGTTTCCGGCGCTTCACCGATCATTTTTGGAATTAACCAGGGGATTGCACAGATGAACGGTCCTGTTCCCCAGGCAATAGATGCTGATGCAGGAAGCGCCGAGCCGATCTTTAAAAAGTTACGGATGGAAAAGACCCTTGCTCATGTAACACTGAATACGCCTATTACGATCGGAAATGCTTCCGGGGATTTTGTTGACCTGGTTGATGGGCATCTAAACACAGATCCGGTAAACCTGGTTACCATCGCAGATGATGCCATCGCGGTCAATGCCTCCGACCAAAGTTTTGTTTCCGGTCCGGTCAGTAAAGTCGGGGATGATCCGTTTTTCTTCCCCACCGGAAAGGGAGGTAATTATTTACCCATTGGGATCTCGGCGCCCGGTAGTGTCAGCGACCGGTATACCGCGGAGTATTTTGATATGGAACAGCAGTTGGGCGCTCCGCAGGCTCCCTTGACATTTGTGAGCAGTTGCGAATATTGGACCCTAACCAGGCCGGCGGCCTATTCGACTAATGTAGATGTTTCGGTGAGCTGGAATAATAAAAGCTGTGATATCCTGGCCGATCTGACCAAGCTCGAAGTGGCTGAGTTAGTCGGCAATGATTGGGTAACCCGGGGCCATGGTGGTTATACCGGTTCGGCCCTGAATGGCGGTACCGTTACCAATGATGATCCGGTCAACAACTATAATGCCTTTGTGCTGGCTTCGAACATCAGGCCTTGCTCCGAAGATCCGCTTGGTATATATCTCAATAACTATGGCGCCGGGATCTACATTGAGGCTGGTGCCCAGGTCAATGTCATGGGCAATGTTTGGAACGATGATGCCGGATCAGAGAAAGGGGAATTCGAGCATTACGGTACCATTGAATTAACCGGCTCCTGGACCAATCATTCCGATAATAATGTGTTTACCGTTTCTGCCGGCCTGGTGGATATGATCGGGTCGGATCAATACATCCGGGGAAGCTGGCCAACCCAATTTCATGATCTGAAGCTTAGCGGCCTGGGCACGAAATACTTATGCCTGGATGCGATGGCAGATAATAAGCTGTACCTGGAAAACAGCCAACTGGCCACACAGGAACATACCATGTATGTAAATACAACCGACCCGCTGGCTATTGAACGATCGACCGGATATGTCAGCAGCGATAATTATGGATTCCTGAAAAGAGATATGGACCAGGTATCGACTTATCCGTTCCCCGTAGGGGCAAAGCATGGAGGTCAGCTCAGATACCGTCCGTTGGATATCACACCGGCCACTGCCAATGATCACACCTACCAGGTCAGGATGGTTGATGAAGACCCGGACCCATTATATGACAGAAGTACCAGGTCACAGGATATCGAGATCATCAACGAACATTATTATCATGTGATCGACCGGTTAACCGGCCCGGGTTATGGTACTGACCCCGCCGATCTGACCTTTTATTTCAATGAAACAGATGATGGCCTGTTACAGAGTGTCGGGCATTGGGACGATCAACCCCTGAGCCCGACACCTATTCCTCCGGCTCCACCGCTATGGAAGAATACCGGTAATATTACTTTAACGCCTGTTAGCGCTTTGTTCCCGCCCCTTGACAAAGCCGTTACAACAGCAGGCTGGAATGACTTTTTCCCCGAAATATTTGCCCTGGTCAAAGCAGGATTTGTGATCAATACCAACGATTTTGGTGATCCGGATGGAGACGGTAACGGTGTCACCTTTGTGGTAAACGGCGGGAATTTGCCGGACAATGATGGCAGCGGATCCGGAGGCTCACCCTTCGATACGCCGAATGGAAATTCAGATGGCAGTGGGGGAGAATTGATCACAGACGACCAATTGGGAGGTGATTATACCATTACGATCTTGGAAGGCAATGGGAATACCGGGACCGATATCAATATTGTGGTGGACAACAGCGGAACCGTAAGCGATCCGACCGTTACCGGTGATGATGGTAATGATTATCCCCTGGCTGACGATCTGTATGATATCGTCAACGGAACCACTTTCGTGTTGAACAGCACACCGGCTCCCGATGGCCCGGTATGCAACGATGATATTGTGATCAAATTAACGCCGCTACCTTCGGACCCCGTCGATGATCCTATACTTTTTTCATTACCGGCTGACCGGTTCAATGTATTGGGCATAGAGCCTGCCGCCGAACCATATCTCAAACTGGACATTTATGATAGATCCGGTAGCCTGGTCAAAAGCGTTTCCGGGGCAGATGTCATCAATTTACCCTGGGATGGGACCGATCAATTCAATGTGATCGTGAACCCCGGTGTTTATTTGTTCGACCTTGATGTCGGTATTAAATCAGGGGGAACATACAATGGCGATTTCTATACGTTTACCGGTCAATTTTTGGTCCAATAAAGCAGATCAATGAAGCAAAAGATCAACTTATTCCTGGCATTCGCCGGCCTTCTGGGGCTGGTCATTTTGAACGGTTGTAAAGTCCGCTTCGATACCGAACAAGCCATGTATCATTGGATCAATGATCCTGAAAACGGTTTGGTAAAAACAAGGAACATCAGCGGACTCCAACTGACGATGAAATATTTACCACCCGAATACCTGGCCTTTAAAGAGCTAAAGCAAAAGGCCGATATATCCGAACAGGTAATAGATAGCCTGGTCAATTATTACCAAAACAGTTTCACTTTTTTACTGACCATAGGCCCCTCACCGGCTCATGAAAACAATGTCGATATCATGATGGCCGGTATCCCTGATTTTCAGGCTTATAAGCAAAGATCGCTGACCATGAATTTCAACATGGCGGAATACCTTTCACTAACAGCCGCCGGTAAGGAATGGAAACCTGTGCTTAGCAACCTGGAAAATAACTATGGATTACAAGACCATCGCAATATTTACATGGTATTTACACCTGAAACGGGTATGGGAGAAATTCAGGATTCGCCAGACTTGAAAATAACCTATAATGATGAACTATTTCATACCGGGTTAAACCATTTCAAATACAAATTGGAAGACCTCGGTAATATTCCCGCGATAAAATTTTGGAAGATATGATGATCAGAAATAAAAAATTATTGAGAGCCATTGCGGTTTTCTTTTCACTGAACATTCTTGTGGAAACATTGTTCCCTTTGGCCGCAGCCGCATTGACCTCCGGCCCGAACTCGCCTGAGTTTGGAAGCTTTACACCGGTAACCACCACAGATATGGTGAATGTATTTAGCGGAGATTTCAATTATAACCTGCCGGTGCTAAACCTGCCCGGTCCCGATGGCGCAGGATATGCTTTATCGTTATCATACACCAGCGGCGTTTCCAGTGAAGAAGAATCTTCCTGGGTGGGTTACGGATGGACATTAAACCCGGGAGCGATCAACCGGCAAACACGGGGGATCCCCGACGACTTCAATGGAGAAACCGTTACCCAATATAACAAAGTAAGGCCCAATTGGTCGTCCAGTATAAAAGTAGATGGATCCGTGGAATTTTTCAGTGTAGATAAGTCGGGAGGAGAGGCCAAACGTGCCGGCAGTATCGGAAGTTTGGGTTTAAGTAAATCGGTTCGTTTTAATAATTATCAAGGATTTATAAAATTCAGCGGATACGATTTAGGCGTAAAGGGGATGGCGACATTAAGCCTGAACCGCTCCGCCGGAGAAACCACTTTCGGCTTTAGCGTTAATCCGGGTGCAATACTCAGCGAATTAAAAAAAGACACGAAAAAGAAAAGTGAAAATTCCACCGAAGAACAGAAAGATGTGAAAAAGGTGTCCAATTGGACAAAAATGTCATCAGACGAGAAACCTAAATTCCGGGCTAAGCTGAAAAGGCAGACAGCGGGTCAAACGGCTAACCGGGTTGCCAGTAGCTTGGCCAGCACCTATGCCGTATCCTCCTTCAGTGAATTCGGCAGCCCGACCAATGTTTCCCACTATTCGGGCATACAATATAATTACAGCGCTTCCCTCCAGGTGAATGCCTATTTACCAGTGGGTATTGAAGGCGGTTATTCCGGAAATTTCAATATCCAGATCAATGAGCCCGCTGCGGATATGAAAGCCTATGGCTACATGTACAATCCGGATCTGAATACTTATTTGAGCAATATCGTTACGGTTGACGGACAGGATCAAAGCCGCGTATTGGCTGATTATATGGTCGAAAAAGGATCCTCCTATAATAAGCGTGACCATACCCTGGGTATGCCCTTCAACAATGCCGACAATTTTATGGCCACGGGCGAGGGGGTAACCGGAGGCTTTCGTTTGTACCATGATAAGGTCGGTCATTACTATCCCAACATGGCGAAAAGTAAGCAGAAGATCCGTCAGATGGCCCTGGAGTTTATGGTCAGTGATAATATCGGGATCGGCTTTGATTTCGGTATTGGCAAACAAACCCTGGAAGTGGAAGGTTGGAAAGACCCCGGGAATACCAGCAATACCGACCGGCAATTCGATATCGGCGATAAAGGGTTTTTCCGGTTCGGCAACGATATGGGCGGTAAGATCGATTATACTTCCAATACAGATGTGCTGACCGGAACCATTGGGGCTTCTCCCTCTATTATTCCCGGTACCAAGGTGCACCCGGTCAATGCCCCGGCTGTTGCGCTGACGGCAGAATCCGGCCAGAGCTCTTCTTACATAGATCCCATTTACAGCGGTGACAAGATCGATGGCTTCGAGGTAGTTAACGAAGCAGGTATGCATTATGTATATGATCACCCGGTTAAAACAAGCAACGAAAAGACATTCCAGATCGGTATCGATAACAGTCAATCTCCTGCTCCGGTAATTGAAAATAAATACCTCGCATACCAGGAAGTATTTACGGATGATCCGTTGGAGAACAAAGTGATCACCGGCGAAGAAAGAGCAATCGAATATGCAACCAGCTTTTTGCTCACCAGCATCACGACGCCGGAGCGGTCGAGGCTCTGGAAGAGCTGGTCCGTAGTCCCGAGGCGCCGCAGCAGGCCTTCGCGCTGCTGGGCGCACTGTATATGGAGGCCG
>JANQFB010000504.1 GCA_028278085.1 Chitinophagales bacterium
GCCCGACAATGCCGGCATTCGAAGCCATGGCAGGATAAATGACCGCATGCAAAGCGATCAACAGGATCTGACAGCTTACCCCATAGCTGAGAAAATGGCGGAAGTCATCCATAACGGGTTTAAAAGGGATAGCCGAGGGCAATATTGTACACCAAATTATCCTGGCGCCAGCCTTTGTTGAGAAACCGGACATCACTGACCACCCAAGGGCTGACCCTACGCGCATCAGGATCCGGGTTCCGTTCATATAGGGAGGGATCCCTGAGCTTAAAGCCTACATCGATCCTCAGTACAAAAAAAGTAAAATCCAGCCGGGCGCCAAGGCCTGTTCCGATAGCCACTTCTGCCGGGAAATGCTTCAGGTCAAAATTGCCTTCCGGGATCAATGAATTTCTGTGGATATTCCAAATATTCCCGGCATCCACAAAAAAGGCGCCTTTCAACAAACCGATCATGTTGAACCGGAACTCCATATTGGTCTCCAGTTTTATGTCCCCGGTCTGATCCAATAAGGAGGCTATCCCATCAGCGGTTAATGATGTATCTGCAGTGGCATTGTAGGATCCGGGGCCCAGGGTCCGGACGGTCCATGCCCGGATACCATTACTTCCGCCAGCAAAATATTGCTTGACATAGGGTAGTACTTCCGAATTCCCATAGGGAACTCCTACCCCTAGAAATACACGATTGACCAGGGTGCTTCTCCGGTTCATCAGGTAGTAATACCGGACATCGGCATCCATTTTAGCATATTGCGAATAGAAAACACCCAGTAATTTGGTGGATTCGCCGGGAACGAAGCGGTTGTTAAAGATCAGGTTGGTCAGGGTTGCCATATTCCCGCTCAGATCGATATCACCCCTGAAAAACAAGACGTTTTTCTGCTTGAGCGGCTGATTGGAATACAGGAAGGCATAGGTCTGCCCCAGGATCAACTGCGGTTCGAAACTTTTTCTTAACAAAGGATTCCGGTCCAGGTCGGCAAAAAACGAATCGCTTGTCCTGTTTTTGTTTAAACTGATGAGGCTGATCGCCATCGGATGAAACAAATGCCGCTTCAGGGCTGTTTCTTTCCAATCATAGCCAAAATTCAGGCTGGTGGAATTGATGGCATATAAATTTATCCGTTGCAGATAATTATAGCTCAATGAAAAGACGGAGCGGGGATTGTTGATCCGCGCGACTTTTTTCATTTTCCAGGGAACCAGGAATTTGGGCAGGTAGAAATCCATGCTGGAGCTGATATCAACAGTATTGAAGATCGTAGACGAATCCTGGAATTCCACCCCGCCTTTCAGGTTCAGGATCAGCAAATCGGCATTCTTGAACAGGTTTTTACTTTTGTAGGTATATTTCAGTGCAGTGCCCAAAAAATAATCGGTATTGGTATTGGCTTCGGTTTCTACCGTCATTTCCTGCTTTTTACTGGTCATCATATAGATATGGCAATCCAGCCTGGTAGAATCCGTTTGCCAGGGTTTGAACCGGATGTTGACATACTGGAACATATCCAGGTCGCTCAGACGGTTGATCGTAAGGTCATAATCCCGCTGGGCGAAATTCCTGCCCGGTTCGATGAATATATCATCCAGTAATACCTCGGGATTATAGGGGATCTTATCTCCGATGAAGAAAAAACCGTTGATCTGGCTGGTATCGGGACTGGTAAAATTGTCTACACTATAATCCGGGTATAGATAAATATCGCCGTATTTATAGACTTCATGCTTGTCTTGCCCTGCCGGTATGCTTACTTTCACATGGATGTCTAGTTTTTTCTGTTTGTTCAGGCTGTCGACCTCAAAGGATATGTATTCCTGGTTGAAACTAAAGTATCCTTCGTTTTTCAGCTCTAGGTTGATGCGCTCTCGTTCTTCCTGGAGCTTATCCACATCGAAGGGATTACCATACTGCAAATGGGAATCATGCACATGGTACCGGATGATCCTGCTGACCCTGTCTTTACCTTCGGGGAAATGCACATCATTAATAACGTAAAGATCATTGGAAGTTACTTCGTAGGTAACCACCACCTTTTTTTGACCGGAATTTACCAACTCTTTGAACAGGGTGATCTCATTATGAAACGGCACATCCGATAAGCGTGACAATGTCCACCGCATCACCTTATAGCTTTGTTCCAGGAAAAATTCGATCACACCATTGGTGTCGACATATTGGGCCAGGATCTTGGTTTCAAGGGGTTCGTTCAGGCTATAGTCGATATCGGCATAGAAGTAGCCTTTATTGTACATATAATCTTTCATCCGTTTGATGGTCTTTTGGGTTTCTTCGTCCTTATAGATCACCGGCGGCTCCCCTACCTTGTTTTTCAACCACCATTTAAATCCGTTTTCAAGGCCTTCATTGGCTTTATAATACACCCATAAATTAAACATGAACAATCCCATGATCTTACGGTTGGGTTTTTGTTGGGTCAGGGTCAGGAGTTCCTGGGAGAGGGTATATTTGTCGTCGAAATGCTCGAGCATTTGCTCCAGGTTCTCATCGGATGTGAAGGCAACCTTATTCTGGTACAATAAGACCTCACCGTCTGCCAGGTATTGTGGCAAATTACATGATGAGCTGATGACCCAGAACCCTATAAAAAAAAAGAGGTAAACTTGTATGCGGAAAGTCATGCTATGTTATCCAAAGCACAAATAAAATATGTTAATGCGCTTAAAATTAAGAAATACCGCCAACAATATCAGGCCTTCATCGCCGAAGGCCCTAAGATAGCGAGAGAGTTGCTCAGGTCGTCTATTGAACTGGAAGGCGTATATGCCCTGGAAAGCTGGATAAGGGGTCACCGGGATTCGCTCCGGGCGATCGAAGCCATCGTAACGCCGGTCAGCGAGGCCGAGTTAAAAAAGATCTCCGCTTTAACGACACCCAACGAAGTTTTGGTTTGCGCCAGGATCCCCCGACCGGAAGCCAACCATCAGGCAGTGCTCAACAGGGAAATGGCCGTAGCCCTGGATAATATCCGCGACCCCGGTAATATGGGTACGATCCTTCGGACAGCCGATTGGTTTGGCCTGGAATATATCTTTTGCAGTCCCGATTGTGCGGATGTCTGGAATCACAAAGTCGTCCAGGCATCGATGGGGTCTATCTGCAGGGCCAAAGTCTTTTATGAGCCCCTGGCAAACCTTTTCGAAGCCCATTCGGATATCCCTGTTTATGGAGCGATGTTAGCCGGCGCCAGTATCTTCGAGCAGCAATTCGGCCGTACCGGTATGTTGTTGATCGGCAATGAATCCGCCGGAATTTCCCCTGAATTGCATCCTTACATCACCCATCCACTGACCATTCCCGGCAAAGGGGGCGCAGAATCCCTGAACGCCGCGGTTGCCGCCGGTATTTTGTGTGCGATTGCTAGAAATCAGCAATAGTTATACTGAACAATTTCGGATTGAATTCGTAATTTAGACATAAGTATGCATAAACATGATATCATCGAACGGGCACTCGCTGGTGGATTAATTGGTTCCGCTTTAGGCGCTTTACTGACCGGTAAAAGTCGAACAGCATTGGTTTCCGCCATTGTCGGCGCAGCCGTAGGAGCTTCTATCAATGCGCTTAACAGGGCCAGGGAGCATAATTTAGCCGTCATGTATGAAGAAAAAGGTATCCTCTACAAGCAAAATCCTGATGGCAGTCGCAAACGCATTCGAGCCATTCAAAAATCCAATACGGTAATACCTCCTTCCTTTTCTATTGCGTAAATCCAAGGCCAAACGAATTCGGATCTTTGCAGGACCCAACGGATCAGGGAAAACCACCATTATCAACAAATTTCCGGTCTCCAAAATCCCCCTTGGCGTTTACATTAATGCTGATGATATTGAAAAAGCATTTAGCGAAAAGGGTTGGTTATCGCTATCGCCTTACCAAATAAAGTTTTCCACCAATTCGCTATACTCCTTTATGAAGGAAAAAGGGATCAGCTCAAAAAAGCTAGGCGATGAGTTTGTTTATGAAAAACTGAAATTGACAGCTAACCGGCTCTATTACCAAGGCAAGGATCTAAATTCCTATATAGCGGCTGATATTGCAGCATTCATCCGGCAGCAGCTCCTGGATCAGGGAATTTCCTTTTCGTTTGAGACCGTATTTTCCCATCCCTCAAAGATCGCATTAATAGAAAGGGCAAAGAAACTTGGATACAGGGTATACCTTTATTTTGTTGCGACGGAGGATCCGGACATCAATATCAATCGCGTGTATAATCGAGTCATTCTAAAAGGGCACGAAGTTAGTCCCCAAAAGATCAAGGACAGATATTACCGATCACTGGATCTATTATTGGATGCGGTTAAGTTAAGCAACCGGGCATATTTGTTCGATAATTCGGGCAAGTACTATGAACTGATAGCAGAAATATCAAATGGGAAAAATGTGGAAATCCTGGATATTGACAAGGAATTGCCGGAGTGGTTTATCCAGTATGTTTATCTGAAAAGCCGGTGATAACATTCCAAATCTTCCACCAGGATAATTCTCGCCAAAGATCTTTTCGCCAAATAAATTTTTATCGCCGGAAATAAGATATAAGCACTCTTTTCAACCTTGCCAAAAATTAACCCCCAAGTTATTAGCGGAACAAGAATTGATTGTTATTTTTGTGCTTTCCAAAGTCCTGCTGAAACCAATGCAGGTAGCCTGATTTAATCTAGTTGTTATGCTTCGCTTCTTCATTCCCGGTATTGTCCTTATTTCGATCAGTTCCTGTATACAGCCCGACCAATCCTTCAAGGAGGCCGCTCCGGTCAGCAGGATATTGTTCGGCTCCTGTGCCCGGGAAAACAAACCACAACCCATCCTTCAGCATATTATCGAAAAGCAACCGGATCTGTTCATTTATCTGGGTGATAATATCTATGGTGATACGGAGGATATGCAGGTGATGCAGGAAAAATATGATCTGTTAGGTTCGAAGCCGGAATTTCAGCAAGTGAGAGCGGCAACAACCGTATTAGCGACCTGGGATGATCATGATTATGGTGAAAACGATGCCGGCCGTCATTTCCGGGCAAAAGCGGCTTCCAGGGAGCTTTTCCTGAATTTTTGGGAAGAGCCTGTAAACTCGGAGCGCAGGAAGCATGAGGGGATCTATCATTCGATGCTTTTGGGTCCGGAAGATATGACCGTTCAGATCATATTACTGGATACGCGCACTTTCCGCGATAACCTGTGGAAAAATGACGGATCGGGACCTTTCAAAAACGACTATATGCCCAACCCCATTCCCGATTCTACCTTCCTAGGCGATCAGCAATGGATGTGGTTGGAGCAACAGCTCCGGGAGCCGGCCAGGATCCGGATCATTGCCTCCAGCAACCAATTCGGTCATGAATATAACGGTTGGGAATCCTGGACCAACGTACCCCATGAAAGGCAGCGAATGCTGGATCTGATCAGTTCAACCAAAGCCAACGGCGTAATTTTCATCTCCGGAGATGTCCATTGGGGCGAATTGTCAAAATATGAGGTCAAAGGCTATTATCCGATTTATGATCTCACCTCCAGCGGCCTGACCGAAACATGGGATTCGGTGGAAGTTAATCGGAACAGAGTAGGCGATCCCGTACTGGAAACCAATTATGGCATGATCGAGATCGATTGGGATAAGCCCTTGCCATTGATCTCCTTCCGGATATACGATGGCCAGGATTCGCTTAAGCTCCACCACCAGATATCGCTGGAAGATATCAATTTCTGATCATAACCCACGCTTATTTCATTGGCCGATCGATGTTAGAATTTCATAAAAACAAGGAATGGTATTTCAAGGTACAGCAACAGGTTACCGAAGGCTATATTATTCCTTTTTTGAGGGATCACCTGGATTTCGGCAAAGATCTGAAGGTATTGGAGATCGGTTGCGCTGAAGCCGGCGTATTAAAAGCTTTTACAGAGCTTGGCTATCAATGTACGGGTATCGAATTAAGCGAAAACCGGTTGAAAATGGCCATGGAATTCATGGCTGAGGAATTGGAAGCGGGAAAGATACGCTTCCTGGCTAAAAACATCTATGACATCGATGTGGACAATGACCTGGACTATAAATTCGACCTGATCCTGCTCAAAGACGTGATCGAACATATTCATGAACAGGATGTTTTCATACCCAAGTTAAAAGAGTTCTTAAATCCGGGGGGAATGGTGTTCTTTGGCTTT
>JANQFB010000540.1 GCA_028278085.1 Chitinophagales bacterium
CAGCAAATAGCTGTTGACATGATATTGTTCTTTTTTATCGCCCAGATTATTGGGCAGGGGGATCAGGGCTTCATTGCCTTGCTGGCCTTGCACGCCTAATGTCGCGCTCCATAAAATAATCGTTAAGAATAGTGATCTTTTCATCGCTTTACTTTTGTTGGTTCGGTAAGAATCTATCCGTTTTATAACAGTATCATCATGGAAACAATCCGGTTTGCTTAACCATGATCGTAACATTTAAATATTCACCCGGATCGTAATTGTTGAATAACCGGGATGTTATTTCAAGTGCCAAATACTGTAGAATCTCCCTTAAACTAGTGATATTGCTCAGTGGTTTCCAAGCAAGGTGAATAAGTGGGTGGATCAGTTGACTAAGTGGACAGAACTGTTTTTTAACCGGAAGGCTTAATAAAGGAAGTAAAAAGCCGGAAAATGATCAGAGGCTTTCCAGGATCCGGAGCAGCTTGTCTTTTTTTCGTTTGGATACCGGTACGGTCGATTCGTCATTCATCACAATATAACCGCCGCCCAATTTTTCAAAACTCCTGAAATGGGCAAGGTTGATCATATGGGAATGATGCACCCTCAGAAAGTTAAAATCCTCCAAGAGGTCTTCGAATTCTTTCAGCGTTTTGGACTCTAAGAGCTGCTGCCCGTCTGCCAGGTGGAACATGGTATAATTAGCCTGGGATTCACAACGGACAATCTCTTTAATATCCAAGACCATGATCCGTTCG
Source organism: Chitinophagales bacterium (assembly GCA_028278085.1). Taxonomy (GTDB): domain Bacteria; phylum Bacteroidota; class Bacteroidia; order Chitinophagales; family JANQFB01; genus JANQFB01. The sequence goes on from JANQFB010000540.1 coordinate 741, forward strand.
ACTGATTTCAACACGATCTTTTTTCCGGCCGGAGGGTGATCCAAATTAGAAAGGTATGTCGCAATTTTAATGGCAAGGTCTTCCTGGTGCCGGATCTCCGTAAACTTATGAATGGCATTGACCAGGTCTGCTGACCGGATAGGTTTTACGATATAATCCAAAGCACTGAACTTGAACGCCCGGATGGCATAGGACTCAAACGCCGTGATGAAGATAATGCTGAAATTTATGGTCGCCAATCCACCTAAAAGATCAAAAGCAGTTCCGTCTTTCAATTGTATATCCAACAGAACCAGGTCGGGTTTTGCTTCATGGATCAAACCAATACCACTGGTTACATCGGCTGCTTCTCCTACGACCTTTATGTCGGGGCAATTCCGTTCGAGAATGGCATTTATGGCTTCTCTTGTATTGCCAACATCTTCTATAATTATGGTTTTGATCATGGTTGAACCTTACCGGGCTTCACGCTGCAAGGTAGGGAATGTTAAAGGAAACTTTGGTGCCTGTTGTATTTTGCCGGTTGCTCAAATCTTCAATTTCTAACTTTATTTTTTTCTTTTTTCCCTGATTTAATAAAGATAAACGCTCTTCGGTAATTGTTATAGCCAAAGATTGATGTCGGGGATCATCTTTTTTCCCGGATAGTGATTTGAGGATACCCATACCATTATCTGTTACCTCAAACCTCAATTGATCGTCGTCTAAGCGAAACCAAATATGTATCTCATTCCTGGGCTTATCTATACCGTGTTCCAGCGCATTCTCAATAAATGGCTGGGCTAACATGGGCGGGATCTCCAGGTTCTTTTCCTGAATTTCATTGTCGATGTGAAAATGATAGGTAAAATCTTTGTTCAGGAGCTCCTGCTTTAACTTCAGGTAATACTTTAAACCGGATATTTCTTTGTCTAAAGGAATGAATTCATGCCTGGAATTCTCCAGGTACATCCTGACCAGGTTCGCAAAATCTGAAATATAGTCCGCAGCTTTTTCAGGATCATTTTTATAAATCACACCTTGTATGGAAGACAAAAAGTTGAAAATAAAATGAGGGTTCATCTGGGTTCGCAACAATTTTTGCTGTAGCAACAGGTTTTTCTCCCGGCTCCGGATCTTGTTTTGCCGGCTCACGAGATAAAGCAAAATTAAGGCCATTAAAATGATGATGACTACGGAGATCAACGACCATTTCCATAAATTTCCTTGACTGATCTCCAGTTTTTGGTTCTTATTCAAGCGAGCCAGTATGGCCGTATCGGCATTCAACGAATCGATCCTGCGGAGGTTTTTCTCATGTTCATATTTGGCCTCCATAGCTACCAATTGCTTTGATTTTTCCAGGTTTACGATAGAATCGGTGATCTCCACGTATTCTGAAAGGAATTTCGATGCCTGCTCAAAATCTTTCAATTGTCGGTAAACCTTATACAGCGAGTAGTAAAAGTCTTGTAATTGGGTAATTGCTCCAATCTCTTTTGCCTGCTCCATTCCTTCCACTAATTTTTTTTCAGCTTTCCGGTATTGGCCGGTAGCTATATAAGTCGTACCCATATGCCTCAACGTTGAGCTAGAATAATATTTGGATTTCATTTGATCGGCCTGTTTTTTTGCCCGTTCAAAATGTTCCATGGCCTTTACATACTGCCCCTTTTCAGAAAGTACTGCCCCAATATTGATGTGAATAATGGTTAAGGTTTTAGAAGCATTCGTCCCCTTTGCAGTATCGAGCGCCTGATAAAAATACTCTAGTGCCAGATTAAGTTCTTTGGCTTCCAGGTAATACAACCCAATATTGGAAAGGGATTCTGCTATACTTTTTTTATCACTAAATTTTAATCTAATGTTTAATGCGTCTTCATACCTTTCCAGGCTTTTTCCCAAGACCCCGGTTTTCAAGTATATACTGCCTAACGAAGTTGCCGCTTCAGCATATTGCTGGTGATATCCGTCTTTTTCTGCTAAAGCCATGGCTTCCAAAAATACTGCCATGGCCCTGGTGTAATTTCCCTGATAAACATAAACCGCGCCCAAATTTCCCAGCACCATACACCGGTAATTCGTATCTTTTAGCGTATCACAAATATTCAGTGCCCTGATAAAATACCCAATTGAAGCTTCGTATTCACCTTTCGACCAGGCTGTATTTCCCAAGTTATTTAAAAGACCGGATATGGCATTATAGTCGCCAAGTGTCGTATAGATCTCCAATGCGGACTCATAATTTACGGTGGCCGTTGGATAATCTCCTAATATCTCATAGCAATATCCTAACCAAACGATTGAACGGACTTGTAGGTGAGGTCTGTTCAATGTTTCCAACAAGGATATGGCACTACGGAAATGATGGCTTGCCTTGGCAAAATCATTCTTGTATGAACAATAATATTGTCCCATGATATGCGCTGACTGGGCTTTACCGGGCGCAAAGCCGATACCATCTGCCTGACTGTTGGCTTGCCGGGCATATTGAAATGCGGCAGCCGGATCAGTGTTTAAAAGGATCTTACCCAAGCGGTTCATGATATTGACTTGTTGCGTATCGGGAAGGGCTTGAGTCAGCAAGCGCTCCAGGCTGTCTCGTTGCCCGGAAATACTTTGAGCGGCCCATAAGGTGGTGAAGTTGACCATCATCAGCCCGAATAACAGGGATCTTAGGAGTTTTGTTGTTACCATTGTAAAATTTTGTTATGGTTTGGAACAAGCGTTTACAGGATACGGGCCAGGAACGATCGGTTTCCGTATCCTGCTGACCGGTATCGATAAGCTATGACAATCTATCAGCAATGAAATGCCATCCGGTTTATGGTATCATATGAAAAAGAGGCAGACAGGTTAATCATTTCCTTACGCATAAGCCTTAATACACCACGATCTTCTTTTGTTCCAGGACGGAATGGTTTTGTTGCCGGATGATTTTCAGTATATAGGTGCCGGATGGCAGATGGTCTACCGGAATATTAGTTTGGTTCAGGCCTTGATCCAACTGTTGATCCACCTTCAGATAGATCTTTCCCAACAGATCATAGATCTCTACATGGATGGCTGTTGCTTCGGCACTTTGTATGAAAAAGCTTAATTCATCCACCACCGGGTTTTCAATACCCTTGATCTCGAAGCCCTGGTCAACAAGGGTTACGGTTGTCAAAGCCATATGCTTTTGGTTGCCAAGCAGGTCTACCTGCATTAACCGGTAGTAGTTGGTACCTCGGTGGGGGGTCTGATCTATGCCCCTATACTCCTTCCTGACACTGCTGGTTCCTGCGCCATCCCTTTGCAGGAGGATCTCAAAATGCTTTCCGTCATGGCTGCGCTCGATGATGAAGTAGTCGTTATCGATCTCACTGGCCGTAACCCAGGAAAGTTCCACCCTCTCATCCGCCTGGCGAGCGGTAAATTCCAGCAATTCCACCGGCAGCGGGCCACAAGATCCGCCGATACAATCCAAAGGAGAGAATTTGGCTATATAGATCTCGGCATTTCCCCCGAAGGTTTGTACATAGGCCCCACCGCCGGGGTTATACCTGGGCAGATCGGAGGATCCCGGGGGAGAGCCGCCGGTAAATGCCGGGAAAGCGGTGAAGATATTTCCGGCATTGTCAATATCAATAAAAACGGGGTCTTCGCTGTGGTTAACTTCTCCCAGGCTATCGATATGTGTAGCCCATATGGGAACGCCGTCATTATCAAATACCGCAATATAGGAGCTTTCATCGCCATCGCTGGCACGGCTGAAACCGGAACCGGGACAAACAACCGGTAAGGTAGTCGAATAGGTGGCAAAGATAAAATAGACATTATTGGCCGCATCGATGCCGATGGACCGGTCCGGACCGTGATCATTATAATCCTCGTTAGCCCCACCGATATAGGTCGACCATTGCATGTCCAGGTTTGTTCCGAATTTCATCAAAAACATATCCCGGTTATTTCCTCCTCCATGGCTGGCGTCCGAATAGGAAGCCGGGCAAGGGCTGACAATCGGGAAGTTGGTTGACAAGGCATCTCCGGTGGCAAACAAGTTGCCGATACCATCAAACTTCAGGGAATAGAGATTATCATGATTATTTCCGCCGAAATAAGTAACCCATTCCCGAACCCCATTGGGATCGAACCTGGCGATGAAACAATCATAAAAAGCATTGCTGGGCGTAGACTGGTAGAATGCGCCCCCGCCAATATCCAGGACGGGCAGATCGTTAGACCCCGATTGACCGCCGATGTAAATATTGTTGGCCGCATCGGTAACCACACAATTGCCCACTTCATAGATCAAGCCACTGAAATAAGTCGACCAGATCCGTTGGCCGCTGTTGGTAAATTTGAGGATAAACGCCGATGTACTCAGGGCCGGTGTACTCTGGAAATAAGCCCCGCCACCCGGATCCAGCAAGGGGAAATTGGCCGATGTTGTTTGCCCGGTTACGATCAGATCATTAGTACCACTGACGGTAAGGGCCCATCCGACATCCGAACCGGAACCGCCGTAGTAAGTGCCCCAGAGCCTTTGGCCGGCTGCGTCGAACTTCAGTAAAAACATCTCCTGCCCGGCCTGGGTCGCCTGGAAATAGGCCCCGCTTCCCGGATTTTGCAGGGGGAAATCATTAGCATTCGTTTCCCCGGTCGCAAAAACATTGCCGGCATTATCCGTCGCCAGGCTGCGGATACCCCGGTCGAACCCGGTGCCCCCGTAAAAGGTCGCCCAGACCCGGTTACCATTATTGCCGAATTTGATAATGGTCCCATCCCAACTGCCCGCCACGCTGGCCTGGTAATAGGCCCCGCCACCCGGATCGTTTACCGGATAATTGACGCTCACCGCCGTACCTCCCACATACAGATCGCCATTATTGTCCAGCGTCATGGCATAGGGCCATTCCCGGTTCGTACCGCCGAAATAGGTCGCCCAGACCATATCCGGATCGATCACCAGGGTGTTCAATCCCTGCCAGTCTACCTCGAAACGCAGGATATCCTGGTCCAACACAAATTGGCTGCTTACTTCTTTTTGCTGACCGTTCTTGTCGATCATAAAACTATAAGGCGCTTGCTCTTCCAACATGCCATAGGGCGTTTCCACCAATAAATTGCCCTGCCCGATCCTGATCTTTTCCCCTCCTTTGATGCGCAGCCTGATATTATCCGGATCAGCTCCCGGATGCACCATAAATTCATGCTTGATACCGGCATCCGTGGCATAGATGATCCAGTCGATATGATCCCAGACATTTTGATACACCACTCCCTGGTAATGGGGTACTTCCAATATCCCATCGGGACGATGGGCCATATAATAGTTGGTATGATAATCTTCCGGCGATATACCGGTCGACTTCACCCCCGGATTGGCATTTTCCAGGTGGAAATCGACGGTGTACAGGTTTTGTCCGAGCAATTCTCTTTCATATTCCTCCTCATCCATGTCTTCCGGATCATATACATAATCCTGGAACAAATATCGAATGCCCCAATCGGTCAGGAAGATCTCGAGGCCATTGATATGCGAGCGGTAGCGGACTTCCGTAGCCGGCTCCAGATCGGTATTCAGCACCTGCCCGCGATTCTCGACAAAACGCGTCCAGTTCTTTTGTTGCCGGATCATGCTTTGGGCATAGGCCAGCTCATCAGTAGTATCCCGGGCAGCGGGGGCTGAAGTGGTCGCTAATTGCTGCAGGTGTCCATAATCGACCGGAAAAAAAACCGGGATCATAACCATGGAAAGTGCCGCCAGCCCCAGTATCAATAGCAGGCTGGCGGAAAATTTAATCGATTGGGGTATGCGTACATTTTCGGTTTGTTGTTGTGGATACATGTTCCTTATCATTAAGGGTTTGGAGAATGCTTACAGATGGACTTGTTGGCATTGGATATTCGTGATTTGTCAAGCTGGCAAATCGTAAAAAAGATGGGGCAGTGATGTTACCGACGGATTACGCCAAAAGCTAAGGTAAAGTCAAAATGACAACGGGTCGAAATAATCGGATGAGTGGAGGGAAAATATGGTTGGAATGACACTTTTAGTTGATGAATGGGAATTTGGACCGAAAGTAATTGCAATAAGGCCAAGCATTGCCATTATTGTGGTAAATCACACAATTGTGCCCAAGTTAGCGCATGTTTTCGAAGGTTCTCAAGGGTTGGGCATGAATAAAAAGAACCAAAAGAACATTTTAATTGCTATTGTTTCCAAATACATTAGCGTTGAGCGCGGTGATGCCTATATCAGGCTGCTGCCCCAGCAAGGGATAGGTTGGGATCAATCATAAAAAGCCCAGGCAATATCTTAAATGGCTTTTGATCGGATCAAGTATTACACATAAATTCATTTAGCTTAGTCTTTTCATATTCTGCATTGATCAAGCGCTTTATAATGCGGTATCTTCACCAGGCCAACAAAAGCAAAGCGCTCTTTTGTTACGCGGCGGATTCCTTAGGAGGAGGTTATTGACTAATAATGCAGGTTAATCATGCTTTCTCTGACAATGACAAATAGATATGGTTGTTATCGAATCAAAACGTCGACGAACCGGGGCATGTGGTGATAAAATTATGGAGCAATTTGCTTCCTTCCGAGGAAATTCAAATATTGGAGATATAACAACCACGCTTCAAACAAAGCGCTGATTACAACTTGAGAAGGGCTTCCAGAATCCCCATATTTTCTTTGTCTTTCTTCAACACTAGTATTGGAATATCATTGTGAAGATTGATAAGCATTTCAGCCATGCTACCCAGTAAAATTACGCTTGTTTCAGTACGGCCTTTCGAGCCGATGACTATCAGGTCACAACCTCGGTCATTAGCAAATTGTCCGATGATCTGCGCACCGTTCGTATCTTGTTGTAAACTGTAAGCTACCTCAATTTCATGGCCTTTCATATCTACCTTGGCCAAATACTTTCGGCCACGCTCTTTTGCATTGGATTCCATGATGGCGGCAAATTCCTCGAATGTTTTCCCCATTTTATAGTAGCCTGAGGGCACATGGTATAAGTTGAGTAAGGTTAAGCTGATTTTGCTTTGCTTCGAGATCAGAGATAATCCAAATTCCAGGCATATTTTTGTATAATCTGAAAAATCGACAGGCAGCAGCACACTGCTGATCTGTGGTTTGGAATCTAAGGGGACGATAATTACATGGCATGGAGCTTTACGGGCTAATTTTTCAGGTATTAAAACTTCGCGATGCCCTTCGGGTTTTCTACCTATGATGACCATATCAATGTGTTTCAGAACCGACCAGTGTAGTAGTTCTTTCAATGCATTGCCTTCTACTACTTCAAAATCCACGGAAATATTCGAATGATTTGTGAAAGCCTTATCTACTTCAGCCCTCATTTTCTGCTCGAGTTGCTCATCGATCGGATCGAATGCTCCCAACTTTTCCGAGGCCTGCATCAAATCAGCTACTTCAAGGTCGCGCGCAACGTGCATGAAGTAAATGTGATCAACTTCCATGATTTGGCATAACATGGCTGCATAATTAATCAAAGAAATATCAGCAAGGCTTAGATCCAATCCTACTAAAACACGTTTAATCGTATCCATAATTCTGAAGTTTTAACAATCGGCTTAAACGGATCCGTAATAATACAGATAAAATTCAACAATGCTAACCGGGTATTTGTGCATTACCCATATACAGTTGCCGGGGACGGTTGATGGGTTCTTCTCCCTCTATCATTTCTTTCCAATGTGCGATCCAGCCAGGTAAGCAGCGGTCAGGGATACCATCATAGCCATAGGATGCGTATGCAGTGGAAAGCCATCAAATATTTTCTTCGTATGTTCATGCTGCGGGAAACATGTTGTATAATCTGATCATCGTAATTATCCTGGTGCTGCTGTCAGGTACCTTTGCAGGACTTATCTTATAACTGTGAATGTGCATGACAACCTCGATTACTTACTTAATCTTTTGATTCAACGCAAAATGCATTTGGCCATTGTAGTTGACAAAACCGGAAGGTTTGTCGGGATAGCTACATTGGAAGACGTAATGGAAGAAATACTTAAAACAGAAATTGATGATAAAGCTCCCCATAGTTAATCGAATTACATGAATAAAAAAATTTAATTTTAATTAACGAATCATATGGCCATACATCCAATGTTCTGCACTACAAATAGCTTGTTATGGAAACCCCCTTGTCCTGACATTGGTTTTCACGATGATACCCATTGATCCATAGGGTTTTAATTACTCAAAAATCTATAATAAATGAATTGGGAATTCCTAAAATTGATATTTCAAGGTCCTTTCGGATACTTTATAGTTGCTGCAATAATTATGTTTATTGCGGTCGTTTTAATTAAGTTTTTTCGATTTCTCATCAACAAACATATCCTAGAGGCCACGAATGAACTGAGGGTGGATATGACCAATTATAAATTTCTCAAAAATGCTATTACGCTGATTATATTTTCTCTTGCCTTTTTTGCCATAATTTATACAATCCCCAGATTTCGTACATTAGCTCTCACGCTGTTCGCAGGAGCAGGAATTTTTGCAGCAGTTATTGGATTTGCATCACAGGCTGCATTCTCCAATATTATCAGTGGTATTTTCATTGTAATATTTAAACCATTCCGGGTTTCTGACCGGATCCAAATTGGGACAGCCATATCAGGGATAGTGGAAGATATTACGCTTCGGCATACGATAATCCGCAATTTCGAGAACAGGCGAATTATTATCCCCAATTCAATAATCAGTTCCGAGGTTGTGCTTAATTCCAATATTATCGATGAAAAAATTTGCAAGCATCTTGAATTTGGTATCAGTTATGATGCGGATGTTGATAAGGCGATAAAGATCATCCAGGAAGAGGCTATGAGCCATCCCTACTTTATTGACAATCGTACAGATGAAGAAAAAGAAAATAATGATCCTTCTGTACAGGTTAGAGTGATTGGATTCGGCGATTCTTCCGTAAACCTTAAGGCATGGATCTGGACCAAAGATTCACCAAGTGCTTTTCAAATGGGCTGTGACCTTCGAAAATCGATTAAATATCGCTTTGACCATGAAGGGATCGAAATTCCATTTCCTTACAGAACTATCGTGTATAAAAAAGATCTGTAAAAGCCCAAAAAAGCAAAGCCCGTGCTTAACTGTAAAAAGATATTCTATCTGCAACTGATTATTACTAGCTACATTGCCGGATGTATATCTTTGATCAATTAAAAGATGTAGTTAATCACTTATAATATGGCTACGACCAAAACAGTTTACCGGTCCAAAATTGGATTACCACCGGGTACATTAGTACATATCGGAAAAAAGAAAACAGATAAAGTCGTTATCAGTGTTTTTGACTACGACCCTGAAAATTTATTCGAAAAAAAAGATATTGCCCCAGAGGAATGTGCGTCTTTGAAAGACAAAGCTACCGTAACCTGGATAAATGTCGATGGCCTTCATGATGTGGAAAAAATAGGTAAGTTAGGTAAAGCCTATAATATTCACGCTTTGTTGCTGGAAGATATTCTCAATACAAGACATAGACCTAAAGTTGAATTCTACGATGAGCACACTTTTTTTACCTTCAAAATGATTGGTTTCGATAAGCATAAAACGCAAATCACCAGGGAACAGGTCAGCATTATATTAGGCAACAACAATGTTATTTCATTTCAGGAAAGGCCAGGAGATATTTTTGATGTCATCCGGGACCGGATCAGGAATAAGAAGGGAAAGGTAAGAGAAAAGGGAGCTGGTTATTTGGTCTACCTGTTGGTTGATATTGTGGTGGATCACTACTTTATCATTACTGAACATATCAGTGAGCGATTAGAAGAATTGGAGGCCGATATATTAGATCGGCCTGACGAAGGTACATTAGGGGTCCTTCAGGATTTTAAAAAGGACTTGATCTCACTGAGGCGTGCCATTTACCCGATCAGGGAAGCTATCAGCAATTTATCAAAAGAAGCGGATGAGGATACCGCTAAATACTTCCGGGATCTATATGACCACGCTATCCAGGTTTCAGAATCCTTGGAGACATATAAGGACATGGTTTCGGGCCTGAAAGACTTATATCTATCCAGCATCAGCCATCAAATGAATAAGGTGATGCAAGTGCTCACGATCATGGCAACCATTTTTATACCGCTCACTTTTATTGCGGGTATTTACGGGATGAATTTCGAGGTAATGCCAGAGCTGAAATGGAAATATGGATATTTTGGTGTTTGGGTATTGATGGCCATTATTTTCATCGGGATGTTATTCTTTTTTAAAAGAAAAAAATGGTTTTAAAAAAACTTTTGGGCCTTCCGGGTTGTATTTGTTGCCTTGTTCTTTGTCTCAGTTGGGAAGATCATCAACCTGAATTTCTTTCAAAATAATTGGCATATTATTGCCATTATTGTTGGCCTTGTGTTTGTCATAAACCACCTGATCAATGCCGTAATTATGAAATTGTTCAGGGAAAATTGGAGAGATAGCATCTATGCCAGAGCGTTGCATGGCCCAAATCGGGGAATTAAGTTTTATTTTGGTCTCCACCGGATTCTACATGGGTATTATCAATAACTTCAGTTATCAAATAACGGCAATTACAATAGCCATTACGCTACTCATCAGTCCACTTTGGATCACGGCGACTAAACTGATTGTTTTTGGTAGAAAACGCCCAACAGCATTGTAAGCTTCCCCACGTTCCTCAAAGACCAAAACTTTGAGTTAAAACTATACTTTTAGACGTAGCTGATTAGGGGTAGCTTACAATTTTATCTTTCAACAATTAGTTTTATAGCCTGCTTAATGGTTTGATCAACGGATATAGTACATATATACATGCCTACAATCATATTAGAACAATCAATTTCCTTTTTTTGGTCTCTGCCATAAATCTGAAATTGTTGAATCACTCGCCCACTCAAATCATAAATTTGAATCTCTCCAACAGTATTCATGTTTTCCAACGAATAATGTATAGTTGTATTCTTTGTTACAGGATTCGGTGAAATAAACGCAATTTGAGCCATTTCTAGAAAGTTCTGAGGACGCGATCCCGTTAGTTGATGGCAAGAATCACCATCCTTGGATCCAATCCATTTTGCTATAGATAAAACTGTATCTGAGTCGATTATCTCAAACCCACCTGAAATATAAATTTCTTGATTCCAACAAGCAATATCCAAAATCTTACCATTAAATATACTATTGCCAACCTGACACCAACGTGATCCATTCCATCTTGCAATATATTGAGATGACAATCCTACTATTTCATCAAACCTTCCTACAACATATAGTTCGTTATTGAATTCAACCATATCCTCAACTGTGCCACTTCCAACAGGGCCTGTTTCATTAAACCCACCTCCTAGGTTAGACCATACTGAACCATTCCATTTGAGAATATTATTTCCTAAGCTACCATCAAATTCAAAAAATTGCCCGCCTATATATAATTCGTCTTTGTATACTAACATGTCTGTTAATACTGTTGTTGTTCCTATTCCCCAGTTTGGTAATGTTTCCCAGGTGTTGCCATTAAATCGTAACAAATGTATTGCCTTACCGGTTGAACTATCTATTACCGTACCCGCAATATGTATTTGATCCTGGTACATTGCAATTGAATAGATTCGTGAAGAATTCGCCGCGGTACTTGTATCAGCAATTGGTGCTCCCCCACCGATTGAACTCCATTGAGATCCATTCCACTTAGCGACACCTGGAGATCTTATTGTACCAACACTATCAAAAATTCCTCCAATGTAGAGTTCATCATTATAAACCAACATTGTAAAGACAGAACCATTTGGAGTTGATGGTAATTCTTCCCATTGTGAACCATTCCATTTTGCAACATAGGCTGATGTAACGCCTCCGATTTCTGAAAATGTCCCAGATACATAAATACTGTTTTGAAAACGAATGATACTTTTTACTGAATTGCTGCTAAGTGAGGTATCTAGGGTATCCCAGGAGCTTCCATCCCATCGAATTACATGATCATAGGAGATACCGACATTGTACATACTACCTCCTACATATAAGTAATTATCAACAGTATCACCATACATGCAGAAAATCCATTTATTAGCTCCACTTCCAACTTGTTCCCAATTTTGGGCATTGGAGTTTGGAATGAAAAGGACACCCCCCAAAATAAAGAAGGATGTTATTCTAAATTCATATAAAAAGCTGAATTTCATACAGATCTATTGCAATATGAATATTCGTGCAACGACATTATTCTCCGAGGAAATCTTAACAAAATATATTCCATTCATTTGATCGGATAAATTCAAAGTTGTAGAATTCAATTGTTCTTTGAGATCAAGAATGCATTCTCCGATCGCATTGAAGACTTGAACTCTTGCAAAACGACTCGGTCCATCCGGATATTGTAGTACTACCTCTCCATTAGAAGGATTAGGAAATATACTAAACGCAGACTCACCTTTCAATTGAGGTTCTGTGCGATTTGATGTGTGGATACATTGAATCGCACAAAAGCGAGCAATAAATGCATCACGATCATTATCACCTCCACCATTGTCATTTTGAATATATGTATTTTGTGTGCCGGGATCAATAATTGGGAAAAATGATACACTTTCAGTTCGCCCTGAAAAATATATTCTATCACTAACGGGATCATAGGTAGCTGAATGGCCACGATCATTTTCATTTCCACCATAGTAGGTAGACCAAATCAATTGACTATTGGTATTAAATCCTGCCATGAAGCCTTCGTCTGATCCACCATTATGTATTGGATTTCCTGAACCGTCTTCTTGAAAATAAATATCTGCACAAGGACAAATTGGAAATTCACTCCCTGAAGCAGAAGGGACCTGACAATAATCATTTGCCGAAACAGGTGTTTGGACTCTAGTATTTCCTGCGATATATACATTGCCATTCTGGTCGACAGTTACAGCCCTCCCGACCGTGAGTCCTCCTAAACCATTACCAAATAAAGTCCCCCATATTAAATCTCTATTTATAAACTTTATAATATACGCATGATCAACACTGGCGATAGTAAATGACTGTTGATACGAACCACTAGGCCCACGGATCGGAAATTGCTCACTTCT
>JANQFB010000038.1 GCA_028278085.1 Chitinophagales bacterium
TGTTTTGTCATCCACGGCCAGGTCGATGGCATGATCTATTTCTTCGAGACTGACGCTTTGTACGTTTTGATGTTTTTCCAGTCGTTTTTCGATAACCCTTGTCAGGGAGATCAGCAGTTGGCTCAGGGGGTAGCATAGCTTTTCCAGGTAAAAGAGCGGGTAGGCCATGAAGCGGGCCATTTTCAGGTTATTATAAGCAGCAAATATCTTTGGAATGATCTCTCCGAAAAGTACCAGGAAAAACGTTACAATAACAACTTCGATGAGAAAGCCGACATAATAGGGATATTGGGCGAAATTGAAGATGCTGAAGATCACCAGGGATGAGATCAGGACTATGGCGATATTGATGAAATTGTTGGTGATCAGGATGGTTGCCAGCAGTGTTCTTGGCTTTTCCAGCAATTTTAAGATGAGCTTCGATAGCTTTGAACGTTTGTTTTTAAGCGCTTCCGAATCCTGGGGGGTTAAGGAAAAGAATGCTACTTCAGCGCCTGATACCAGTGCTGAACATAAAAGCATGATAAAGATTATCAGAACTGCAACTAAAAAATTAAGTGCAGAGGGGGTGGATGTGATCGAGTTTAGCAGTAACCCCCACGACTCATAATCACCGTCAGAACTTTCCAAACTTCAATGATTTGGTTATCATATGCTGGGTAGCGGAAATAACTACATTATTGTCGAGCCACAATAAATTGTAAAACAAATAATTACTATGCGTTACTTCGTTCAATTAAATGCCTAATGGTGCACTAGAAAGGGAGATCGTCTGCAGGATCTTCGACAACATCAGTGGTTTTGGCGGCTGATTCTTGCGTTCCGTTGCTTTCGACAACATCCGTGGAATCACTGCTTCGCCTGTCTAACATAATGAAGTTATCGCCGACTATTTCTGTGGTATACCGTTTGTTTCCTTCTTTGTCATCCCATGATCTCGTTTTGATCTTGCCTTCGAGATAGATGCCGCTGCCTTTTTTCAGGTACTTTTCCGCTACTTCGGCTAAGCCTCTCCAGACAACAATGTTATGCCATTCGGTCTGATCTACCCGGTTACCGTTCTTATCTTTAAAGGATTCCGTGGTAGCCAGGGGAAATTTGGCCACACAGGTACCGCTTTCCAAGTATTGTACTTCGGGGTCTTTTCCCAAATTGCCAACCAATATAACTTTGTTAACCCCTCTCATTGATCTCGGGTTTGAATAGAATAATCATTAAAAGTTTAAATATAACAATTTATCTTTGAAATAGCAATCGATGATTTTCGGAAAGGCAAATTTCGATAAATTTTCAGGATTTACTAATAGCCAGGGATCGCTATTGACATCTTCATGATCACTCACCTCCCAAAAGCGGGCAATGATCTTTTGATGGGTCAGGGTCTGCTTATAGGGCCTTGAAACCTGTTTGACGCTGATATTGGAGGTCCCGAACAGTGCTGTCATTTCCACGTCGGTAAATCCCTGATCAGTGGTACGTTCGGCAGGGGTTTCCAGCATGGGGAATTCGTAGAGGTTGCGCCAGATATCTTTGTGTTCCCGTTTCCGGATGCAGGTTTTACCATCGATCTTGAGGATGAAATAGTTGAAGTAGCGGGTTTTGTGCCTGATCTTTTTCTGCTTAACCGGCAAAACAGCCGCTTTATCATGTTTTTTGGCAAAGCAGTCCTCCCCGGCCGGGCAGGTGCTGCATAAAGGCTGTTTCGGCTTACAATGCGTGGCGCCGAAATCCATGATCGCCTGGTTATACACCCCCGGTTGTTTTGTGTCGATCAGTTCCTGGGCCAGTTTGGCAAAGACCTTTTTGGTTTGATGGTTGTCGATCGGATCGGAAATACCGAAATACCTGGACAGCACGCGGTATACGTTGCCATCGACAACGGCATGCGGAAGATCGAAGGCAAAAGAGGCGATGGCGGCGGCCGTATAGTGGCCGATACCTTTCAGGCGGAGCAGCTCTTCAAAAGTATCGGGAAATTGTCCTTTTCGCTCAAAGGCAATGAATTTGGCGGTTTCCATCATATTTCTTGCCCTGGAATAATATCCCAGCCCTTCCCACAGTTTCATCACCTCGTCTTCCGGCGCCCGGGCCAGGGCCTCCACATCCGGAAAGGCATTTTTGAAGCGTTGAAAATAGGGGAGGCCTTGCTCCACACGGGTTTGCTGCAAAATGACCTCGGAAAGCCAAATCAGGTAGGGGTCTTTGATCCCTTTCCAAGGTAAATCCCTGTTAGTAGTTAAATACCAACTTATTATGAGTTGTGAAAAGCGCTGCTTCATTGGGTTTAAATATATATCTTTTTCTTTCGCACTTTAAAAGAAAATTACGAAATTCGCACAAACTTTTCATTGCTATAATTATTTATAGGCCTGAGCCAATTGCATAACGTACAAAACAGAATAACATGAGAAAAGCAGATATGATTGCTATCATTTCAGAAAAAACAGGAATTGCGAAAGTAGACGTTTTGGTGACCCTGGAAGCCTTTTTTAAAGAAGTTAAAGACTCTTTGTATGAGGGGGAAAATGTGTATATCAGGGGCTTTGGTAGCTTTATCGTGAAAAAGAGGGCAAAAAAGATCGGTAGAAATATTAAGAAAAATATTGCCATTGAAATACCTGAGCATCATATACCTTATTTTAAGCCGGCAAAAGTGTTTTTCGAAAAAGTGAAAAACAGCGATAATATAAAATAACTACCCTATTGTGAACAAAGGTCAGATCCTTTTGGTTGTCGGTGCAATCGCTTTGGTTATCGTTTTATTTTTTTATGGAAATACCGTCCCGCCTGAAAAGGAATCTGCAGATAAGCCACTGGCGACCGCCGCATTCGATATAGATACCTATATCCGGGAAGCCAGGCAATCCCTATCCGACAGTCACCAGGAACAAGTGTTGGCTACACATCAACAATTAACAGATCGTGCGGATAATAATCTAAAAGCGGCGGCTTATACCAACCTGGCAGGCATTTGGGAGGAAACGGACCCCATGATCAGCGCTTATTATTTACAAGAACTGGCTCAACTGACGCCGACCTCTGCTAACTGGGAGAAAGCGGGCTCAGGGTTCCTGTCCAACATCATGCACAAAGACACCACCATTCGCGCTTATGCCATTAGTAACGCCTTGAAATGCCTGGAATCTTCACTCGAAGCCGATCCGGATAATTCAAAAGCCAAAGTTAACATGGCCCTGTGTTATATCGACGGTCTCAACCAGGTGATGACCGGCGTTCAATTATTATTGAAGGTGGTCGAATCCGATCCGGAACATATAGAAGCCAACCTGGTCTTGGGGCGTTTAGCGGTCAGGTCGGGGCAATTTGATAAGGCTATCGAGCGACTGGAAAAGATCGTGGCCATCGATACCACGCTTACGGAAGCTTATTTTCACCTGGCGGAAGCTTACCGGAATAACGGAGACAAGGAAAAAGCGGTGGATGCCCTGGAAAAATGCAAATTATCAGTTGACAATCCTGCCTTTCGCAGCGAAGTGGATCAACTCATTAAAAATATAAGTAATTCTTAAAAAGTTTAAAAATTTTCTTTGTTATGCCTTGCGGAAAAAAGAGAAAGAGACATAAGATCAACACACACAAACGCAAAAAGAAACTTCGGAAGAACAGACACAAAAAGAAAGCATAGTCTGTCCACCTTTTTTCGGCTTTTTGCCTTCTCAGTACCTCATTTTACGGATTTTGTTGTCGCTTCAATCAGGATATTTCACATATCCGTGATGCCTTCAGTTAAACGATAATTCATTGAATAAGGAAATATTTGTAAATGCTTCCGGCTCGGGTGTTGAAATCGCGCTTATGGAAAATAAGCAGTTGGTAGAGCTGCACCATGAGAACGTTAACAACAAGTTTACGGTCGGTGACCTTTTTGTCGGAAAGGTAAAGAAGGTTATTCCCAGCTTGAATGCCGCATTTATAGATGTCGGTTATCAAAAGGATGCATTCCTGCATTATACGGATCTGGGTCCGCAGGTCCGCTCCCTGATAAAATTTACCAACCGGTCGATCAAAGGCGATCAACCCTCCACACTCAAGAATTTCAAGCTGGAGGCAGATATCATCAAAACAGGGAAAATAAACGAGGTGCTTTCCCAGAAGCAACTGCTGCTGGTGCAGATCCTCAAAGAACCGATATCGAACAAAGGACCCAGGCTGAGTTCCGAAATTAACCTGGCCGGCCGGTATATGGTTATTTCCCCTTTCAACAATGTGATCTCCATTTCGAAAAAGATCACTTCCCTCCAGGAGCGGAAACGACTACTCCGCCTGGTGGAAAGCATCAAACCCCCCAATTTTTCGGTGATCATCAGGACTGCTGCCGAGGGCAAAAAAGTTTCCGATCTGCACGAAGACCTCACTTTTCTCACCAAAAAATGGGCAGAGATCACCCATAACCTGAAAGATTGTAAATCGACGGTCAAGATCCTGAGCGAAATGGACCGTACCTCCAGCATCCTGCGGGATCTGATGAACGATACCTTTAACAATATCATCGTCAACGATAAGTATATATATGCCGATATAAAGTCTTATATCAACAAGATCGCGCCGGAAAGGCAGAAGATCGTTTCCTTGTATAAGAATAAATACCCTGTTTTCGATCAGTACGGCATCACCAAGCAGATCAAGGCTTCCTTCGGTAATACGGTGAGTATGAACAGCGGCGCTTACCTGATCATCGAACATACCGAAGCCGCCCATATCATCGATGTGAATAGCGGCCACAAGGTCAGTAAGGACGAAAACCAGGAAGACACAGCCTTGAAGGTGAACCTGGAAGCTGCCGAGGAAATTGCCAGGCAATTGCGGCTCAGGGATCTGGGGGGAATTGTGGTGATCGACTTCATCGACCTGAAACGCGTAGAAAACCGGAAGCAGATCTTCGAGGCCATGAAGAAATTCATGCGCAGCGACCGGGCCAAGCATACCATCTTACCGCTCAGCAAGTTCTGCCTGATGCAAATAACCCGGCAGCGGGTCAGGCCGGAGATCAACATCGTTACCGCCGAAACCTGCCCGACCTGCAGCGGAACCGGCAAAATACGGCCGGCCATACTGTTGATCGATGAAATTGAGAAAACACTCCATTTTCTATTGAAAGAACAGAACCAGAAAAATATCCGGCTGGTGGTGCATCCCTATACCGAAGCTTATCTCAAGAGAGGATTGCCCTCCCTTCAGATGAAATGGTTCCTGACTTTCAAACATTGGATCAAGATAAAGTCCAATACCGATTACCATATGACGGAGTATCATCTGTTGGATGAGAACGACGATGAAATTTCCTTATGACAGGTACTTGGCAACGATCGGCATCCTCCTGCCCATCCCGAAGGCTTTCGAAGATACCCTCAGCACCGGCGCCGTTTGATGCCGTTTATATTCATTGGCATTAACCATCTTCAGCACCCGGTCGACCGTGTCCCGATCAAATCCCGCCTCTTTGATATCATTGGGTCCTTTCCTTAATTCGATGTACTGGTAAAGGATCTTATCGAGCAAGTCATAGTCGGGCAAGCTGTCCGTATCTTTCTGATCGGGTCTTAACTCGGCCGACGGGGGTTTGCGGATAATATTTTCGGGG
>JANQFB010000091.1 GCA_028278085.1 Chitinophagales bacterium
GGGTAGGTTTTACTGACATCATCGATATAATCGGTGAAGGTGATCCGGTGGCCATATTCGAAGCCGAGGCTCCAGTTGTCGCTGATATTGTATTTGAATCCTAGTCCCAGGAGGATATTCGGTTGAACCAGCGAATAAAGCTGGCGATCGGGATAGGCTTCGGATCCCTGGGCTTCGGTTCTCAGCGGCCTTAAAGCAACGCCGTCTTTTGATTTGGGATTGAAGTAGAAAACCCCCGCTCCGACAAATCCGTAAGGGGCGAAACGATACCGTCTTCTACCGATCTGGTAGCGCATGAAGTTCTGCTCATACTGGGCTGAAAATTCAATTACGACCGATTTAAAATCGAGGTTCCGGTAAGCCCTGAAAAAAGAATATTCATTTGACGTCGGTGCGAATTCATCGTCGCCGTCGATCCTTGCGAAAAATCCATTGACCCTGAACGATGAAAAACCGGTCATATTATAGCGGAATAACAAACCGATGGTATACCGGGTTTGAGAGATCTCCGTATCCAACAAGGCATGTCTCAATAGGTCGGGATTGCCCGGGCCGCCGCCAAGCTCACCCCAGAATTCCGTGGCACCGAAACTCAAACCGAATTCACTGGATTGAGCATTAACGCCAAGATAGAGGGTGGGTAACAAGATAAGGATCAGTACAAATCGCTTCATCGCAACACAAAGTTTTGTTAGAAGAGGTAGAATATTTAATATGGGATTAAATGTCGTTTGGCCTGTAAATGTAGCTATTAATTCAATAATTACACAATTTTTCTTACAGCCAAACCCGTGGGCAACTGTTGGATACGAGTGTTGGCATTATTTTGTTTCACGTTAAAATAGCTTTCCATTTACATCAAATATTAATTGTTTAAGCTTTTAATCTATGTTTATTTACGCATATCTTTTTTCCACACCGGGCAATATATCTTTTCGCGGGCAAAGGTATAGGTAAGCGTGATGACGCCGGTAAAAATATAATGATCATAATCCGAGGGATCGCCACGTTGTTGTCCGGGTTCGGTAATATAATTCAGTTCGTCCTGGTTGAGCGGAAAATCATGCTCTGTCGACCGGCGGGAATAGGCGAGCGCTTGTTGGGTCGTTTCTTGCGAACCCCCGTGAATTTCCGTAAACACAGCCGGGTCGGGATAGGTTTTGCTGACATCGTCGATATAATCCGTGAAAGTGAACCGGTAGCCGTATTCAAAGCCCAGGTTCCAATTGTCGCCGATATAGTATTTGATCCCCAGACCCACCACTATGTTGGGTTGTATGTTGGAATAGGGCTTCCGGTCAGGATAAGCGGCCGACCCTTGTCCTTCGGTTCTCAGCGGCCGTAAGGCCGTTCCGTCTTTGGCTTTGGGATTAAAATAGAACACGCCGGCGCCTGCAAAGAAGTGTGGCGAGAACCGGAACCTTCTTCTGCCTGGTAAATAGCGCATAAAATTTTGTTCATATTGAGCCGAAAGTTCTATGATCACGGATTTGAAATTCAGGTTGCGATAGGCTCTGAAAAACGAATATTCGTCCGATACGCTGGCGAATTTATCATCACCGTCGATGCGGGCATAGTAGCCATTAAAACGCATGGAAGAAAAGCCGGTTAAATTATGGCGGTATAAGATACCGACGGTATAGCGCGTTTGAGAGATCTCCGTATCCAGGACGGCATGTCTCAACAGATCCGGATTACCGGGACCTCCGCCCAATTCACCCCAAAATTCCGTAGCCCCGAAAGACATACCGAATTCTTTGGACTGGGCAAATGCCTGACTACAAAACAGGAGGTAAATAGCCGGTAATATTACGCTTAACAGCTTCATAATGCCTTGGATTTGGTACCTTAATTTCTACAAAAACCCAATAAATAATCGCTTTTGGTTTGGCTAGTGGATAAAAGCGACTGGCTGCTGTAAATTACTTGTAAGCGCTAATGATAGTATAAATATAGGTCATTTTTGCGCGAAATCCAAAATTAATTAGCTTTTACCGGATTCATACCCAAATTCAATCATTATGGCATTCGATTAAATGATCAACCCCAAAATCTTTTAGCCCGGTGATTGATAACCAATCCTAAGTCAAAAATCATAAATCAGGCATCATAAATAACTATCAAGGATTTATGATGTACGTTGTAGGATCTTTGATGTCTGATTAATGTCTTCAATTACGCTGGTCTACCCCCCACATGATCTTGTTCCGCAGGGTGGTTAAAAAGTTGTGTTCGTGCAGCCTGACCAGGTTGAGCCGGAAGTCTTCTTTTCTGACGGCCAGTTGGGAACCGGAATCGATCGTAACATACCTGGAATCAAGGGTGCAGAGAAAGGATTCGCTCCGTCCTTCGATCTCGAAAGATATGACATTATCATTGGAGATCACGATGGGCCTGATGTTCAGATTATGTGGCGCTACGGGTGTGATCACAAAATTTTCGGAGGTCGGGAAAATAACCGGCCCTCCGCAGCTCAGGGAATATCCCGTGGAACCGGTAGGGGTGGCTACGATCAGGCCATCCGCCCAATAAGTGTTCATATATTCACCGTTGAGGTAGGTATGGATGGTGATCATGGATGAGCTGTCCTTTTTATGGATGGTAAACTCATTCAAGGCATAATTCACCTCACCGAACAGGTTGACATCCGACTCCAGGTGGATCAAACTTCGCTTATCCAGGACAAAATTGGCATTCTCCAGGGCGTTGATGGCTGTTTTGATCTCATGTTTACCGATACTTGCCAGGAAGCCCAGCCTGCCGATATTGATCCCGATAACAGGAATATTGCTGTCTCTTACGAGGGTCAGGGTATCCAGCAGGGTGCCGTCGCCGCCAAGGCTGAATAAAAAGTCGATGGTTCCGGAGATCTCTTCATGGGAGCGGAATAATGCATGCTGCTGTTTTAATTTGATCTTGTTTTTGATGGCATGGAAGTAATCTTCATATATAAAAAGATCGAATTTTTTATGGTGGATCAGGTCGAAGAACTCCTGGATATGCGGAATATCTTTTTCATTCAATCGCCGGCTGTAAACCGCTATTTTCATTGGGTTTAAATATCGATTTTGAAATGTAAATATAGCCCTTTTTCAGACAACTTATTGATGGAATACTCGACCCTCAGCACCATATCATAATAGGTTGCCAGGTCGAGGCCGAAACCTCCTCCGAAAAGAAAATCATCGTTCAGCGGATTATGCTCATGATAGTACTCGTCGATCACAAAACCGACGTCGGCATAGATCTTCAGGTAGACGGCCAAAGGGATCCGGTCGAACTTATCCAGCGAAACATAGGGGGAGTTGTCGAGGGTTATGGCAAACAACTGGTATTTCAGGTCAGCTTTGGCCAGTCCGAATTGCTGGCCGTCGATCACATACAATTCATAGCCCCTGACAAAATCCTGCTGGTAGCCGAAGGCCTGCTGGTTATAATAAGGCTGCACATCCGGGTACGACCATTTCATTTTCAACAGGGAAGCGAAGTAGTATTTCCGCCCCAGGTGTTTGTACTGGCTCAGGGTATTGGAGATGGATAACATATTGATATCCCCGAATATCCCCAGGCCGAGCTTTTCAATTTCCAGGTCATTATAATAACCCCTCAGGGGATACGATAACGCGTCTTTACGGTCGGTAATAAAGTTGTACCGGATCTCTATATACCTTTGCAGCGTCCTTCCTTCGAGGTAGTAATCCGGGTTGATGGCAGTAGCACTATCCCCCAGCCAGTTTTGATGGAAAAGCGTGCGCAGGAAATGCGAATTAAAGGCGGCTTTCCGATGCTGGAACGTTAAACCGGTCCTGAACCGTTGCCGGATATAATCCGGTTCTTCGTAAAAAAACAATTTGTTGTCTTCGGTAGCCAGCCCGACTTCTCTATTCCGGGAAAAAGAAAGGGAGTATTTAATGCCGTATTGCTGCTTCCGGTCGATATAGGGAATGCTGTAAAACAACTCGAACTTTTGGGTATAACCGAATTGTACCACGGCTTTAAGCTGTTCATTCCTGCCCCTGACATTCTCCTGGTAAAACCTGATCCCATAATCGG
>JANQFB010000133.1 GCA_028278085.1 Chitinophagales bacterium
TACCGTCTATACCCAACAACTGGCACCCTTCGAGGGAGTTCACGCGATCGATGTGGGACACCTGCCTCGCGGTATGACGCTGGTGGAATGGACCAGTGGCGAAACACGGCATGTACAAAAGATAATATTGCAATAGACCAACTGTTCGGTAGGCACTTTTATTTGGCCGGCTCTGTTAGATGGGGGGAAGTTTCAACCAAAGGTTGAGAGGTGTCTCCTCATTGGCGTTATGGATAACTGGTACCCATCACAATATGCCCGCTACCAAAACCAGGATAGCCAGGGTTACAAAAAGGACCAGGGTCTTAGTCTTTACATATAGCCATAATCGAACACAAAAAGTAATTGCATGGATCCTAAGAGCAAAATATAACACCATCTGACCCAATTTTTTTCGGGCATAACCTGTGCTATGCCGATGATGCAAAGAAGGCTCAGAAAAACGGACTCCTGGCGCGTTAAAAAGGTGATGGCGATAAAAAGGAGCAAACTCATATGCTTGAGGGTAAAAGAACGCTTGAAGAGAAATAATAGCGGAAGCGCCAGCTCTCCGGCTATGATCACCCAAGCCAGGATCTTTCCCCACAGCCGGAGGTTATTGACCGGGCTTTGTAGGACCATCGGCCCTACGGCCATCGGGGTTTCGTTGTAGTAGTGGTTCAATAGTTCATAGTTGCCATCGGCTACCGCAGTCCAGCTTGACGAGAGGAAGTATAAAGGTTTAAAATAGCCACTGTTGACCAGCCAGAAAGCATTAATGGTACCATCAAGATAGCCGGGGGTGATCGCCTTTTGCAAGACTGCCATCAAAAGGATAAGTACGAAAAGTAAAGTGAAGTTGGTTTGCATCAGGTGCAGCCGATGGCCGGGATCATTGCTGAGGGTAAAAAACAAGATCAGGCACATATAAACGAACACATACAGGTGATTGCCCGGTCCGGGCCATTCCCACAACAGGTACGTGGTCAAAAACAGGGCAAGTGCCAGCCAGAAATACCGGAAATCGCCGAAGTTGAAAAAACGGATCAACAGCCCTCCCAACAGCAAAGCAACCATTAGCAAACCAAGAAAGGGCCATAACCCTATTTCATAAGTCTCCTGGATAGTTTTGGTCAGTATGGTAGCGACGAGCAACAGCATTAAGCGGATAACGATCACAACATTATCGTTGGGTAGCTTTATAGGTACTATCGAAGAAAAGCGGGGAAGTCGCATACTCAGTACTGCTTTTTCATGATCATCTTAAACTCCCCGGTATCCGGGTTGAAAACGGGCACCCAGATCTGTACAAGCAGGTCTTGTTGACCGCTAAGTCGCCGGTATTCTTGTTTCAACTGTTCAAGTGTAGAATTTGTCGGATAAATTCGTGCCTTAGCCATCAGTTTAATGGCTTTTTCCGAGGGTTGGATCTGCCGGTTTGGAGCTTTACCGGATCGTGATTTGATAAATACCTTGGTATAAATAGGGTGCATGCCGGCATACATACCAAAACCGCCACCTTTCCAGGACGAAATACCTTCATGTCTTAATCTTAAATGGTTGAGCGATACCGCCAGGGCAAGGATAAACACGCCGTATTTGCTCAGCAGCGGATGCCATTTTCGGATGTAAGCGCTGAATATTTTCATGGGCACAGGATCTAATTTGCCGGAATTATATACCACGCAATTTGGCTTATAAATCCATGATCATGAAGATAATTATTTTTTATACGCTGAGCGCTTTCGACTGGTGTTGGAGTAACGTAAAGTTGCCCACAACAGGCTTATTTTGGCCTTTAAAGGTGATAGGC
>JANQFB010000134.1 GCA_028278085.1 Chitinophagales bacterium
GGAGCCAAACTGGATGTCGCCGGAAATATCCACACCAATGCTACCGTTGCCGCCAGCGCTTTTGCCAGCAACAGCCCTTTTATCATGGAAGCCCCGGCAGGCACCGAAAGGGCCAGGATCGATGATAATACCGGCCACTTCGGCATTGGGACCGATCAGCCCGGAGAAAGGCTCGATGTGGATGGAAAAGTCAAGATCAGGGATATTCCGCAGGATAATAGCCTACCGAATTTGCTGGTCGAAGACAATGGCGTGATCCATTACCGGCAAGCTTCTTCCCTGGATGACGGGGATTGGTCCAAAGGTACCGATGCCGGTACGGGATACGGGACCCTGTCTCCTTACAATAATACCGATCTGGTCGGTATCGGGACCAGTTTCCCGGATGCCAAGCTCCATGTAAAATTCGGAAGCGTTTTGTTTACGCATACCCAAAACGTATCTGCCGGCACACCCGTTAGCGGAGGAGGGACCCGGCTGATGTGGATACCGGGTAAAGCGGCATTCCGGGCGGGTACGGTCTCCGATGATGAATGGAATGATGGAAATATCGGTAATTATTCCTTTGCGGTCGGCCGTAATACGAAAGCCAGCGACCAGGCTTCCATAGCCATTGGAGAGGATGTCAGTGCCAGTAGTGACAATACAATTGCTATTGGATCCAACGCTTCGGCGGAGGATGATTTTGCAATAGCGATCGGCAATTACGCAACTGCTACTATGGAGAATGGTATTGCGATCGGTCATGATGTAGCGGCTAGTGGCGTTTGGGCCGCTGCCTTGGGAAATTTAACATCCGCCACAGCAGAGGGAAGTATGGTATGGGGGAAAGGTGACTACAGCACCACTACCCCGCTTGAGAATGACAGTGCTAACAGCCTTATGATCGGATTCAACAGTGATATCCCCACGGTTTTTGTAGGTGCCAGTGGCGGCGTCGGAACAACCGGCAGGGTAGGCATAGGCACGCAAAAACCGCAATCCAAGCTATCGGTCAACGGCATGATCACAGCCAAAGCGGTCAAAGTTACGGCAGATGGTTGGGGTGATTTTGTATTGGCCCCGGACTATCCCCTGGCGACGCTGGAGGAAGTAGACCAATTTATTAAACAAAACCAGCATCTACCCGGGATCCCATCTGAAAAAGAAGTGCTTAGGGAGGGCATAGATCTCGGTGCAATGGACGCACTCCTCATCCAAAAGATCGAAGAATTGACGTTGTATACGATTGCTTTAAAAGCTGAAAACGATACCATGAAAGAAGACATCAGGGCTTTGAAACACCTCCTCAATAAACCTCAAGGAAAATAAATAGGAGTATCCTATTTCTCACGAAAAAAAACTTGGAATCATGAAATATATATTGCTTATACCATTGTGTATATACAGTTGTATACTACCGGTGGAAATGATAGCGCAGGGAGTAAGCACTTTTCCGGAAGAACCTGATGAGACCATTAGTCTAAGTGCCGATATTGCTTTTGACGGAGAAGCGGGGTTAGGGGAATTTTATATCTGGTATGGCTGTGGCCGTAAAAAGATCAATAAACCGGTGATAGTTGTTGAAGGGTTTGATCCGTTAAATGAACACGATGCTGATTTCATATACAATGACCGGATCAACCAGGCAGGTATGGCCGAAAAACTGCGGTCTGATGGCTTTGACATCATAGGTTTAAATTTTGCCAACGGAGGAGATCTTATACAACGGAATGCTTTTGTATTGACTAAGCTCATTGACGTGATCAATGATAGCCTTCGTCATAACAATTCTCTGGCTAAGTCTGTTGTATGGGGTTATAGTATGGGAGGGCTGGTGGCCAGGTATGGATTGGCCTATATGGAAACGAATAATCTTTCGCATAATACGGGGCTTTTTATTACCTATGACACCCCCCATCAGGGCGCAAATATCCCATTGGGCTACCAGCATATGGCGGCTTTTTGGCTGGATTTTTTTGACAGGCTAACCAACGATGGTATCGAATTCAGACTAAATCCTTTGGTATCGCTTGCCATTGCCTCAATTTCTCCACAACCTGCTCTTACATTTAATGAAACGCAGCAGGTTTTATTCGACACTGATGATATTGACATGCTGGAGGATATTGAAGATAATATGGCCGTTTTAAATGAAACAGTGGTTTCGCAGGGAACTGGCGCTATGGAACAAATGATTAACCCCTATTACGAATCCTCTAATACTGTCCGGGCTCAATTCTTAACAGACCTTTCCAGCGTAGGCGGTTATCCTCAAAACCTTAGGAAAGTTGCTATCGCCAACGGCAGCGGCACGGGAGTTAAGCAAGGTCTGACCACGCTGTATCCATCGCTGTTCAATTGGGGATACATTGAACGCAAAACGGTGGGCCAGGGAGATGTAGATGTCCTGACTATCAGAAATGATGTCAGGATATTGCCAGGCCGGAATAAAAAAGTTTTCCATGGAGAAATTAAGGCCGGAATAGCTTTTTTTACAAATACTATCAACTATTCTCATACTGGGTATGCCACAACTGATGGAACCGCTTCAGGTACCTTATATCCCGCTATTGATGACGCACCCGGAGGCTTTTTTGACCCGATCGGCCCATTATTGGAACAATTGGCGGACAACATAAATGATAATGGATTTGGTACTGCGGCAGTGGGGCTGAATACAAAATATTCTTTTATCCCGACCATTAGTGCGCTTGATATCAATACCGCTGATTATTTCTTTGATGTTAAAACGGAGATAACCGGTTATCCCTATCCGACCCAGTCGAATATAACCCCCTTCGATGCTATTTATGCGCCTGACGAGAATACCGGCCATACTTCTATCCCGGATCAAACAATCTTTGATGCGATAATCAATGAGATCAAACAGTTTAATCCGGATGATATATACTTACAAAATGAAACAGTTACAGACGACCGCTTATATGAAGTAAATTCAACTATTATGGCCGGTAGCAATGTTCTCAATAGCGAGCCACAAGGCGAATTTATCATAGCTGCGGAAACAGATGTTTCTTTGATTGCCGGAGAGGCCATTTACCTGGAACCCGGATTCGAGGCAGAATGGGACGCCGAGTTTCATGCCTATCTATCGGATTTTTGCGAATCAGTTGCTACCTCCTGCAAAGCATCCGATGATATGGTGCCAATCAGCGATTTTGAAAAAGCCACCCCGGACACAGATCATGAACTTAGCGGACCAAAGGAAACCATACTCCTTTACCCAAACCCTTTCAACTCAAGTGCCACGATCGAGTTTACAATTTTGGAGGAACAACAAGTTTATCTGGAAGTGCACAATATCATGGGCGAAAAGGTCCGATCATTGATCACAGGTTTGATATATCCGGCAGGTAGACATTTGGTCACTATGGATGGGGCTGGCTTAACGCCAGGCCTGTACTTCTGCCAACTTAAAACCGAAACCTTTGAAACAAGTTTGAAAATGCTGTTTTCCAGGTGATGATTCGAAAGGATTATTAATTCTCAAAGATTGATATCGCTAACTTCACACCAATTATAAGTACAAGGGCAATGCCGGATATAAGCTGTTCCGGTGTTGCCCTTGGACACAGAAGGTTTCAGGCAAAGGATTTCGGACAATTCTTGCAGGCCTTTTTCTTCCGGTATTTTTTACAGCACTTTTTTTTCTTGCAAAATAGTGGTGCACACTCACCTTCCGGCACCATATCTTGATCGGGTAAGGCCGGTTTTAGCTGATCCTGCAACATTCGTCCCCTGAAATTCATCCTTAATAGAATTTAGCCTAAAGTAAAGCAAAGTTAAGGATGAAAAAGCTGATCTGCATCAGTTTGCCAAATAAGATTGGTCAGGTTTTGTGAGGATGTGTTATCCATCCTCATTGCTTGATCACCTTGGCAAATGCTTGCCCACCCTTGAACAGCAAATAGGTCCCCGGGGCTAAATGTCCGATGTTAACCGGAAGAATTAAAGCATCCCGGTAATTGGTTTGATACTGCACCCTGCCCAGCAGGTCGGTAAGTGTGATTTCCACTTGCCCGGATCCGTAAAAGCTGTCTTTCAGATACAATACCGAAGCAACAGGGTTCGGATAAATGAAGGTCTCCTGCCGGATCCATTCGGTATGGCTGGCTCCCGAGCTGACAATGTTCTGGGGATCGAATTTCACGACATACACATCATGCCCCTGGAAATTGCCTTCTTTGGCCCGCCTGGCCAGCAGCATTAGCTTTCCATCCGACAATTCGATGACTTTTTTGGTTTCATGCTGAGGAGTGTCCAGCGTATCCGGAGCAGCCCGGAAAAATTGTTCTTCAAAAAGGGGATGGCCGTTTCCGTCGAGGATCAGGGTGGAGGCTGTCCGGACATTCCCTAACTTATTCACCGGCCCCTCACCGTAACAACCCACCAGGTACTGGTTCCCGGCTTTCACGATCGAGGCATCCACCCCTTCGAGGTGCTTATGGATCACCAGGTCGAGGCTATCGCCTTCTATGCTTGTTTTTAGGATCATCAGCCTTTCTGCCCATAAACCCGGGCTGATCTCGGTGGTGATGCTTCCGGCGATCAGGGCGGTTTGATTTTCCGTGATCACGATGTCCTGTGATGGCATGATCCCGATCGTATCGAATGCCAGGATCGATCCGCTGATACCCCTGGCATGGAAGAAATTACCGAAGGCAGCGCCCGTATTGAGGCTTCCACAGAAATACAACGTGGTATCGACCAGCTCGACCCCTTTGAATTGGGTGTTGATGGGCAATCCCTGGGGATCGAAGCCGAACCTGGGCCAGTCCCATATTTCATTCATTTCCTTATCGACACGATGAATACCGCTGGAAGTTACCCCCCGGTTGATCAGGTAAACATAACCGGAATCCGGCATAGGCTGAATGCCTGGTGAATAATAATCGACCCCTGAAGAAGCGATGATCGTGCTCAAAGTCCGGATGGTATCACCATTTTCTTCCAGTTCCCAGATATAAAGCCAGGTTCCCGCACCGATCTTATTGACCACACCACTCATCACCAGGTTACCGGCAGTGTTGTAGACCAGGTTTTCCCCTTTGGAACCTAAAAACGAAGGTTGATGGTAAAACCGGATCCAGGAAGAATCTCCGGCAGCATCCAGTTTTAATAAGTATGCCGAGTTGTTCGACTGTGCATCCGGCGTCGAACCGCAGATAAAAGCGCCACCGTCCTTTGCTTCGACCAGGTCACCTACACTGGTACTATTGGACGGTTGGGCGGAGGGGTAATAAACCTTTTCGAAAACCACCTGGGCCTTCACAAGGCTGACATGTATGAACAATGATACCAGGAGTAGTAATGCTTTCATGATATTTATTTTTTAAGAATGATTGAAATATTTGATGCTATGGTTTGTTCGTACAGGAACCTTTTCCGGTCCTGTTGCGTCAAAAGCTCTTTTTAGCGATCGTGAATCCCACGGAGGTCAGGATATAGAACCCGGTATATGGCCGCATACCTAATTGTATGTCGGCGGCAAAGCCGGAACCTTTTCCGGATTCGGATTTCGGAAAGGCGCCGAATACCCGCCAGCCTCCTCTCCAGCCGATCGGGAGATTATTGTTGAGTAATGCTCCGGCGCCGTTTGCCGGCATCAGTAGGAGGTCGAGAAATACCTGGCTGCCGCCTGAGTTGGACCGGTTACCAAAGCCTTCGGCATGGATCAGGATATTGAAATATCCGGTTGATGATAATCCGGCATATATGCCCTTGTTGTTATAAGGAATATAGGCATCCGTCAGAGGGTTCTCAACAACATTCCGCTTGACAATGGCGCCTCCCCGGACATCCAATTTCCGGTACCGGGTAGCTTCGGGAGTGATATAATAGGTAATATCCCCCTGCTGTTTCAGGCTGATCCTGGCTTTTTTCTTCTTACCGAGCGTTTTCCCAAGCAATTGATAATGCCCGCCAATTTCCAAATCGACATTCGGTTTGGCGTTTCTATCCTCGAATTGGGAGAACAGCAGGTAAGACCTTCGAAAAGTATAGTCCAACCCACCAATGCCGGCAAATTCATAATAGCCCCAGATCCCCAGGTTCAAGCTGGAAGAAGCGAACGGTGCAAAGAAATCCATCTGGAGCAGATCCAGGTTGACGATTAGATCGCCCGGTTTCGAAGGATCGTCTTTGGTGATGGTATAATTAACGGTTTGGGCCTGCAGGATGCTTAACATGGTGAAGATCATGCCTGCCATTAACAAGAGCCTTTTCATCGTGGTAATTTTGTTGAATTCCATGATGTAAAGGTCAGGCGAATGGTGAGGCGAACCAATACGACAGGTTGCGTATTTATGGTAAATGCAACGGTGAATGAGTATTCATTGACCGGGAACCTTCTTCTTCTAATGTGTTTTGATGCCGGGAATCAGGTAACAGCTTTGGATTTTTTGAATGATATATTGAAATTTATCATACATTTAAAATATGAGCGTAATGTATAAAACTTATGTTTTGGCAGGTTTATTAACGATGCTGTTGGGGGCTTTAAGCGGGCATGGTCAACAAAGCAGCGGGTTTCACAATCGGCAAATAGATAGTTTAAAGCGATTAATAAATTCGGATATCCCCGATACTCAAAAGGTCATTAACATGAATATGCTGGCTAAGATGCTATTGCAAACCGACGCCGGACAAGCCAGGCGGCATACCCTCGAGGCCATTCGGTTGGCTGATAAGATCGGATTTACAACAGGGAAAGCCAAAGCCAATACGATCATGGGCCGGTATTACAGTCAATACCAGAATGATTACTGGGAAGCCACCATCTATTATCACAAGGCTTTGGAGCTTTACAAAACCCTTGACCTGCCGGAACAACAAGTTATTCCAATGGTGCTGCTCGGGGCTTGTTATGAAAGACTGGGAGACAATGAACAAACTAAAACGCTTTATGAAACGGCTATGAAAAAGTATGAAAAGCTGAGAAATTATACCGCCGTAGCCGGACTATTGAACAATCTCGGCGGCACGGCCAGGAGAAAAGGAGCGCATCAGCTAGCCATGGATTATTACAACAGATCGCTCGACCTCTGCGATTCCCTGGAAGATATGGCCGGTAAAAGCAGAGCCCTGGCTAACATCGGATGGGTGTATATTGACCAGGGAAATCACGGAAAAGCCGGAGAAGTGCTGTTAGCATCCATGGAATTGGCGGAGCAACAGGAGCTTCATCTTCAATATTCCAGGGCGGTAAGTTCGATGGGCCATTTATATATCATCATGGGAGAGATGGACAAAAGCCTCGAAAGTTTTGAAAGATCTCTGGCCATCAATCGCCAATACGGGGATAGATCCGGTATCGGAGAGGCGCTTTCCCAATTGGGCCTGTTTTACCTGCATGACGAACAATTCGATCTTGCCTTGACATATTTATATGAAACATTGGATACATTAGCCATAACAGGTGACAAAGTTACTTTCACGCTCATTCATGCCAATATCGGGGCCACCTACACCGAAAAAGGGGATTATAAAAAAGCGCTGGACCATTACCACCATGCCCTGGATCTGGCAGCCGAAATCGATTTTAAAGATAATTATATCACCATCATCGGTATGCTGGGCAGGAATTACCTGGCATTGGGACAATACCGCCTTGCAGAAAAATATCTATTGCAAGGTATTGATCTGTCCAGGGAGGTGGGTGCCATGACAAGAATGCGCGATTGTTACCAATTACTCAGCCAAACCTACAGGCTCATGGATCAATATGAAAAAGCCTATCACAACCTTAGTCAATATACGATCATCAACGATTCGATCGTTGGGATTGAAAAATCCAAGGCGCTGGTAGCAATGGAAGCCAAATATGAACACCATAAGAACTTACGCAGGATCGATTCGTTGAATACCCATACAGCCTTGCTGGACCAAAAGAACAGGATACAGGAATTGGAGATCAACCAGGGCAATCTGTGGAGATGGTCATTGTCGGCTGTGGTTATCATTGTATTATTAGCCTTGATCCTGCTTTACCTGGTTAGCCGGAAGAACAAGATCCACGACCGCGCGAAGAATCTGTTATTGCAACAAAAATTGTTGCGGACACAAATGAACCCACATTTTATTTTTAATTTTCTCACTTGCATTCAAGGGATCATTTATAAAAGGGAACCCAGGGCAGCAGCAGATTATATTGCTGACTTTGCACATTTGGTCCGAATGTACCTGGAAAACTCCAGGCATGAATATATCGATTTGGAAAGAGAGCTTTCAGGACTAAAATATTATCTTAGGTTAAAACAGGAGTTACTAAATATCAATTTTATGTACCGGATCCACATCGATCCCGAACTCAATACGGCAGAAATAGCTATTCCTCCCATGTTGGCACAACCCTTTATTGAAAATGCCCTGGAACATGGCATTGGTAAAATGGCAGGAAAGGGGGAGATAGAAATATGGTTCAAAAGGGAAGAGGGGCAATTACGGTTTGAGATAACAGACAATGGTATTGGCATTGGCCAATCGAAGGCCGGTAAAGCGGGCGATCCTGCTCATCGATCCTTGGCTATCGAAATAACAGAAGAAAGGCTAAGCTTATTGAACCGAAATAAAAAGCAAAAGATTAAACTGGAGATCGAAGACCTGTCTCATTCGACAGATACTTTATCCGGGACAAGAGTTTCCTTTCGCATTCCATACCGGGCAGCCTCCTAAGATCATGATCAAAACGGTTATCATAGAGGATATTCCACATACCAGGGATATGATCCAATCCATCCTCAGCCAGGATCGTCCGGATATACAAGTGATCGGAGAAGCCGAAAATGTGACCGACGGCTTGGCGGTTATAGCGGCCACACAACCCGAGCTGGTGTTCATGGACATCCGGTTAACCGATGGAACCGCATTCGATCTGTTGGAAAAATTACCTCAGATAACCTTTAAAATAATCTTTATCACCGCCTTTGAAGATTATGCGATCAAGGCCTTCAAGTTCAGCGCCCTGGATTACATTGTCAAACCCATCCGTTCCGCCGAACTGGTAAAAGCTGTTCAAAAATTCCCGGCCCGGCAAGAACAGGATGATATACGCGTGAAGATCATGGCTTACCTGGATAACATCAAAAGTAATACCGCCCGGAAAAAGATCGTGTTGAAATCCATGGAAAGGATAATGGTTCTCGACATTGATGAAATTGTCAGATGTGAATCCCAGTCGAATTATACCCTGTTTTACCTCACCAACGGTCAGAAGATCATCGACTCCAAAACCCTGAAAGAATTCGACGATCTGTTAAGTGACCTTAACTTCCTGCGGGTCCACAATTCCCACCTCATCAACCTGACTCATCTGCGTAGCTTTGAAAAGGTGGGCGGGGCGCATATACGGATGGACGACGGATCGATGGTACCCGTATCGAAGCGAAAAAAGGATCGCCTGATCCAAATACTGGGAGATCTTTGATATAATTTCCAGCCTCCCACCGCTTCCTGCTTTTCCATTTACTCAAAATTCCTGACCGTTCAATCAAGCTAATCAGCCATCTAATCGTCTTGTTTGCAAACTATTGGAGAGAGCCTTAAAATTGACTCTATTCCTGCGATCGATCGCAATAAAATCACAAAATAGAGGCGCAAAAGGTATCTGCCTGGCCTTTAACCGAATCAGGCAATCATCCAAAAATTTAGATCATGAAACAAATATCAAGAATGACCATTGTATTGATGGTCTTGCTCCTCACACAATCCGGGATGGGGAATTTGAATGCATATGCCCCCAAAGGGACAGCAACGCCAACGGCCGAAATGTTGAAAATACCGGATAGTAAAGCCGGCTCCGACAAGGCTATTGGTCGGATCTTAACCTTCGATGGTTCCGGAAATGGAACGATAATCACCGAGAGTGGCATCGTACTGGAATTCAGTGATGTATCCCTCCTTGGAAAAGTGCAGCAAGGCGACCAGGTGATCTTCGACGTAGGCATACTTTTCGGGAAGCCCTGGGCCAGTGATATCGAACCCTATATCGAAGGGGAAGAAGAGGTGGAAACCACTAAAGATCCCATAGGCGTCTGCGGGATTACCCCAGCGGATATTGGCAATGAACTGAATCCATATGATCTAGCCGGTCAAACGCATAATGACATGCTCGATTACTTTATCGATAACCTGGTCTTAAATATGGACCAAATAAAATCTCTTGGGCTTCCCGAAATTTTTCAAATCTTAACAGGTTACTATAATGATCCGAATATCGATGCAATAGCAGCAGACCCCGAATTTCTGGCTGCCATGCAAGTTGCCGCTGATAATCTTCATATGCTTGTAGAAATCGAAAAGGGGTCCTCCATTTCATTTTTCCACTATGTACAGGATATTCATGATGTGGTCGACGATAATATCACATCGCTGGAGCAATGTAGTGAACTGAAAAATTTCCTCCATGAGATGAAGGAATTGGAAAATACCATCCTGGATGGGGTCAATATTACAGTGCATGAGCAAGCGGCATTGTTGATGATGACCTCCATTGGCAGGTATTCCGCTGCTTATTGGTATGAACAAGGGAATGACCCCAGCTCAAATTGGTATCATGTTGCCGGGAATAAAGATATTTTTGGGCAGCCCAGCGCTGCTGAAGAAGTCGTTTGGGCAGATATCCAAGGCTTTATGGTTGGCCTGGCAACCGTAGGAGGGGCCTGGGTGGTCGTTACCGTTGTTACCGGTGGAACGGTAACCGTTGGAGGAGCGCCGGTAGTAGTAGGAACGATCGTGTCCGGAGCGCTGGTAGCAAGTGTAGGGAACTCAGCGATAGAGGCCCTTCAAAAGCTGACTTCATGGATCATAGACAGCGGTGGGCCTACCCTTTTGAGCGTTTGCAATTGTACCGATGAGTTAAACGCCTATTTAGCTGCTTATGAGGCCTACCAGGCTACCTGGGAAAATTACCGGAATATCATACATCAGATCAATGAAAATTTGGCCAGGACCCGTGATCTCATCGATGACAGGAATACTTTCTGTCCAAATGGTGTTGACGAAAACGATACACCGGTGGAGCAGGAAGCCTGTTCGGAACTGCTGCAGGCCATTCGTGAGATCAGGGCAGAATTAAGAGCGCTGGAGGAACAAGTAGAAGAGGCCAGTTGGGCAACCATTGTAGCCTATAATGAAGCGGCTAACAAATATTTCTCCTGGAAGGCTTGTTGCGCCAGACCATGTGATGTACACATCGGTTGTGACGAGCCGTTTCAACCACCCGCATTTTTTGAAATGCCGGTCCCTAATTACTGATGGCTTTCCGTAATGAACCATGAAGTTACAAGTGATCCAGGATAATACGTTTTTTCTATCGATTATCACCGGCAAAAATGTCCTATAGTTTTTATAGCAACATAAACTTTACCCGGTGAAAAAAGGAGGAGTAGCGCCGAAGGACGGATGGGCTGCTCCTCCTTACATTTATACCCCCACAAAAAAAATCCCGACCGTTTTTATCGTCGGGATTTTTTATTCATTTCTTGCCCGAATCTCCTCCAAAAGTGGCAGGATATAAAGTCGATTTACATTTCCACGGTTTTCATTTGGCCTATACTTCTTCAGGCCTTTAGATTTACCCCCATTCTTCTAATCTAAAACTTCATTATTATGAAAAGCATTATTTTTTTATTCATCACAACAATGTTTCTGGTATTAGCATCCTGCAGTAAGAATCAAAGATCAGTCAATACCCTTGATGGCATGTGGGGTGTTAGCGGGGAATATACGGATGGAGAATTGGATGATGAATACTATTGGAAAGGAAGAACCTATAGATTTAATCGTTGCAAGCAAAAGCGTATGGGAAGTTGCGATGTTGAAATCAGGTTCGATGGACAATCCGGGGATTTGAGTTATAAGATCACAGCAAAAGGAGATTCTATTTACTTCGGTTATGATGACAGTATGCAAGGGGCTGAAGGACACGAGATCATAGAACTTACCAAAACAAAATTCATCATATCAAGGGTTACCCGATCAGGTAAGGTCTGGGAAGTTCATATGGATAAACAAACCGGAAAATAACCTGCCCGGTAGAATTTTTGTGATGGAAACGTAAAGTATGTATCGGGCCATACCTGCAGAACTCAATAGCTATCATTTGAAACAGAGTTTTATATCTTTATACAGTTGGCCATTATGAAACGATCCGTCAAATCTGTCATCTTGTGGGCTGCTTTATTTTGTGTGGTGTGGTGTACAACTGCAGCTAAAGACAGGCAAGCGATTGCCGATAGCCTGATCGATGCCGTACGAATAGCTGATACCGATTCGCTGAAAGCAAAACTACTTTGTATAGCTTGTGGGAACTATTATTTTTTTAATACTGATTCTGCCTTATATTATTGTGAACAAGGATTGGACCTGGCGGAAAAGGCCGGCAATAGAAACCAAATGGCCTATTGTTATCACTTAATGGGCAATGCTTACTATATGGTCGCAAAATATGAGAAAGCGTTATACAATTATCAACAGGCCTTAACCATAAGAAGCGAGTTAGGTGACCGGCAAAAAGAATCCTCTACCTTAGGCAACATTGGTTTAGTGTATTCGAACCTGCATGATTATGGGAAAGCACACGAGTATCTGGTACAGGTAGCCAATATTAAAGCCGAGATCGATAGCTTTAGTAGTGCATATTGTTTAAGTCTTATCCACCTGGCACGAAATTACTTTTACATGGCTGACTATCCACAGGCATTAAAATATGGCTTGAAGGCTTTGGGGATCTCAACAAACCAGTCCGATTCAATCGGTATTGCAAATGCCTTGGACCTGGTAGCAGGGATCTATGCGAAGCAAGGGAATTTTAATAGTTCTCTGGAATATTACCACAGAGCCATACGGATCAATCGGGCTGTTGATCGAAAAGCATTAGAAGCCGGATCATTGGTGCAAATGGGTGTTGTTTATGAACACATGGGGAATTATCGGCAAGCAATAGATCATTATATTCAGGCATTGGCTATAGAACGTAACAGGGGCGATAGCAATGCCATTGCTACCATTTACAATAACATTGGGGTAATCTATGATAACCATTGGCAGGATAATGAAAATGCATTGAAATTTTATCGAAAAGCATTAACCATATATGAGCAAAACCACAATAAAAGGGAGACTTCCATCAATCTTAACAATATAGGCAGGCTGCTCGGAACCATGGGAGCACATAGGGAGGCCTTGAAATATGCCCACCAGGGTCTGGAAATGGCTATTGAGATACGATCCAGGGATGGGATCATGTTAGCCTATCAAGGACTGGCTGGTATTTATGCGGGAGCAGGTGAATTTAAAAAGGCTTACCAATATGAACAAAGTTTTGGCAAATTAAGGGATAGTCTTTTGAATGAGAAAAACAGTCGTCAATTGATTGAAATGGAAACCCGGTATAACATGGAGAAAAAGGTTAAGGAAAATGAATTGCTCCAAAAAGAAAATAACATTAAAGATGCCCAATTAAAACAGAACCGGACAACTCAATATACACTTTCCGGAGGTCTTATATTGATCCTTTTACTGTTAGGGGTGCTCTATAACCGGTATCGGCTGAAAAAAAGATCCAATAAACTCATTAGCCGGGAAAAAGCTATCGTTGAAGGTCAGAAAAATCAGCTAAGCAGCTTAAATAAGGAATTGAAACTTCAAAAAGAAAACATGGAGCTAAAGGCCTTACAGGCTCAAATGAATCCCCACTTCATTTTTAATTCCCTGAACTCTATACAACGATTTATTACAACCCATAAAACAGAAAAAGCACATGAGTACTTGTCTATGTTCGGTAAGATTATCCGAAATACACTCAATAACTCCGATAAAGAAGCGATCCCTGTTGTGGAAGAATTGAATAACCTGGAGATATATATTGCCCTGGAAAAAGCAAGGGTAGAAAATGTGATTGATTACCAGACCGATATTGATCCGAAACTTGATATCCATAACCTGAAGATCCCCCCGATGCTTATACAGCCTTATGTGGAAAATGCAATTTGGCATGGTCTTATGCCGAAAGGTGCTGATGGGGTGATCCAATTAACAATGAAATGGGAAGAAGACCGGATTTTATGCACCATTGAAGATAACGGGATCGGAAGAGAGCAGGCCAGGAAAATTAAAGCACAAAGCAAAATGAAAACCCAACCATCTAAAGGGATGAAGATCACCGAGGAAAGATTAAATGCCTTATGGGCTAAAAAAGATCAGCAATTTCAGGTAAAGGTTATAGACTTGAAAAATAAACAAGGAGAAGCCCGGGGAACCAGCGTATTGCTGAATTTGCCAATAGATTTTTAACCATAATGATCAAGGCGGTTATCATAGATGATGAGCATAGTGCCCGGGAGACCCTCTCAGGTATGCTGGCTAAATTCTGCCCGGAAGTAATGATCGCTGGAATGGCCGATTCAGCTCAGGAAGGAATTAATGTGATCCAAAATTATCAACCTCAACTGGTTTTCCTGGATGTACAAATGCCCTTCGGCAGTGGTTTTGACCTGCTGGAAGCTTTACCAAATATTAATTTTGAGGTCATATTTACTACCGCTTACAATCAATATGCACTAAAAGCTATCAAGTTTAGCGCACTCGATTATTTGCTCAAGCCCATAGACGTTAAGGAATTGAAAGCCGCCGTTGAAAAAGTTCAGTTACAAGCAAACGACCAGACCTCTAATATAAAATTGGCAAATTTCATAGAGAATGTCAATAACAATGATGATACAACAAGAAAAATTGTCTTACCCACTGCGAAAGGTTTTAGTGTCGTTGCCATAAAAGATATCATTCGTTGTGAATCAGACCGAAATTATACTTGGATCCATTTCCGGGATGGTCCCAGCTTGCTGGCGACCAGATCACTGAAAGACTTTGAAGAATTGTTAGTTGAATATCAGTTCTTTAGGGTGCATCAATCTCACCTGATCAATCTGGATTGTGTCAAACACTATAACCGGGGACGAGGCGGGCAAGTAGCATTGTCCGATGGGTCGCAAGTAGATGTAGCGCGTAGTAAGCGGGATGAATTTGTGAAGATGTTCCTCTAGGTTTTAGCGAATAATGCTAATTCCCGAATTGCACAGCAAACCTACCAAATATCCTTTGGAATTGTCATTTTGAAAGGCCACACCTAATTCATTTTTATTATATGACCGCAAGGTTTACTTTTGGTTTTAGAATTTGAAACTAATACTAAACCTTTGGCGATGCTTATAGGATCCTTGAAAACCAAGCCATTTATGTGGCTCGTAATTATTGGCTTATCTTTTCAACAGTTGTATGCGCAGGAATTTCAATGGGCTAAAAGCTTCGGGGGAACTGAAGCTGATCGGGTTTATGACATTGAGGTAGACCAACGGGGTAATTTATATGTAATTGGAAGTTTTAAAGGTACGGCCGATTTTGATCCGGGTGCGAATAGTTACGATTTAACCAGCGAAGGAATGGAGGATATATACTTTGCTAAATTTAATAATGGCGGAAATTTGATTTGGGCCAGACAAATTGGAGATACCTTAACTGATTTAGGTTTGAGCATTGCTGTTGATAGCGGAAGCAATGTATTTATTGCCGGATATTTTCAGGGAGTTGCTGACTTTGATCCCGGGGCTGGAATAGCTGACCTGACCAGTAATGGAAGTTATGATATCTTTATGGCCAAATATGATAGCGCCGGCCAATATATTTGGGCCCATAACCTAGGTAGTGCTTATCCGGATCGTTGTTATGATTTAGACCTTGACGATACCGGTAATGTTTATATTGCGGGGGCATTCGATGATATCGTTGATTTTGACCCGGGGCCAGGAACAGCCATTCTCTCAAGCACAAACGACCAAGACGGTTTTTTTGCAAAATATGATAATTCGGGGAATTATGTTTGGGCAAAAAGCCTGAAAAGCTCAGGCTGGAATCCTTGTAGTGACATAGGTATAGATAAAGCCGGTAATGTCTATATAACAGGATTTTATGAAGGGACAGCAGATTTTGACCCTGGTGCAAGTACAGTATATCTTACCAGTTCACATAACTGGGATGGATTTGTAGCCAAGTATGATCACAACGGTGACTATGTTTGGGCGAGATCATTTGGTGGATCCTGGTCAGACAACGGTAGTAGCCTTGCTATAGATGACACAGGGAATGTCTATGTTACCGGGTCCATTTCATACGATGCAGATTTTGACCCTGGTTCGGGAACCGGTAGCTTGACCACTAATGGTGACATGGATATGTTTTTTGCCAAATACAATCGTTCAGGTGATTTTCTATTTGCAAAAAATATAGGTGGTATATCCAGTGATATTGGTGATAAAATTGCAATTGACGACAAAGCATCCATCCATATTACCGGATACTTCGAAGGCAATGTTGATTTCAACCCTGGTGTAGGTACGGCAAATTTAATCGGGTATGGGGACCATGACATCTATATGGCAGTATATGACAGCCTGGGCAATTTTGAATGGGCGGTAAAAGGTGGTGGTGCAACAGGTAACGATTCCGGTCGCGCGCTTGCCCTTGACAATTATGGCGGAATTTATTTAACCGGCATTTTTGCTTACTATGCAGAAATAGACACCGGAACCGGTGGAGCTGCTTTATGGAGTGCAGGAAGCAGCGATATTTTTGTATCTAAATTTAAACAGTCATGTTATGGATTTTATGTTGATCCGACCATCGATAGGAATGTCTCCTGTTATCTTGGAAGTGACGGCAAAACCACTGCCTCCCTTAATGGCGGTGTATCACCATTCCAATATACCTGGTCAAATGGTCAAACTAATGCTACCGCCGAAAACTTAACAGCAGGGTCTTATTCGGTCACGGTATATGATAGCCTGGGATGCAAGGATTCAGCCCTTGTTTTAATTACGGAACCGACTCCTGTGGAGGCCTCGGTATTTACGGTTGCAAATGGCTGTAATGGCGCCTCAGATGGAACCGCTGCCCTAGTGCCTTCAGGAGGCACTCCCGGCTATTCCTATAGCTGGAGCTCCGGTGGTACGGACTCCACTGAAACAGGACTTTCGGCAGGAAATTATAGTGTAACGATAAAAGATGCCAACAATTGCAATTTTGACACGATTGTTACGATAGTTGAGCCGACAGCATTTTCGGTTGTGTCAACAAGCACAGATGATTCCTTGCAAAATTGTGATGTTGAACTAACCCTTGCTGTTAGTGGGGCAACGCCACCATATTATTATCAATGGAACGATCCAAACCAGCAAACCACTTCCTTTGCCACTGGCTTGTGTTCAGCAACATACGAGGTTGTGATAAAAGACTCTGTGGACTGTGATACTTTAATACCATTTAATGTTACTGATGTATTTATAACCGGACTGCTTGCGGAGCCTATGAAGCAGAGCAATCACTTGAAACTTTATCCGAATCCAGGTAATGGCCACTACCGGATCAGCATTCCGGGAACCAGTTTGGATAGTGTCATGGTATATATAGCGGATCTTTCAGGTAAATTGGTCTTTCAAAATGAATATCAAAACGTTAGCGAAATCGATCTTGACCTTTCTGAACTGGTATCTGGAATATATTTTATGAAAATAAAAGGAAGAGATAGGGTAAGGTTTGGGAGATTCGTGCAACAAAAAGTCAATTAAATGAATAAAGGATAAAATTTTTTCTAAACAAAAAATAAAAAAATGAGACCCTTAACTTCAATATTAGTGATCGCTTGTATGATACTTGCTTCCTGTAAAAAGGATCCCTGTAAAAATGTTATTTGTGATAACGGTGGCACATGTATCAACGGAACATGTGATTGTCCAACCGGTTTTACCGGAACGCAATGTGAAACCGATGCGTGCACGGATGGCATACAAAATGAAGGGGAAGAAGGCATCGATTGCGGCGGCACCTGTCCTGATGTATGCAGTATAACTAAAGATTTTACTTTATTTAACACCGCCAATTCTTCCTTACCGGATAATTATATTTACGCACTTGCTATTGATAATAATGGAGATAAATGGATCGGTACGGAGAATGGGCTGGCAAAATTTGATGGTACCTCCTGGACCAATTTTGATACAAATAATTCTGATCTGCCGGAAAATGAAATTCGGGATCTGTTAGTCGATCAATCCGGTAACCTATGGGTAGGGACCTGGGGCGGAGGATTGGTAAAATGGGATGGCGCCGCTTGGACAATTTATAATGATACAACAATTAGCATTTCTTTAAGTTACGTGCATCAACTGGCATCGGATAATAATGGTAATTTGTGGATGGATGATAATGGACTTGTAAAATTTGATGGTACCTCCTGGACCCTCTGGAATGAAAATAATTCCAATATCCCAAGCGACTATATTACCGCTATCGCTGTGGACGATAATGGTGTGGTGTGGATCGGAACCGGTGAAACCGGGATCATGGAATTCGACGGGACCAATTGGACCGTATATAATACCGCAAACTCCGGGCTTCTTGACAATGAGGTTTATACGATGAATATTGATCAGCAAGGAATAATATGGGCCGGCACACACAACGGGTTAATTAAGTTTGATGGAAACGATTGGACCGCTTATACGCCCTCCAATTCAGCATTGGACAGCGAAAATGTACTTGTGAAATTCATTGACGCCAATGGCAATTTATGGATGACTTCGCTCAGATTATTCAAATTTGACGGCACCAACTGGACCCACTTTACCCATGAAAATTCAGATCTTTCCGGTTATTATATCACAGAAGTGATCGTAGATGAAAACGATAAGATTTGGATAGGAACGGAAAATAGCGGAGTTGGCCATTTCGAATTACTGTAGATATTGATGGTGATTACAAGCGTTAATTTTTTTAAACTGACGCCACAAAAAAAATCCCGACCGTTTTTATCGTCGGGATTTTTTATGCCGGATCTACCTGAAGTCAGGGAATTGTACACCCCTGATGATCCAGTGGTTGAAAAGCGATCAATTCGTCAGTATCCTGCCGGTTCAGTCAATTTTGATCATCTTCAGGGTTTGTTGCCGGCTATTGGTTTTGAAAGACAGGAAATAAGTTCCCGCCGAAAGGCTTGAAGCATCAAAATTTAGCTGATAGCTACCGGCCTCCCGGTTTTCTCTTTGGACCAAATGCGCTACGGCCTCTCCCAGGATATCGTAAACGATCAGGTCGACCATTGTACTTTCGCCGAGCTCATACCTGATGGTCGCAGAACGGGTAAACGGGTTGGGATAACTGCTTATCCGTACGCCTCTGGCCGCCGGCGCATCGATTTCCGGAATTTCCACCTCTCCGGGAATGCCGGGATCGTGTAGCGTTCCTGTTTTAGGTGTAGGCATACAGGAAAAAACAGGACCGATCGTTGCCCGGAAGTAGGAGCCCGGAAAAGCCCGGAAGCCCGGTTCCAAAGTAACCCGGTCGGTCGCCAGGCAGGTTACATGACCGCCGGCCAGCACCTGGTAATCACCCATGGGGATCCTTGGCGTTACATCCCGTCCGGCATAGATCCGGTAGGGAGCGTTATACAGGATCGGGCCACCGACTTCCGTTTCGTTTTGCAGGTAGATGTTCCTGGCCAACTCGACCGCCTGGTCGGCGTCCAATAAACCATAACCCATTTCGTTATTCCAGGTGCCGTTGTCCCGGCCCGGGGTCCTTTGGTAAACGTAGGGCCCCACCTTTTGAGCGGTTTGCTCGATAATATCCGCCACCTCTCTTTGCGTTAAACAAGGGTTC
Source organism: Chitinophagales bacterium (assembly GCA_028278085.1). Classification (GTDB taxonomy): domain Bacteria; phylum Bacteroidota; class Bacteroidia; order Chitinophagales; family JANQFB01; genus JANQFB01. The sequence continues at coordinate 19,711 of JANQFB010000134.1, forward strand.
TCGGATAGGATCAACGCAGCAACGCCGGCTACATGTGGACAGGCTGACGAGGTCCCGCCGAAACTATCGAAATAATCGCCGGCAGTACCGGCCATCCGGTTATATCCGGCAGCGCCCTGCAGATCGGTGGTGGGGATCAATATCCCCGGAGCTACGACGTCCAGCTCGGGACCGAAGCAACTGCCCTGGCTACTGTTCCAGGATAAACAGGAAAACCCTCCGAATGGATCTACCCTTATGCCGCAATCATCATTGGCGCCTACGGCAATGATATCCGGGTTGCTGCTGGCCGGGTAAATAACCGGACCATTGCTATTGCCTGCCGCAAAAACGACGACACAGCCCAGGCCATCCCGGCCCAGGGTTAAGGCGTCGGTAATAGCATCGTCAATGAGCATACTGGTCAAACCATTGTGGCCCCAAGAATTGCTGATCACAGAGGCCCCGTTCTGCCAGGCCCAATTGAGGCCGTCGGCCAGGGTTTGAGGGGCATTGGGGCCCAGTCGTAATCTATTACTGATCGACATCAGGGGACTTAACGGAGCGATCCCTGCCACCCCGAGGTTATTGTCGGTGGTGGCGCCAATGATGCCGGCGCAGGCCGTACCGTGATTGCCGCGTATAACACTGGGCGAACTATTGGTTTCCGAATCGAAGCTCAGGGGAAACAAATTGGTCAGGTCCGGATGGGTCAGCTCGATACCATGGTCCAGCACCGCCACAACGATATCCGGATCACCGGTGGTGGTTACCCATGCCTGACAGGCATTGATGTCCAGGCCGAAGGTCCCGCCATGCTGACTGGTATTGAGCAGGCCCCACTGATCCGGAAAGATCGGGTCGTTCACACACTGAGCCAGGTCGAAGACCATGAGCGCCGGTTCGGCTGCCGCAAACAGGCCCGATTCATAGAATACTTTGGCCAGCTCAAAAGCATTGCCGGTGGAATTTTTAGTACAGGAAACCGTATACCACAAGTCCATAAATTTGTTGGAACCAAGGATCGTGGCATTGTTATTCCGGGCCAGGTTTTCGAGCAGGGGTAGATCTTGTTTTTGCAATAATTTCACATAAAACAGATGCGATGTACCCAGATCATCCTGGTCTTTGGTCAGGAAAAAAGGAGATTCATAAATTACGTTCGGACTTGCCGAGAGATCCGGGAGCGGCATGTGTTCGGATTTTACCACTGCCCAGTTTGTTTCCTGGTATGTCAGAGAAGCCGAAGCATGGAGAGAAGACAGGACATTAGTTTGTCCGAATTCGATCACCTGCACATCAGCGTTCCCGATCATCAAGTCCAACTGGGCGATATTGTCAATGCCGTCCAGCAAAACGTACTTTAGATACGGATTGAGGTCAAGATATATTTTCTGTTGCTTGTACCAATAGTAATCCGTTTGCGCTACCATTGTCGTAGAGACAAATATTAACCATAAAATAATGCGTATTCTTTTCATGATACTTTCCATTTGAAACAGACAATTTGTTTACTGCTCGCGGCTGTTGACCAGTTTTTTGAGCTGCTCATTGTCTTTTTGTAAAGCCTCGATCTTCTTGTTCTGTTCGATCATATGCAAGGTTAATTCTTCGATCTTCTGCATCATTCTGGCGCTCATGTCAGCGACTTTCATGCCTTTCGATTCCACTTCAAGGGCTGCCGGAATTCCCGGAAGATGCTTGTTTTCCTTAATAAAGGCTTCAACCTGGCTGAGCGACATCAGGGGATAGTCTTCTTCGAAAACGAAATCGCACCATCCGGTTTCCACGATCACCTCTGTCGACCGGATCGTACCGCATACTTCCAGCTTATTCACCGGGTTGGATACGCCGATCCCGACATTTCCGGTGTTTTGGCTGAACATATGCGGAGCATTGGTGGTCAGGTCCCAGTCGCTGTCGCCTCCGCTGGCCGGATCCTGCGCTTCCCAGTCCGAACCGTTCCAGGTGATGACCTGTCCGGCCGTAGCGCCACCCTGGGCGATCTTGGGAAAGCTAACCGCATCATCCGCCAGATCGGCTGTCATAACCTGGCCATCGGCGATCTTGTCAGAATTCACCTTACCGGTTCCGATCAGTAGATTGCTATAAACGCCGGATACATCGCCGTCGAACAGGGTGCTTGTTGTCAGATCATCGGTGGCATCGATGTCACCGGTGTTGATCAGCACGCCGCCGGCGCCAAAACCTAATCCGGTCCCTGCATTGACGGAAACAGCGTTCGCATTGACGGTTATACCATTCCCTGCGCCGACATCCAGGGTAACATCGCCCGAAGTGCCGCCACCGGTTAACCCGGAACCGGCAGTAACGGAAGTAATATCGCCGCCCGCAGGAATAGCTTGTATGCTCAGGTTACCGAAGTTATCCGCAACCACCATTTGGGCAGCGCCACCGGTGGCCAGGTCTTCGATCCTGACATCGCCATTGACGTGGAAAGTGCTTGTGGGTGCCGTAGTACGGATCCCTACGCGGTTCGATGCCCCGCCGCCGGAACCAGGTCCGACAAAGAAGGTAGGATTGATCGTGTTAAATCCGACCATCAAGGAATTTTCAATGTTGTTTTCCAGGGCCAAACCAACATTGTTGACACCTTTACCAATAACCACGCTGTGGTCGGCATTGGCGTTCGCCCATTGACCTAAAGCGATAGCATTGTGGCCATTCGATTCCACGTAATTGCCCATAGCGATCGCATAACTATCGGTGGCTTTGGCTACTTGCCCGGTGGCGAAAGTGGCAAAGCCTTCTGCTTGTGTACCGGCCCCTAATGACATGGCTGTAGATCCTGTAGCCTGAGCGTTAAAACCGAGGGCTACCGAGTTGTCACCACTGGCAATAGTATTCCGTCCCATGGCTACTGAGTTTTCACCGATATTGGCATCATCCCATTGACTACCTAATACCTGACCTGCTCTAAAAGCATGATGCTCAGGGATCCACATCATCCTGATGCCTGGCCCGGCTATTGGGGTGGACCCGGAAGTTGCATCCGCCAACAACGCACCTCTGCGCAGGTGAAGACCGGCTGCCGGGGAATTGGTTCCGATACCGACGGCGCCTTGCGTGAAGATATCGTCAAAGATATCATCGGGAGGCGTGGTGGTACCGGCTTCATACCAGTCGTGATCATCGAATTGAGCCGGTGGCTGCCAGGAAGCGTTTCCGGCAAAATCGTCCGCCGTGAGCACCCATCCCGGAAGGGTCGGGGAAGCTATCTGCAGTTCTCCCACGGTAACTTTCCCGGAAGTGATCAGGTCGTGATCATCAAAGCTGATCGTGCCGGAGGTGGCCGTGATCTCATCATTGACACCGTCGATGGTAATGCTGTTACCGGAGATCAGGTTGCCGGAAGCATGGATATCGCCGTCAACATCGAGCTTAAAGGCCGGGTTGTTTAAACCCACACCGACATTGCCATTATTGGCTGCGATCAGTTGTGTCGCTGAGCTGGCATTCGGCGTAAATGTGCGGAAGGTAAGATCGGCGCCCGGAATGCTGGAGGCCCCTGCGGGATAAGGGTCGCCGAAAGCAAAATTCATCCGGAAGGTATTGCCGAAACCCGGGGCGATCACCTCTATGGTAAAAGGGACGCCGGCCGTTACCGTAACGCCCGTAAAATTGAACGTGGTAGGGACCGGTCCGCGATCACAACCATCGTCGCTGAAGCCGCTGCCCGAAGTTCCGATAATGGTACCGGCACTGTTACGGATATTAACCGTTACCAGGGTAAAACAACGGAGCGGAGGATCCAGGGGCGGGCATGCGGCGCATAACTCCAGCTCCACGGCACAAAGCGCCCCACTGACAGAGGGTACAAAGGTTTGCCGCTGACCGGAGGTGGTGGTGCTGGTATTCAGAGCTTGCACCTGGTCCGGATCGCAATCTGCGCCCGTCGGATTGTGGACCTCAAATGGATTCGTCGGAAGCACGGTATTGATCCCCACATTGTCGGGGGTAAAAATAATGCCGCCCGGTTCAACCCACTGCCCAATCGCCTGAAAAGTCAAAAAAGGAAGTGCAACAGTTAACACCAAGCGGGATAATTTCGCTGAATTAATAGTGTAGATTTTCATAGTGTAAAAATTTTAGGTTTATAAAAAATTGCATAGACCTAAACTATAAAATGTAAATCCTCTGTGCTTGACTTTCTACTGAGCGCCGGGGGTGGTCTATTGAGTGTTGGTATCGAGCTATTGATCCGATATTCGATCAGGCAGGGATAATTGAAAATGGAAAGGGTGTCCCGAAAAGTAGGAGACAATTCATTTGACAAAAATCTGACACCATTTATCCCTTCCCCCGGAAGGGTGTAGGGATGGGTTAATTAACACATCCGTCAGATTTTTGTCAATTTCCCTGATTGGCAGCGCTATAGATTGTTCAGGCGGTCGAGCAAGAGCTTCTTTTTGTAATGGGAAACGGGCAGCTTGTCGCCATTGGCCATAACGGCGTAGCCCCCGTCAGCTTTGTCGAATTCGACGATGTGGTTGAAGTTCACCAGGTGGGGCCGGTTGATCCGGATAAAGTTGAAAGGGGAAAGCAATTCGTCCTGTTCTTTCAAAGTTTTGGTAGATAGCACCTCGGTACCGTCGGTCAGGTGAAAATTGGAATAGTTGGCTTGTGATTCCACATGGATGATGTCGGAAACTTTGATCACGTGGATCTTATAGAAGGTAGAGATAGCGATCTTTTTGTTGGCATAATTGACCTGGAGATTGTCCAGGAGCGTTTGGATCGGCAGTTCTTCCGAATTCTTTTGAAAGCTGTTCCGGTATTTGTCCATGGCATCCAGCAACTCCGCACGATCGATCGGCTTTAGTAAATAATCCAGCGCGCTGAATTTGATGGCCTGTAGGGCATATTTATCATGAGCGGTAGTAAAGATCACTTTGAAGGAGATCTTACCCAGCTCTTTGAGCAATTGAAACCCGCAACCATCAGGTAGTTGAACATCCAGGAAAACCAGGTCCGGTTGATGGAGGTCGATCAATTCCCGGGCTTTTTTCAGATTACCGGCTTCCCCGGCCAGGCTTATGTCGGGGCAATGTTTGGCCAGCAGTTGTTTCAGTGATCTCAACGACTCCGGTTGATCTTCGACGATTAATGCCGTTTTCATGTCAATT
>JANQFB010000158.1 GCA_028278085.1 Chitinophagales bacterium
CCGATGTTGTTCCGGTCATCCCGCGGATCTCCCGGCAATCGATCAGCCCACCGGATGAACTGAGGATCCTGCTGGTGGAAGATAATTATACCAACCAACTCATCGCCCGGGAACTGTTAAAGAACTGGAATAAGCAACTGGAAATCGATATTGCTCCCAATGGCGTCAAGGCCCTGGAGAAGCTGAAAGGATCCGATTACGACATTATCCTGATGGATTCTCAGATGCCCGAAATGAACGGCTACGATACAACACGCCACATCCGGACCGATTTCCAACTGCCCAAATCCGCTACCCCGGTGTTGGGCTTAACGGCCAATGCCATCAACAGTGAAGCCGATAAATTTATCAAAGCCGGCATGAACGATTTTATTACCAAACCTTTTGAGCCGGATACCTTATATGCCAAGATCAATGAATTGGTCGGCCATCAACCCGCCAAACCACACAAAACCAACAAAACCCACGAAAAAATGACAACACCTGATCATGATGAGTTGGACCTCCGTTACTTGACCAACCTGACGGAAGGCGATCCTCAAAAGTTATCCGAATATATCGAATTGTTCATTACGGAAACTTCCAAAGAGATCGAAATGATCCTCGAACACACCAAAAATGAACATGTCAAAGGTATCAAAACGATCATTCACCCCATGAAGGCAAAAATGATCTATTTTGGTTCGGGAGAATTGGTGGATCTGATACAGTCGATAGACCGGCATGCCAACAATCCATCCGATATGTTGACCCTGATCAGCCTGATCGAACAATTGCCACCCCTATTTGAAGAAGTATGCCGAAAGCTCCGAAATTCCGTCAAAGACATAAAACTTACCACTCATGCCTGAATCCATTAAATGTTTCCTGGTAGATGATGAACCGGTTTACCTGAAACTCTTGCAGGATAATCTTCAGCAATATTTCCTGGACAAGCTAGATATCAGCACTTTTTCCACTGGTGAGGCCTGCCTGGAAAACCTCGGCCGGCAACCGGAGATCGTCATCCTGGATTATTACCTGAACCGGATCGATGAACATGCCTCCAACGGTATCGACGTGCTGAAGTCGATCAAAGAGGCGGATCCCTCCATCCAGGTGGTGATGCTTTCCCAGCAGGATAGTATAGATGTAGCCCTGGAAACGATCAAATACGGTGCTTATGATTATGTGGTTAAAAATGAAAGCGCCTTTGTTCGCATCCAAAATACCCTGGAAAAGATCATGAAATACCTGGAACTATCCCGGGAGCTGGATCAGCACAAGAATAAATCCCGCTTCGTCTGGCTTCCGCTGGAATATTAACGATAGCCCTTTCTTTCCTGGGCATTTGCAGAGTCACCCAACGTCAGGCGGGGACTCTGCAAATGTGCGATGGCTAAATCCGGTTTTCTTCCTTAATTCGAAGTAAGCATATAATGGAATCCCATCCCATCTCAACCGGGTCCCCTTCCAGGGGTCGGGTGACCCGGTTGAAGCTGGAGGGGCTAGGATTTGATTTGTAATAATGCCGGATTATTGGTTTGCCTGCCTTTTTGTTTCATTGTTTCTTTACGATAAGTCAAACAGCGATGTTGTGAAAAGAAACGGAGAAGCCTGCAACAATACCGATCCTACGGATCTTTTACTTTATCATATATATATGGGCAACAGCGCTTCTGAAGGAAACCCTAAACTCTACCCTACTATGAAAATCAAGAAGTTAACATTGAACAAGATGACATTAAAGCATTTGAATGATGCTGAAATGCGCACGGTAAAAGGGGGAACCAACTTTGAATCTCCCGGAGACATCGGTGGTCCTCCGGCAGCATTAATAAGCTTGTTTGGATGTGGAGATCGTACGGCTAAGGGCTATACCTGTGTGAATACCTGTAATGGCGGGCCATCCTGTACCTATGGTACTTCGGATTGCCGAACCTATACGGTAAGAGGCCATACCAGCGCTTGCGGCGGCTAATAACGCTTTTGGCAAGTTACGGGAAAGCCATCCAGCCTAACAGTAGCAGCAACTCAATCAGGCTATATTATTTAACAAGCAAGTATTTAACCCCGCTATACTGTTAGTTCGATTCGCCGGATGAATTGCCTTCGACCAGCGAACCGGCCGGATAAAAGGCTTTCCCGTTCTTTCCCTTCTTTTCAAAATCTTTCATCAATGGACCACAATAGCAAGAAAAGTTCATGGGAACCTATATTGATCGGCGCTTCCGCAGCTAATGAGGAAGAGATCAGGGAATATATACAAAAAGGAATGATCGACATGCCCCTGGACAAGCTGCTCCACAGCCATGTTCATATGTGTATGAACCGACTTATGCGATCGGCTCAGCGGGCGCATGAGATGGTGGTTTACTACTTGCTGACACAATCTTATAAGTCACTCATCGCCCAGGAAAAATATAGGAATAAGTCAAAAGTGACACAAGATTAAGTTAAAACTACGGCAAGATTGACACAATTTGGTGTTTTCATGAAACATTGCAAATGAACTGCAAAATACCGGCCCCATCAGAATTGTAAGTATAGGGTTAAATGGAATTGCGAAGCCCCTGACGGGCCCTTAATTTGGCAGGATTACTATCCTTAAAATAACTTATGATGAAAAAGAAATCATTGAAACTTCAGGACCTGAAAGTCAAAAGCTTTATCACGGCATTTGAAACGGAACAAGGTAAAACGGTCAAAGGTGGTACCAATGTTGCATTTGACATTCGAACCGTTGGAGATAAACCGGTCATCACGATAGATACCTGTGCTAACTGTCCGACGATCACTCCATGTCCGACAACAACCTGTACCCGTCCGGCGCCGCACGGCTGCCTGGGGTAAGAAAAGCATCCCTAAGTGGCTATATGCCCGGTTAACCTATCGCACTATACTAAAGCCAGGCACAACCCTTGCAGCCGATCCGGTTGCAGGGGTTTTTTATGGCTAAAGGGTCTGGTTAAATGCCGCTTTCTATACATGGGGCAATTTTTGTATTTTCGCATCTATTGCCCTATTTCCAATTTTAATTGCCCCTCGTTAGTCATGATCTATCGTATGCCTGCAAACCTATTCGTGAAGTGCTTAAAGATCCTTTTGATTGTTTGCCTTCCGGTTGTGTTGAACTGGCCAACGCTCCTGTTTGCCCAATCTTATGACCCGTTAAGCCCGCCCAACACCTACCGGCAAAGCGATAATCCGCAATACTGGAAGAACCGGAAGCCTTTCGAAGGCTATTGGCAACAGGATGTTCATTATACCATCAAAGCCGATATCGATGAAAAAACCAATATTATCAGCGGGGAAGAAACCCTGGTCTACTGGAACAATTCCCCGGACACCCTAACCTATGTCTATTTTCATCTTTATCAGAATGCCTTTCAACCAGACTCTTATTACGACAACCTGCAACGCAACAATGATGTCAAACCCAGGTACGGTCCCTATGAATTCCAGAAACTGGGTACGGAAGTGCATGACATCACCGCCGGCGGCAAGAAGCTGCTGACCACCCTCGACAACACCATCCTGAAAGTCATCCTGGCAGGACCGCTGTTACCGGACGCGTCGATCACTTTCGACATCAAATTCAGCACCTATTTCGGAAGCGGCAACGTGCGGCGGCGGATGAAATTATTCGAAGCCTTTGGATTCAAACATTACGATGGCGTGCATTGGTATCCCAGGATCTCGGTATACGACCGGAAATTCGGATGGACCACCGATCAGCATTTGGGGCGGGAGTTTTACGGGGATTTCGGCACTTATGATGTGGAGCTCACCTTTGCTAACAACTTTGTGGTCGGCGCTACCGGGAAATTATTGAACCGGCAGGAGGTTTTGCCGGATACGCTTCGAAAGAAACTGGATATCACTAATTTCAAGGATAAGCCCTGGAATTCGAAGCCTTCGATCGTTATCCCTTATGATTCCGCAGTTCGTAAGACCTGGAAATACCATGCCGAAAATGTCCACGATTTTGCCTTTACGGCGGATCCGACCTACCGGATCGGGGAAGCCACCTGGGAACCTAACGATGGATCGGGACCGGTAACCTGCATTGCATTGGCGCAGGAGCCGCATGCGGCGAAATGGCAAAATGCCGCTGATTATTCCAGGAAAATCATTGAAACGTTCTCCCGCGATTTCGGCCGTTATGTGTATCATAAAATGATCGTCGCTGATGCCCGGGATGGCATGGAATATCCGATGCTAACGCTCGATGGCGGCAAAGATCCTACTTACCGGGGTTTGCTGGCCCATGAGATCGGGCACAACTGGTTTTACGGACAGGTGGGCAACAATGAAACTTACCGGGCAGCCCTCGACGAAGGCTTCACCACCTTTTTAACTTCCTGGGCCCTGGAAGCGATCGACGGAGAATTTGTTCCCCGCGACAAACAACCCAACAAATACCTGGAAAAATATAAAAAACCGCTTCGGGTACGCGACAGGAATGCCTATAACCGGTACCTGTCCGAGGCTATCCGGCATGAAGATCCGCCGCTGAACACCCATTCCGACAATTTTAATGGTGCACTGCGGCACGGTGGGGGCTACCGGCAGGTGTATTACAAAACAGCCGCCATGCTCTACAACCTTCAATATGTGCTGGGTGATGATCTGTTCCTCCGGGCCATGCAGCATTATTTTGATCGCTGGAAGTTCTGTCATCCTTATTTCGCGGATTTCCGGCAGGCGATCATCGACTATACCAAGGTCGATCTTAACTGGTTTTTCGACCAGTGGCTGGAAACCAATAAAAATATCGATTACCGGGTCGGTGCGATCAAAGCAGGACATAAACCGGATGAATACAAGATCACTTTTATCCGCAAAGGCCGCATGCAAATGCCGATCGATTTCCGGGTGATCAGCAAGGATGGGAAGTCCCATGATTTTATGATCCCGAATACCTGGTTCGAAAAAAAGACCCATGCGACCGTGTTACCCAAGTGGGCCGGGTGGGACAAATTATTCCCCAGCTATGAAGCGGTGGTGATGATCCCCGGCGGCATCGACGATGTGATCATCGATCCTTCCCAGCGACTGGCGGACATCCATATGCTCGACAATACCAAAAGATCCAGGGCAACATTGTCCTTCGATTCCCAGATCGACAATGTGCCTTCCTGGAAAAATTACGAATACAAATGGCGGCCGGATGTGTGGTACAATGGGTTCGACGGCCTGAAAGCCGGGATCCATGTCAACGGCCATTTCATGAAGCGCAAGCATGTGTTTCAGTCGACGATATGGTACAATACCGGCGTTGGCCAGGGTGGTGTGGATCAGATAGATTACGGCCCATTAGCAGGCGCTTATGATCCGGTTTCGTTTAACCTGAAATATCATACCGCTGCAGACAAATTCCTGAAAGATTCGAAATTCGGGATCAGGGCCCGTATCCTGGATGGCCTGGCGGCATTCCGGATCGGCATCCAAAAGAAACTGCCCAACAAAGACGATCTCTATTTTCACTTCAAATCCATGTACCGCCACGATCCCGAGGGGATCAATTACCTGTTATACCGGGAACTTTGGGATACCGAGCAATATAACAACTCCTTTAACATCGGTTATAAGCACCACTACAAATATTACACCGGCAGCGGAAAGATCCATATCCACCTGCGATCCTCTTCCCTGCTCAGCGATTATGATTATGCCCGGTTGTCTGTGGGTGTCCGGAACCGGACGAATATCGGCCGTTTACAATTATCCACCCGTACCTTTGCACAACTCGGCAGCGGGATCTTCCCAAAAGAATCCGCCTTGTACATGGCAGGCGCCAATCCCGAAGCTCTGACGGAAAACAAATATACCCGGGCAGCCGGGATCATTCCCGAGGCATGGCTGGGGAACAGTTTTGCAACGATCAACGCCGATCCCACCCAAAACATCACCTATCATTTTCAGCAAGGCGGCGGCCTGAACCTGAGAGGATATACGGGCTACTTTATCATTGAACCCAGCACGGATACCCTCACCTATGTGCTGAACAGCAGCAACTCCGGCGCCGCGGTCAATGTAGAGCTCGATCTCGACGGCCTGGTGAATTTCGCCCCCAAAGGCCTGCGCGATTATTTCCACCTGGATGTCTACCTCTTCGGTGATGCCGGATCCCTTGGATATTCCAATACCCGTTATGATTATTTATTTACCGATATCCGTATGGATGCGGGATTGGGAGCGGCCCTGACCATCAAAAAATTCGGCATGCTGGAAACCGTTAAGCCGCTCACGCTTAGATTCGATATGCCCTTCTTTTTGAGCCATGTGCCTTTCCACGAAACCGATAATCTCCAATTCAGGTGGGTGGTCGGGATCAATCGGGCGTTTTGAAAACTGCATTTGACATCTTGTTAGCGTTGTAAGCCTGACTCCAAACAAATACAACATATATTATAGCTTTCTAAAGGATTATTACTTAGCTTTATGCCCCCCCTCTTCCAAGCAATATAGCTTATGGACCGGAAAAAATTCCTGATCATCCGCTTCAGTTCGATCGGAGATATTGTGCTGACCACGCCCGTTATCCGATGTTTGAAAGAGCAAATGCCGGAAGCTATTATCCATTATCTTACCAAGATCGCCCATAAGCCTATTGTCGATCATCACCCATACCTGGAAAAAGTATATTACCTGGAAGATTCCCTGCGTGATCTTTACCAACCGCTGAAGGCTGAGAATTACGATTATATCATCGATCTCCATCACAACCTCCGGTCGCTGGTGGTGAAAAAGTCATTACGGGTCAAGAGCTTCAGTTTCAACAAGATCAATTTCCAAAAGTGGATGGCGGTCAACCTCAAACGCAAAAGCGTTTTGCCGGCCAAGCACATCGTCGACCGCTACCTGAATACGCTGAGCACTTTCGATATCCAAAACGACGGCAAGGGCCTGGACTATTTTATCCCTCCTAAAAAAAATGTCAAGCCGGCCGCGATCCCCAAACCACATCAAAAGGGATATATCGGTTTTGTGATCGGCGCCAAGCATACCACCAAAAGACTGCCCACGAAAAAGATCATCTCGATCTGTGAGGCCATCAAAAAGCCGGTTATTTTGATCGGGGGTAATACGGACCGGTTAACCGGCGAGCAGGTGGTGGATGTGGTGGGAAACAGGATATACAATGGCTGCGGCCTGTATGGCATCAATGGTTCCGCTTCGCTGGTGAAGCAAGCGGATAAGGTCATCACGCATGATACGGGATTGATGCATATTGCGGCGGCTTTTCAAAAAAACATCATTTCCATCTGGGGCAATACCATTCCCGAATTCGGGATGTATCCCTACTTTGGCGACGGAGATCAGCCGGAGCATCATATTGTCGAAGTGAAAGACCTCTCCTGCCGGCCCTGTTCCAAGATCGGTTTTAAACAATGCCCGCACGAACATTTCGACTGTATGGAAAAGATCGATGAACAATATGTGGCATCCCTGGTCAATCAATAATGCCGATGGCATCCGTTCCCGGACGAGCAGTTATCGACTCCTCTTAATACTGCTACAATAAAAAGCCATCCTTACAGGTTATTATACCTAAATGCGTCTAACTTTGCGAGCAATAACCATCATGGTTCCGTATCGCAGTAAATTCCGGTGATGAGCATGCAGCAGTGGTATATAAACAGGTTTTCCAGGCATTGGTTAGCGGGATTCCTCCCGGCCATGATGATCCTATGCCTTTCCAATATGGCATCAGCCCAGGGATTGGCGGCTTTTAAGGACCGGCAAAACCGCTTGATCATATTCGACCATGGTGCCTTCAAAAAGGTGGAATACCTTCCGCCCAGGTCTTATAAGATCGGGAACCAATACATCGCCTATGTCGATGACGGTCAGAATTTCAAGATCTTTTACAACGGTGAAAGCCACCTGATCGCCGAATATGACATCAAGCGGTATTTCATCACCGACAATCAAATGGTATTCCGGATCGGGGATCAACTGCGCAGCCTGGAGCAGGGGAAAATAAATGTGGTGGCCGCCTGGGTGCAGCAAAACTTCGATTATGGTGACAGCATTATCGCTTTCAAAACTTTCACCGACTATTTTGTCGTGTTTTATCAAGGACAAAAAACGGAACTGGAACAGATCAAGATCAGAAGCTTTAAATGCGGGAATAACCTGGTGGCCTACCTGGATTATGCCGATGTCTTTAAAGTTTGGGCCGATGGAGAGATCATTGAACTGGATAATTATCCTCCGAATTCCTATAAAACCGGCACTAATACGGTAGCTTATGAGGATAATTTCGGTTATTTCATGATCCATTACAAAGGAGAATTGTATGAAACGGGGTTATTTGAGATCCCCAGCTATAAGGTCGGGGATGATATCGTGGCTTTTGTGGATGAGATGGACCAATTCAAAGTGTTTTACCAGGGTAAATTCACGGCCTTAACGGATGCCAGGCCCAAAGCGTATATTGTTGAAGACAATATGTTGGCTTACCTGGACCTGAACAATCATTTCAAGATCTTTTTTGACGGCGAGGAACAAACCCTGGAAACCTACGCCCCTCAACGGTTCAAGGCCGATAAGGATGTGGTTGCCTATATGGATTATGAAGGCAGGTTAAAAGCCTGGTATAATGGGGAATTGCGGGAAGTGTCGGATCAGATCATCGATAAATTTGCCGTATATGGCAAGACGATCGTGTACTGGACCGATAGCCAGGAAATTAAGGTATTTTATGAAGGGAAGACGTATCATTATTATTGATCCACCTTCGCCAAGGCTACGGTGGATACAATTGGAGGATTTGATGATTGGGGTCCACCTCCGCTTCGTCCTTCGCAGTATCTGCTACGGAGAAGAACCAAGGATACGGTGGACAAGATTGAAGGATTTATCGTAATTTTATATGGAATAATTTATTCGCATGATCAGTAAAGAGGAAGTATTAAATGCGCTTCGGCATGTCAATGATCCGGACTTTAAGAAGGACCTGGTTACCTTGAATATGATCGATGACATAGAGGTGGAGGGGAACCGTGTTAGTTTTACCGTGGTGCTGACGACGCCTGCCTGTCCTTTGAAGGATCAGATCGCTTCGGATTGTGTGCAGGCGATCCACCATCACGTGGACGCAGATGCGGAAGTAAACATCAATTTTACGGCCAAGGTTACGACTTTGCGCGATAACCAGCAGCAGATCCTGCCGGATGTGAAAAACATCATTGCCGTGGCTTCGGGAAAAGGAGGGGTAGGGAAATCCACTGTTTCGGTGAACCTGGCCCTGGGACTGGCCGGGAAGGGGGCGCGGGTAGGGCTGTTGGATGCCGATATTTACGGACCTTCGGTGCCGATCATGCTCGATCTGGATGATTATGTTCCCCGCGTCGTAGACCAGGATGGCAAAAAGCTTATGATCCCGGCGGAAAAGTATGGGATAAAAGCCCTTTCGATCGGCTTCCTGGTTAAGGAAGACCAGGCTGTGGTATGGAGAGGGCCGATGGCTTCCGGGGCGCTTAAACAATTCGTTACCGACAGCTCCTGGGGAGAACTGGATTACCTGATCATCGATCTGCCCCCGGGTACCGGTGATATACATTTGACACTGGTGCAGACGGTACCGGTTACGGGCGCCGTGATCGTTACCACACCACAGGAAGTAGCCATGGCCGATGCCAGGAAAGCCATTGCCATGTTCAACCAACCGGCGATACAGGTACCTGTTTTAGGGATCGTGGAAAATATGGCATGGTTCACACCGGAAGAACTACCGGATCACAAATATTATTTGTTCGGAAAAGAGGGCGGCAAAAATATCGCTGCACATTTCGATATTCCTTTGTTAGGCCAGATCCCGATCGTACAGGGGATCCGGGAAGGTGGAGATGAAGGCCAACCCGCTGTTTTACAAAGCGGCATTTCGGCCGATGCCTTCTCAGGGCTTGCGGAACGCCTGGCCCAGCAGGTTGCGATCAGGAATGCTAGCCTCGAAGCTACCCGGAAGGTAGAAATGACGAGTTAAAACAAAAAGCTAATGCCCGTTCAGGAATCTATCAATATTCATCAAAAGGTCGAAGCTTCACTAGACAGTATCCGACCCTACCTCGAGGCCGATGGCGGCAATATCGAGATCGTGGATATTACGCATGAAAATGTCGTGATCGTCCGGCTGATCGGCGCCTGTGAAAGCTGTAAAATGAGTTTCACCACGATGAAGGCCGGCGTCGAAGCGGCTGTGATCAAAGCGGTTCCTGAGATCAAGAGCGTAGTGGCCATCAATGCCAGTAGCCCGGATTGAGGCTGGTTTCCTAAGATCCTTTTGTTTCCTTTACTTCACTACTTTTCATTCTCTCGGTTTTTTGCACAAAAAAACCCCGCCGGATCTCATTCCGGCAGGGTTTAGGAGCCTGAACTCACCCGTCAAAGACTGACAGGGTTATCCAGGCTTTGCTCACCTGATCCTTTATCAAATGAATTATTTCATGATCACCAGTTTCCGGATATGTTGTTCCCTTCCCAGCGTCAGCACACAGGTATAAATTCCTGCGGACAGATCGGCTGCATTGAAGGTAAACCGGTAGGATTGGCCGGCTTCGGCCTCGCCACGATAGATGGTACGCAGATGCTTACCCATCAAACTATAGACATCCAGCTTGACTTCCTCATTTTTGGTAACACTCATTTCAATAGTGGTGGTACCTTTAAAGGGGTTAGGATAAGCATTCAGGGTGGCTGACCGTTGGGTGATCAACAGTTCCTCCTCCGGATCCGCTTCCCATTTGGACTGCCCGTCACAGGGTCCCAGGGTGGCGCCTTTCTTCAACAGCTTAGCCGCTTTCTTCAGGTTCACGCATACGGTTTTGAAGGAGGGATCATCGCTGCTGCCCGAACTGCTGGTATGGATGGGTTTGCAAACCAGCACTTTCTCTTCATCGTTACTATCATCACTATCATCGCTGCTGCCGGATCCGCTACCGCTACCCGAATGGCTGCCGCTGGAAGCGCTTGATCCGCTACTTTCATCTCCACAGGTGATATCGACCGCATTAACTACCACCTCATCGACACTCACACATCCCAGGGCATCAGTAACCGTTACGTGAAAAATGGTCGTTTGATCAGGACAAACCGTGATGTCGGCCGTTTCGGCCCCGGTCGACCAGGTAAAGGTATAGGGTGCTACGCCATTGCTGGCACTGGCGCTCAGGGTTACACATTCGGCGGCGGGGAAGCCCAGGTAGACCTCCTGA
>JANQFB010000181.1 GCA_028278085.1 Chitinophagales bacterium
TTTCCCAAGGGGCGCAGGGCTTTGAATTTTTGATCAATTTCTTTGACCAATGCATCCGCCGCTTCGGCACGTTCAGTCATCATGCCAATTTGGGAGATCATTTCACCCGCATCGGCTAAAGTTTTGATATCACTGATCCAAACCGGGAACTCCTTCGACAAACCGGTGATCTGGGCGGCATCATTTTCTTCTTTGTTGGCGATGATCAGGTCAGGATCGAGTGCACGAACCTTTTCCGGATCCACGGTTTTTGTACCACCCACCTTCTTTTTAGACCGGAACACCTCCCTGGGGTGAATGCAAAACCTTGTGATGCCCACTAGCTGATCGGTCAAACCCAGGTGAACCAACAATTCGGTCTGCGACGGGACCAAAGATACGATCCGTTGCGGTGGAACAGGCATATGAACTTCCCTTCCTAGCTGGTCTGTCAATAATTGCTGCATATCCGGGTGTTAGCGGTTATCCTGGCGAAAACCACGCCTTAAAGATACCGGATAAATGCGGAAGATAGAGATGTGCGACTTATAAAAATCCCTGGGCTTTCATCCAGTCATCGTTATATACCTTACCGACATATCGACTGCCATGATCGTGGAGAATAACGACTACCAGATCCCCTTCTTTCAATTCATCTTTGAGGTATTGAAGCCCCGCTATGGCCGATCCGGCGGAATAACCGGCAAATATTCCTTCTTTGCGGGCCATTTCCCGGGCAGCGACCGCACCGTCTTTATCCGTTACTTTGACGAATTTGTCGATCACCTCGAAATTTACACAGCCTGGAATGATGTCTTCTCCGATGCCTTCGGTAATGTAGGGATAGATCTCCGATTCATCGATCTCACCGGTTTCGTGGTATTTCTGAAGTGCAGAACCATAGGAATCGATACCGACGACTTTGATGCCGGGATCTTTTTCTTTGAGGAATTTCCCGGTTCCTGAGATCGTGCCGCCTGTTCCTACACCCACCACCAAATGGGTGATCTTGCCTTGGGTTTGTTCCCAGATCTCCGGTCCGGTGGTTTTGTAATGAGCTTTGGGATTCGACAGGTTATAATATTGATTGACGTAAAAGGAATTCGGGATCTCTTCACTCATTTGCTTTGCCCTGGAGTAATAAGACCTCGGATCATCCGGCGCCACATCGGTCGGGCAAACTTCGACTTCCGCCCCTACGGCCTTCAGGATATCGATCTTTTCTTTGGATTGCTTATCCGTGGTGGTAAATATACATTTGTACCCTTTCGAAATGGCTACCAGCGCCAATCCCATGCCTGTGTTGCCGGAAGTACCTTCGATGATCGTTCCGCCTGGTTTCAACTCCCCCGATGCTTCCGCATCTTCTACCAATTGAACTGCAATCCTGTCTTTGATAGAATTACCAGGGTTGAAGAACTCCACTTTTACCAATACGGTAGCCTTAATACCCGCCGTAATCTTATTCAACCTGATCAAAGGCGTATTACCGATGGTTTCGATGATGTTGTTGTAATACATGCCGGCAAAGATAAAAAAGATATCCTAATATCCGGGTGGGTCGAAGGGGTGTCGATCGAATGAAAACCGGGCATGGTATCCGATTTTTTGCGATGCGCCCGATATCAACTCAAACGGTTGATCTGTCAATCCAACTGCTTCGAATATGGAATGCCAACAGGCGACAGCAACTTTCCAATGATGGATCCGTCATCTTTTCGTAACTTTATAGGGCACTGATATTCCATAATGCCTTAAACCACAACCCAATGAGAAAACTCACCTTAGTGACCGTATTGTTTGTAGCGGTTATCTTCTTTTTATCGAAAAAGGAGTCGAATATTCCGCAGCAGGATATTCCTACTGATCAAGCCAAGCTGGAAAAAACGATCAGCGGCGCTATGGAATATTATCGCAGCCGGCGGTTTAACCGTGAAACCGGCCAAATGGACGTAAAAGCCTTCCGCGAGGCTATGCAGCAAGCCGATGCGATGAAAGTACAACGGAAAAGAAGCGAGTCGGCCCTCAATTGGGTGGAAGTAGGACCGGATAATATCGGCGGCAGGACCCGGGCGATGATCCTGGATAAGGATAATCCCTCGACGGTATATGCCGGGGGAGTAGCCGGAGGCATGTTTAAAAGCACTGACGGCGGGAATAGCTGGACGCTTATGGAGGGATTTAACGATGTTCTGCCGGTCGGCGCTATTGTTCAAACCATTAACGGGGATATCTATGTAGGAACAGGTGAAGGATTATATGGCAATTTCGGCGATGCCGGCGGTGGACTCCCCGGCAACGGGATCTATAAATCCACCGATGGGGGTGAAACTTTCGAACACCTGTCGACTACCCTTGTCGATCAGCCCGATCCGCTGGATACCTGGTCGCATATCAACCGGATGGCCTGCAGCAGGACCAACGAAAACATTGTATATGCTGCCACGGAACAAGGCATTTATGTGACCATGGACGGTGGGAACAGTTGGTTCCAACCTGCCGGAACAGAAGGCATAACTGCCGATGCTTATGATGTGATCGTAGCCAAGGACGGTACGGTACATGCGGCTATCGGCGGTAATCACTGGCGTTCGGACGACGGGACCAATTTTGAAAATATATCCCTGAATTTCTCCAGCGTCCAGGACGGTCCGTTTTTCGGCAGCCGGACGCAATTAGCGGTTAGCGAAACGAACCCCAATTATGTGTATGCCATTTCTACAACTTATGATAACGGCATCCAATCCTACCGGATGGATTACATCTATAAGTCGGTAGATCGCGGGGATAACTATTCCATTATCGGCGAGTACGATGATTTCACCATAACCTTCGGTCAATTCACCATGAACGGATTCGGGCAACAAGGCACCTATAATCTGGCTATCGCCGTGGCCCCGGATAATCAGAATGAAGTATATATTGCCGGGCAATTCAATTGTTACCGGAAGATCGGGAATGGCGCGTGGAACGACCTTGGTGGGTCATTCAATGGTAATCCCTATATCCATCCCGATATGCATTTGATCGTGATCAATCCCGACGATCCGGATGAAGTTTATGTTTCAACGGATGGCGGGATCTTTAAAACCACGAATGGCGGAAGCTCCTTCAGCCATGCGGTGCAAGGTTATAATACCACTCAATATTATTCGGTAGCTGCCAGTACCAATGGCGCAGTGATCGGCGGAACGCAGGACAACGGCACCCATTTGATGAACTTTACCAGCGACAATGTGGTCAGCGGATCATTGATCAAAGGTGGTGACGGCGGCTATACGGAGATCTCCAAGATCAATCCGAATTTCTATTTCGCTGCGTCCCAATATGGCAACGTGGAACGTTCGGCCAACAACGGTAACAACTTTTATGAATTCTATGACAACAATATCGATCCTACCGGAGAACTGGCGGGAGATGTTAACCAGGCGGAATTCGTTACCCCATTTGCTTTGTGGGAAAACCTCAGCGATTTCGATAACACATTTGTGGTCTTGCTACGGCGGGAGATCTGGCTGACCAAGGAAGCCCTGAATTTCGGTAAAATTCCTGTGTGGTTCAAGATCGCGGATAGAAATTCCACGGGCATGGATACCCCCACCTGCCTGGTATTTTCCGACGACGGTGATGTGCTCTTTGTGGGTACCAGCCAAGGTGAAGCTTACCGGATCACCGGCTTGAAGGACGCTACCTATCAATATGTCGGCGGCAACTGGGATCCGGATGATGAAGGCATTGTTACCAAAGACATCGGTTATTTCGGATCACAAACCGTAACGGGTATCACCGTTAAGAACGATAATCCCGACCACCTGGTCCTCACCTTAGGTAACTACGGTGGTGACGAATATGTTTATCAAACGCACAATGCCCTGGAATCGAATGCCAATGATGTGGAGTTCGAATCGATCCATAACGGATTGCCGAAAATGCCGGTTTATGATGTAGAGATCGATGGAGTGAATCCTAACAAACTTTACCTTGCAACGGAACTGGGTATTTTCCATTCCGACGACAGCGGGCAATCCTGGGAGGAAGCTAATGCCGGCATGGGCAGGATCGCCACCTTTATGCTCCGCCAGGAACCCGATCCGGAAGACGCCGACAAATGGGTTTTCTATGCCGCCACACACGGCAGGGGGATATTTTCCACCGCCTATTACGAAGCACCGATCATTCAACCGCCGGTAGGGATAGCAACAACTGCGACTGCCGGGTTTGCTGCCAGCTTATACCCTAATCCTGTTGCCAACGAAGCTGCCTTGACCCTCTCCAACATTTATCAAAAGCCCTATTACCTCACAACTTATGATCTTTCCGGAAAAATTATACACCAGCAACGGCTCGCCGGAGAAGGCGGCAAAAATCATACCCGGAACCTGGACATGAGCTTTTTGCCGAACGGACAATATTTGATGAACATCCGTTCCGACCAACAGGAACAGACGATCAAATTTGCTGTGGTCAGGTAATCAGGCAGGCGGATGTAAATTGGCTGAAAAGGGCTATTAATAGAAATTCGAGGAGATCTTCCCTTCTTTGGTAAAATAACTCACCTCTACCAGGATACGATCGTCGAGCACACCCAGGGTTTGTGCCGCATAATTCGACATGATCATTGTTTCTTTGCCGGCGGTATTGTTAGCAGGGATATTGCCCAGCACTTTGACGTAAATGATCCTTTCGTTCAACAGGTTGCGCACTTTAAGGATCGTTCCGGCGGGTAATGACCGGTGAACCGCGTACATCTTGGTCTGGCTGTCTTCTCTCAACCAGGTAGCGATCCCCTTTTCCGATTCCTCCACATAGGTGCTGTCTTTTTGTTGCTTGTAATAT
>JANQFB010000205.1 GCA_028278085.1 Chitinophagales bacterium
CACGGTTACTGTATTGATGTCGTCTCTACTAATGCTGCTCCCAAACCCCCTCCAATCCGTCCATATCCCGGAATTTCACTTATAGCTGGACACCTTCGACCTCGATTTCCGAAGACACGATACAATATCCGATCGCTACACCGACCACTACCACCAAATATTATGTTTCCGTAACCTCGGATAGCGGTTGTGTGCAAACCGATTCCGTGAATGTAACCATCAGTGGTAGCGCACCGGTCGTTATTGCCAGTGTTGCGCCAGACTCTATCTGTGTCGGCGATGTTGTTCAATTGAATACCGCCGTTTCCTGGAATCCTCCCTGTGATACCTCCACTGTATTGTCATGTGCTTCATCTTCCTCTACCGGAACGATCGGTACGGGCGTTTTACTGGCCGCCAACTATACGCCTCATTACCTGAGTACCTTTGCCACCACCAGTAATAAAAGACAATTGGTATTCACGGTTGCGGAACTTTTGGGTATGGGCATGCCCCCGGGCAGCATGATCACCGCCATCGCTGTTAACTATGATGCCGGTAATATCGGAGATGCGGTCAGCGGTATTGTTATCAAAATGGGCTGTACGGCCGACCCGGATTTTAATTCATCGGCCAACTTCAAACCGGGTACCAAGTTAGTCAAGACTTCCGTACCGGCTACGCCTGTCGGTGGCTGGAATACCTATACCTTTGATTATCCCTATTTATGGAGCGGTCTCGACAATCTCGTGCTGGAATATTGTACCGATGTATTGAATCCTACAGGCAACTTCTCCAGGGCTTATTATGATGTTTATGGCGCCAATATGTCTTGTTACTGGGATAATTTCGTATCTCCCGGAGGGTGCGGCGTTGTTTCCGGTTTTGCCAATTCCGGCCGGGCCAATGTACAGTTTACCTGGTGCATGACCACACCTCCCGGTGTATCCTACCAGTGGCAACCTGCCGGAGATTTCTCTAACCAGGATGATACCCTGCCTAACCCAACGGTCGAACCATCCGGAAATACAGTCTATACGGTAACGGTTAGTGATCCGGCTGTCCCGGCTTGTACGGGAACAGATTTTGTATCGGTTTGGGCCGGTGATTCATTCTCTATAGCCCCGACGGCTTCACCCTCGTTGATCTGTGTCGGAGAAGGCGCTCAACTGGATGCCAACCCCAGCCAAACCTTAACCTATACCTATGATTGGTCGCCGGGAGCTGGCATGAGCGATTCGACCGTTCAGGCTCCCTGGGTTTATCCCCTGGATACCACTAAGTATTATGTAGCGGTAACCGCCGGCGGTTGTACAAAATATGATTCCGTAACCGTATTTACGAAGCCTTCACCTCCGGGCGGCATTACCGTTTCCGCGGTGGATACTTCTATTTGTAATGGTGAAACCTCCCAGCTTAATGCAACACCGGGTTATACTTATTCCTGGATACCGGCAGCCTCGCTGAACAATGCCACGATCGCGGATCCTGTTGCTTCTCCGACTACCACGACCACTTACCAGGTTTATGTGCGAGATGGTGCTACAGGGTGCGATACGTTACTGGCACAAACCATTTTAGTCGGCGATACTTTCCCGATCGATGTTACGGCTGTGGATACGGTCCTTTGTTCCGGCAGTACACAATTGAGTGTTACTTCCGATTCATCTTTCATATTTACCTATAGCTGGACGCCCGCCGCCACCCTGGATGATCCGACGATCTTCAATCCGACGGCGACACCGACCGCTACGACTACTTATACGGTAACTGTTAGCCGTCCGCTTTACGGATGTCCCCAAACGGATTCCGTTACCATTACCCTCGATAACATTCCACCCTTTATTGTGGGATCCAATACATTCGATACTTCCATGTACTTAACGGATAGCACCTTCCTGGTTAAATTATCCGAACCGGTATTGTGCAGCACCATTACTTTTGCCGGTACCGATTTCGAATTGGATTGTGGCACCACCACGACTCCGGTATCCTGCGGCAATAATTCCATTGACGAAGCTTCCGGATTCGGATGTGTTAACGATACCACCCGGTGGATATACATGAGAATGGATAGTCCGGTACCCTTGGGGTATCAAAATGACTGGGCCGTCAGGCCAATTGCATCGGCCGGTGTTACCGACACTTGTGGCAACGTCATTTCACCCACAGGCATCGGTGGTCCTACCGGATCTGCCATTATTCTGCCGATAGAATTACTATACCTCACGGCAACCTTAACAGAAGCCGGAGAAGCCCTGCTGCTGTGGGAAACAGCCAGCGAGCAAAATACCGATTATTTTGAAGTGCAGCGTTCCCAGGATGGCCAGGCCTTTGAATCAATAGGTATTGTGGATGCCAAAGGCCCCTATTATAAATATTCCTTCAAAGATTTCTTCCCCTATAAGGGTATCAACTATTACCGCTTGAAGGTTTACGATTTTGACGGGAATTATTCCTATACCTATATGGTGAATGTGAATACCACTGAATCAGGGTTCAAGTTGCTGAGTGTCAAACCCATTCCGACCATCGATAAAGTCAACGTTGTCTTTAACAGCAATTATGACGATTTCCTGAGAATAGAGATCTTCAACCTGCTTGGTGAAGTGGTGATCAGGAAAGAAATTCAGGCCAGAAAAGGAACGATGGAGTTAGATCTGGATATGGAACAATTGGAATCCGGGGTATATTACCTGAATATGTATTATACCAACAGAAGCCAATCCAAATTATTGAGAAAGCTAGTGAAACAGTAATATAACAAACAATTGATTCGAAAAATGCCGTTAGCGTCTGCCAACGGCATTTTTTTTATGCTGAACTGCCGAACATTCCGGTTTTTGCAGCGCCATATTTGCTTCCCCTTTTTGCAGGATCCATTCGAGATTTCAGATCGACCCGGACCGGTGGTAGCAGACTTAATTCAGGGTTAAATTCGTATTTGATCAATATAAATTAATGCATTATTTAAATGATATTAAATTGATAGCCATAATAATACAACATTATTATTTTCTCAAAATAAATAAATCAAATATAGAACAATAAATTATACATTCCGTTTATCCATCATTCTATACCGTTCACTCATTTAACCTTGACGTTCACAAATGTAATTTGTACATTGCAAGCATTATATTACTATAAACCTGGACTATTAGAAAAGACATGTAAAGATAATTTTACCGCCACCTTATTTAAACGCCACAACAATGAACAACACGACCACTAGCTTTTTTAGAACGTTAGGTCTATTAACGTTTGCTACTACCGTTTTATTTTTTGGATTTCACCAGGAGGCTAAGGCAAGTCACGCCATGGGTGTAGACATCACTTATACCTGTGTCCCCGGTGGTAACACTTACGACCTGACCCTGAACTTTTACCGGGATTGTGCCGGTATCTCCGCACCATCCAGTGTATGGGTTGATGTTTCTTCCGCGACCTGCGGTTTCAGTACATCGGTCAACCTGACCATGTCCGGTGCTTGTACGGAAGTTTCCCCCTTATGCCCGGCAGCCCTGGCCCAAAGCAAATGTGTGAACATCACCAATCCTAATCCCGGTGTGCAGTTATGTACCTATACCGGAAATGTGGATCTGGGAACAAATTATTGTAATGATTTTGTATTCAGCTTCGGCGAGTGTTGCCGGAATGCTGCCATTACCAACCTGAACTCACCCGATAGTTACGATCAATATGTAGAGGCTACCCTGGATAATTCCACCGGGGATTGCGCCAATAGTTCCCCGTCCTTCTTTTCATTACCGACACCTTATATATGCGCCAATCAACCTTTCAATTATAATCATGGTGCAGTAGATATGGATGGCGACTCCTTGTCATATACATTTTGCAATGCGCTTGACAATGCCACTACACCTATATCTTATGCACCTGGGTATTCACCCACAAATCCGATCTCGTCGGTCCCCCCGGCAGTCATGGACGCCATATCCGGTCAAATGACCATGAATCCCGATATCGGCCAGTTTGCCGTGGTTACAATGTGTATCGAGGAATGGCGTTTAAGTCCTCCCGCACCTCCGACACTAATCGGTACCACCATGCGGGATCTGCAGGTGGTTGCGCTGACGACATGCTCTAATGTTCAGCCGGAGATCGATTCCATTGAAAACTGTTATGCCGACGGTGTCAGGAGTCCTACAAATCTTTATGGCGCACAGGTATGTGCCGGTGATTCGATCGCTTTCGATTTTATTGCCACCGATGCCAATGCCGACAATATAACCCTTACGTCAAATGTAGCATTTGCTATTCCCGATGCTTATTTCTCCACCACACCCGTCGGCCCGGTCGTTACGGGTACCTTCGAATGGCAAACCACAACTGCCGATGTTGGCTTTAACTCCTTTGTGGTCCAGACCAACGACGATGGTTGTCCGGTATTGGGCGCTAACTTCTATGTATTCACCATCGAAGCCATTGGCAGAACTAACGCCGGTCCGGATATTGATTTCTGTGTCGGAACCGATGTTACGTTAACCGCCTTTGGTGGTAATACTTTCTCCTGGAGAACGCTTTCCGGTGACCCGGTCAACGTCGGTACCAACTTCTCCTGTAACCCCTGTACCAGCCCCGTAGCTTCACCGAACCAAACCACGACTTACGAAGTAACCAGTGATCTTTCCGGAAGTTGTATCAATAAAGATACCATTACCCTTAACAGCGTTACGGTATTACCGAATACGATCAACTACAGCTATAACAGGGATACCGTTTGCCGGGGCGATACCACTCAGGTGGGTGTTACCCTCGATCCGACTTCAGGTACTGCTACCTATGCCTGGTCGCCGGCCGGTGTGGTCAACAATCCTAATATACCGAACCCTGTTTGTACGGTTGATACGGATGTCAGACTGGCAGTTACCGTAACTGACGGCGCCTGTACCGATACCGCTTCACACCTCTTTGTAGTGAATACCAGCGTGTCCGTTAGTGCAGATACCGTTGGTGTTTGTGATGCCCTGGATTCCATCCGGCTATTGGCCGATGTTACCGGTACGCCGCTTCCGGGTGTATTGAGCTGCGGTACGAATGGAACAGCTATTGTCAATCCCGTACATACGGAAACTGTTGGCACCGGAGCCTTAAGCACCGGAACAGGTACACCTTATGAAGGATTCTGGCATGACGGCAGGATCCAGATCCTGTACCATGCCGCTGACCTTGTTGCAGCCGGTATGACCAAAAGCGGTACTATTACGGAGATCGCATTCAATGTAGCCGTTAAAGGTAGTTCAGCTCCTTATAATACCTTTACCATCAAGATGGGTTGTACCCTCGACACTGACATTTCCACCTGGTATGCAGGATTGTCGACAGTGTTGGGACCGACAAGTATCTCCACCGTTGCCGGCTGGAACACACATGCCCTGACCAGTCCGTTCGACTGGGATGGCACATCGAATATTGTGGTGGAAGTATGTTATGACAATACGGGATACACCAGTGATGATGATATTTACTATACCACAACGACTTACAATTCCGTGATCTATGAGTATGCTGATTTCGATGCCGGTTGTGCTTTTGCCACGTTTGTGGGACCAACCACCAACAGGCCGAATACAAGGTTTACGATCAGTGATGCTCCTCCCGGTGGATTCTCCTATACCTGGAGCCCGACGACCGCTCTTTCCAATCCAAACGTTGCTGATCCCAAAGCCCTGGTTAATCTCGGATCGCCCGTTACTTATTATGTAACCGTTACCGGCGGACCATGCCCGGTAGAAGATTCCGTACTGGCCACCTGCGAAACTTGCGGTGAATCGGTCAGACCATATATTATCGGTTCCGTAGCGGTAGATACTGCGCAGTATTTGTCGGATAGTACCTTCCGGATCCAGATATCCGAACCGATCCTGTGTTCGACCATCGATCCGAGTGGAAATGACTTCATGCTGGATTGTACCAGTACTTCCACCACAGTGGATTGTAACAACAACAGTGTAATTGCTGCCGCCGGCGTAGGATGTGTGAACGATACCGCCCGGTGGATATTTGTCGAGCTGGATAATCCGACACCGATGTATACCTATGATAATGACTGGCGCTTAGCCGTTGCATTATCTGCAGGCATCACCGATACCTGTAATAACCCGATCGATATGAATGGCGTTGGTGCAGCTACAGGAGCACCCATTATTCTGCCGATAGAATTGTTGACCTTTAATGCGAAATTGACGGAAGATAACGATGTCTTGCTGACCTGGTTGACGGCTTCTGAAAAAGACGTCGAATATTTCGAAGTGGAACGTTCATTTGACGGTAAACATTTCGATTGGGTAGGTACCCGGAATGCCACAGGCAACGGATCTTCTTATAACCTGGTCGATCGCAATCCTTTTGAAGGTATCAATTACTACCGGTTGAAGATCTATGAGACCACCGGTTTCAAATATTCCGATATCATCGATATTACCGTTAATAAGAATGCCAGCTTCAATTTGATCAACACCAGGCCGATCCCGACTATCGATAACCTGATCGTTACATTCAACACGCAAAATGCTGAATCCATCAAAATTGAAGTGATCAACCTGCTGGGTGAAACCGTTATGAACCAGGAAGTAAAATCGCAGCAAGGACCTAACGAAGTGACCTTGCAACTGAGGAGTATCGAGGCAGGCGTGTACTACCTGAATATCTATAATGAACAGCAGGAGAAGATCGTTAAAAAGTTCATCAAACAATAAACCAAAGGGTCAGTTTATTGATTAAATAGGAACGGTTACCGTTTCTCACTCTCTTTAAATCATTAAACACAGCAGCGATTGTACAATTGTTGCTGTGTTTTTTTTTGACCGCCTATAAGCGCTGCAAAAGCGTTTATCCGGGCCTGGTATGAGTGCCGGGGACTCGATCTTAAGGCCGGTTAAGGAAAGTATAGGATTGCGGGCGGGTATGAATAACGCAGGGAAATCGGTTATTCCATGTGTAATAAGACCTGGTTCTTTTCCACGGCGTCCCCGGTTTTCACATTGATCTTTTTGATCACGCCTTCACCGGGCGATTTCAGGATGTTTTCCATTTTCATGGCTTCCAGCACCAATACAGAATCTTCCTTTTTCAAAGCCGCACCTTCGTCGACCAGGATGTCTAAAACCAATCCGGGCATCGGGGCTTTGATCTCTTTTACTTGTTGATCGGCAAGATTGCTAATACCCAATTGGTCAAGCAATTGGTCATACCGGTCTTTGACACTGACCTGGTAGGTGTTTTGGTTGATCCGTAAGGAAAAAGTCTTTGTGGCTGCATCATAATCGATCACTTCGGCAAGGTATGATCGGTGATCGACCAGTATATGGAAGTTACCGGGTTTCAGCGGCTTGATATCCCAGGCAAAGCTTTTGCCGTCAAGGTTTATCCCTTCGCCGGAAAGATCGACCCGGTGTACGGTTTTATCATTTATTTTAAGCTCAAGCATGTGAGATATTTTGCAAATATACCAATTGCCTACCCTTCATGTTAGTGATTTGTGATAAAATATACCGGATCGGCATCCTGTAAACCCTCCGATCCTTTGGCATAAAGTAAGGAGTCCTCGCCTTTCGATTGCTGCTATCAGAAGCTTACCGCTTTATTTAAAGCTGAAATCATTTCAAAAAATTGTAAATTGCAAATGCAAACTATCCTTATCCCGATGTTCCGAAAGTTGTTGTCTTATATTTTCTTAGCCGGCCTGGTCAGTGGTTGCGGAATATTAAAAAACACCTATGAAGAACCCATTACGGCGGTGCCTCTGGATACGGTGGAGATCGCCCCGGTAATTATTCAGCCGAAGGTTTACCGGGCAACGGAAAGAAGGGTTAACGATCTGCTTCATACCAGGCTGGAGGTAAGCTTCGATTGGGCACAGTCGCAGGTTAACGGTAAAGCCATTCTCACCCTGAAGCCTCATTTTTATCCCGTCGATAGTGTGGTATTGGATGCCAAAGGATTTAACCTGGAGCAGGTGGCCCTGTGGAGACCCGATACGCTGATCCCCCTGACTTATCAATATGATAGCCTCCAACTGAATATCCGATTGGATACCCTTTACAACAAGCATCAGACCTATAAAATAGTGGTTCGCTATGCGGCAAAGCCGGATAAAACTGCGGAATTGCTGGAAGAGGTGGAAGAATCCGACAAGGGGCTTTATTTTATCAATCCGTTAAATGAAATTCTTAATAAACCCCGGCAGATCTGGACCCAGGGGCAAACCCAGGCCTCTTCCTGCTGGTTCCCGACCATAGATGAGCCCAATGAAAGCACCACCCAGGAAATGTATATCACCGTCGATACAAATTTTGTAACCTTATCCAACGGAGACCTGGTCTATTCTTCCCTGAATTCCGACGGTACCCGGACCGATTACTGGAAGCAGGAGGAGCCACATGCGCCTTACCTGTTCATGTTGGCCGTCGGGGAATTTTCCGTTGTACAGGATCGCTGGAGAGATATCGATGTAAATTATTACGTAGAGCCGGAATACGAATCCCATGCCATGGATATCTTCGGGAATACACCGGAGATGCTCGAATTCTACTCCGATCTGTTCGGTTATGATTATCCCTGGCAAAAATATGCCCAGGTAGTGGTCCAGGACTTTGTTTCCGGCGCTATGGAAAATACTTCCGCCTCCGTTCATTTTGATGGCCTGCATCAGACCAGGCGGGAGATGATCGACGGCAATAATGAAGATTATATTGCCCATGAGCTTACCCATCAATGGTTCGGTGACCTGGTAACCTGTGAATCCTGGTCGAACCTGCCCCTGAATGAATCTTTTGCCTCTTATGGCGAGTACCTTTGGATGGCCCATAAATACGGTCCCGATGAAGGCGATCTGCACCTCTACAGTGAATTAAGACGCTACCTGGCCGAAGCCAAAAGGAGCAAAAAACGCCTGATACGCTTCGATTATGAGCACCGCGATGATATGTTCGACCGGCACAGCTATCAAAAGGGAAGCCGGGTGCTGCATGCCCTGAGGACTTATATCGGTGATGAAGCCTTTTTTGAAACGATCAAGCGCTATTTACACCGGTATCAATATAAGGCGGTGGAGATCCATCATTTAAGATTGGCTTTCGAGGAAGTTACCGGTGAAGATCTGAACTGGTTTTTCGATCAATGGTTTTTAAATGCCGGGCATCCGGAACTGGAGGTAAGCTACCAGTACATCGATTCTGCCGGCCGCCTCGATGTTAAGATCGTCCAGATCATGGAAAGTCCTACCGATCTGTTATTCCGCCTCCCCTTAGCCATAGACATTTATGCCGGGAATAACATAGTCCGCCACCAGGTTTGGGTGGAAAAAATGGAGGAGACCTATTCCTTCAAAGTCGCTGATCCGCCGGATCTTGTCAATGTCGATGGGCAAAAAGCCCTGCTGGGGGTTATCCACGATCAAAAACCGACCGAAGCCTATATATTCCAATATGAACACGCGCCCTTGTTTTTAGACAAGCTTGAAGCCGTTAATCACTTTGGAAAGGTCCAGCAGGAAAGTGATCCGGCGAAACAAAGCTTGTTGCGGGCCATCGGCGATCCATTTTGGTTTATCCGGCGGCAAGCGATCCGTAAGGTCGATGAAAGCGACAGCCTGATCCGTGAGCAGTTGATCAGGGACCTTATCGATATCGCCCGGAATGACGATCATCCTAAGGTGAGAGTAGCAGCCATCCAAAAGCTGAAAAAGATCGAGGATCCCGGCATGTTATCCCTCTTCCTGGAAATGGTCGAGGATAGTTCTTATTTGGTGGGCTCAAATGCCTTGAAGGCTATCCTGACATTAGACCGGGATGAAGCTTTCCGGCTGGCCCTTGAACAGGAAAACAGCAAGGGGAAAAGAGTATTACTGGCCATTGCCGAAGTCTATGCCGAAATGGGTAACCTGGATCAGCACAAATTTTTCGAAAAACATTTGATCCATGCAGGCGGCTCCTCGCTGTACGGGATGATCAATCCTTATACCAATTATCTGTTGAAAATGGAGAAGGATACCACGGTCCTGAACCGTGGGATACAGAATTTAAAGCATATCGCTATCCATGGGAATGAATGGTGGATCAGGTATACGGCGATGAACAGTATCGTCGATATTAAAGATCATTTCAAGGAAATGCAACGGACAATATCCGATAATATGTCTCAAACCAATTCCAACCCCGATTATACACAGGATAAGCGAAAACTGGATAATACCAATAATCAGATCCAGTATATCGAAGGGATTATCGCCGACATCAAAGAGCAGGAAACCAACGATAACCTGATCCGGATCTATAACAGGCCCTAATCTACGGCTTGGATGATCAACTTTTCCCGGACCAGCAGCTCCCCTTTATCTCCTGCGATGTCCACCAAATACAAACCCTTTGGAAAACCAAGGATGCTGATGGGTTGATTAGCCGCAACCTGCTCTTCCCTGATCAGTTGACCCATGCTGTTCCGGATCCTGATCCAAAGCGGTTGATCGCTTTGATGGCGGACGTAAACACCGGTTTGTGCGGGATTGGGGAATAACTGAATTCGTGCACCCGGAACCTGGCCGGCAATACCGACGAACACGATCGATAGCTCCATCGTTGTATCATCATTGCTGATGGGGTTGGAGGCCGTAAGCTTCACCGCATAGGTATCGGCTACACTGTAAGTATGAGAAGGTTCAAAATCGTTGGAAGTGTTCCCATCCCCGAAATCCCAAACATAGTCGGAGGCGTTGACAGACGTATTCATGAAATCCACCATGGAATCGTTCACCATCGTAAATGAAAATTCAGCCTGTGCTAAGCCGAAAACGTGGATGTAATCCGTTTTGACCAGGGTATCGGATCCGGAGGAATTCGAAACGATCAGCGTGACGGCGTAGTCGCCGGCTGCTGCATAGGAATGCTCGGGCTCGATTTCCGTGCTGGTATTACCGTCACCAAAATCCCAATGCCAGTTGGTAGCGCCGGCAGATAAGTTCACAAAGGAAACCGGTTCATCGATGGCCACATCATTGACCGTCGCAAAGAAATCGGATTTGGGTTTCGGCGCTTTGTCGGCCATGAAATCGACATCGACAATTTCATAATTGCCATCCATTACCACCGTCGCTACCGGGTATCTCACGGTATCCGATACGAAATAATAAGTATGGGTCGTATCGCTGCTGATCGGTATTTCCGTAACGGGTATGCCACCGACTAATACGGCTGCCGTATCGAAGGTCACGCTATGTTCATGTATCCTCAGCACCTCGAAGGTATCGGTACCTACATAAAAGGTCCCCCAGGCATCGATCGTGTCCACTTTGGTGGTGTGGCGCTTATAAAGCGTATCCACAAAGTCCCCGGGGTTATCGGCGATCAATTTCTCATAATAGGCATAATCATTGATGATCGCCCCATAGGTTACCGGGGCTGGGAACACCAGTTCTTTGGGATTGGGAGCTGTTCGCAAGAAATCCAGGCCTAGTAATGACAGGTCGATCGCTATGCCGTCCACAAAAATACCGGAAGGAGAATGGGAAAAGTAAAAGTAGATCCGGGCTTCACTGTCCCACTGGGCCATATCGGCTGTTGGGAAATCAGTACCGAAGGGCGTGAGCAGGGGATCGATAAATGCAACCGTGTCATGATGGTCGATGACCAGGTTACGGAAGTCCCATATCTGTGCGTTGGCGCTGGCCATCCCCAGGTCAACGCTGTCCGTGTCCGAATCGGCTACGGAAAAAACATCTCCCATAATGGGCAGGTCGCTGTTTTGTATCGTGATCTGTGCTTGTACCGAAAGGCACGCTAATAATAAGAGGGTTATCAATTCGAATCTGTACTTCATAACTGTAGGCTTTTGATCATTCATTCCGGGAACAGCAATTTGTGTCAAAATTGACATAATATTGACGTAGAATTGCCGTAAAATTGCGTCATTTTTGCTTATTGAAAAAAACTGTGAACTTTGTGAAGTGTGCTTGTTGGGCTAAAATTAAACATTTTAAGCACATTTAACAAGCCGATAGCCTAAAATGCCTGGAGCTCCACTAATTTCTTATAGACGCCTTTTTTAGCCATCAGACCGCTGTGGGTGCCTCTTTCGGTTATTTTGCCGTTTTGCAGCACAATGATCTCATCCGCGTGCTGGATGGTAGACAAACGGTGCGCAATGACGATGGAGGTGCGGTTTTTCATCAGGTTTAACAGCGCATCCTGGACCATTTTTTCCGAGGCGGCATCGAGGGAAGATGTGGCTTCGTCGAGGATCAGGATAGGCGGATTTTTCAGCACGGCCCGCGCGATCGTAAGCCGTTGACGCTGCCCGCCGCTCAGCTTGCTGCCTTGTTCCCCGATATTGGTCTGGTAGCCGTTTTCGAGTTGAGCGATAAATTCATGAGCATTGGCTACCTTAGCCGCCCGGATAATATCCTCCTCTTTGGCATCCGGCATGCCGAAGGCGATATTATTCATCACCGTATCGTTAAACAATATGGATTCCTGGGTTACATATCCCAATTGTTTCCGGAGATCATTCAGCTTCACATCCTTGATCTTTTTACCATCGATCAGGATCTCTCCTTCATTGGTATCATAAAATCTGCAAACCAGGTCGACCAGGGTGCTTTTGCCGGCGCCGGAAGGGCCGAAAAGGGCGATCATTTTACCTTTGGGAATGGTCAGGTTCACATGGTCCAGTACCACTTCCTGTTCATAGGAGAAAGTGACATTTTTAAATTCGATCTCCGATTCAAAAGAAGGCAGGGGTTCCGGCTTTTCTTTTTCTTTGATCTTAATATCTTCCTGGAGAATACTGTTGATCCGGTCGAAAGAAGCCATCCCTTTCTGGATCAGGTAAAAGGCTTTGGAAAAGGTTTTCGCCGGAGGGATCAATTGTGAGAAGATCAGCATAAAGCCAATGAAGGTCTGCGGTTTCAACTGGGCGTCGCCGATGCTGGTCGGGTCGACATTCAGGACGATCCTTGCACCGTACCACAATACGATAACCACTACGGAAATAGCCAGGAACTCGGTCAGCGGGGAAGATAGTTCTCTTCTCCGCAGCATATTGTTCATGATATTGAAATGATCGTTGTTGATCTGCCCGAATTTCCGCACCTGTATCTTTTCGGCAATAAAGGCTTTGATGATCTTGAAACCGGAAATGGTTTCTTCCATAAATGACGATAGTTCCCCCAGCTTGGATTGCGCCTTAGCCGATTCGCGCTTCAGGCTTTTGGCAATTTGGCCGATCACCAGGCCGGTCAGCGGGAGCATCACCAATACAAAAAGCGTCAATTGGGGGCTGATGAAAAACATGGCCCATAAATAGGCAATAATGGTCAGCGGTTCTTTGAACAATACTTCAAGGGTACTCATAATGCTCCATTCGATCTCCTGGACGTCGGAGGTCATCCGCATGATGATATCCCCTTTGCGGGCCTCCGAAAAGTAAGACAGCGGGAGTGTGGTGATCTTGCCATACATGCCGTAGCGAATATCCCTGACCACGCCGTTCCTGATGGGCGAGAGGCAAAATAATGCCAGGTACCGGAAGAGGTTTTTGATGAAAAAAACGACGATCACCACCAGGCATATAAACACCAGGGCATTGATGGATCCGTAGATCAATATGATCTGTGATAAGCGGAAATTGAAATATTTGATCATGCTTTCGATGGAAAACGTCAGTTTCGGCTCCGTCAGTACCAGCTCCTGGGTACCGAACAGCAGGCTCAGGAAAGGGATCACCATGGAAAGAGATACCAGGGAGAACAGGATCGTGATGAGATTGAATAAAAGATTCAACAGGGCATAGCCTTTGTATCCCTTTACATGCGCGATTATAGCCCAAAAACTTTTCATGTGATCGAAACAAAGATATTCATTTAGTTTTGTTATTTTTAGCAATAGCCTGTTGACCCGGTTTTGAATCATCCCCGGACCTCCGGAGGATCCCATTAATAGCCGGTTAAAATCAATAGTTTTGGAATCGAAACGACAACAACAGATCTCCCGGTTGCTGCAACAAGAATTAAATGCCATCATCACCAGGCATGGCCGGGAATTATTTCCGGATGCGTTTATCACGATCACCGGTATTAAAGTCAGCCCGGATGTATCGGATGCCAGGGTATATCTGAGCGTTTATAAACGGGATGATAAGGCATCCGTCATCAACATCCTTACCCATAATGTAAAAGCGATCAGAAAAGAGCTGGGCGACCGGATCCGGTATAAGGTCAGGAGGATCCCGGCGCTTCAATTCTTCCTGGACGAATCCCTGGATAACGTTTATAAAATGGAGCAGATCTTCAAAGACCTGGACAAACCTTCCTAATACGCAGCCGATCCGATGTCTTTTGCCTTCGATATTGCCAGGCGCTACCTGGTATCTAAAAAATCCACCAATGCGATCAATATCATTTCCGGGGTATCGGTATTGGCGATAGGCATCATTACCGCAGCCATGGTGATCGGCTTGTCTGTGTTCAATGGATTCGAACACCTGGTTATTTCCCTGTACAATTCCTTTTATCCGGATATGATGATAACCGTCAAAGAAGGTAAGTCCTTTACACCGGATACTCAAAAGCTCCGGTCCATTGAGGAGCTGGCAGGAATAGATGCTTTTTCGCTGGTGGTGGAAGAGAATGCCCTGTTAAAATACGGTGATCAGCAATACCTGGCAACGATCAAAGGAGTCGATCCGCAATACCGGAAAGTTACCGGTGTGGATAGTATGCTGGTCAGGGGTGATTTTCTGTTGACGGATCAGGGTATAGATCACGCGGTGATTGGCGCCGGCGTCGAAGCCAACCTGGGCGTGAACCTGGGGGATGAGTTTTCCGGTATCCAGGTATTCCTTCCCAAACGCGGCTCCAAAACCGTTCTCCGACCCGACCAGGCTTTTAACCGGAAAACGATCTATCCGAAAGGCGTTTTTGCCATTCAACAAGAGTTCGACCTGAAGTATATGCTGACACCGATCGGCTTTGCCCGGTCGCTGCTGAATTATACCGACGAGGTAACGGCCATTGAGCTGAAGCTTGGATCGGATGCGGACCATGACCGCATTCAAGAGCAGTTGCAGGCCATTATGGGGCCGGGCTTCCATGTTAAGAACAGGTATGAGCAAAATGAGTTTTTGTATAAGATCATGCGCATGGAAAAGTGGGCCATGTTCCTGATATTATTCTTCATCCTCTTTATCGCCGCTTTCAATATTATCGGTAGCCTGTCGATGCTGGTGATTGAAAAAAAGAAAGATATAGCGATCCTCAAAACCATGGGGGCCACTAAGGCGTTGGTCACGAAGATCTTTCTCCTGCAATCGATGATGATGGCCTTGATCGGCACGGGTTCCGGCTTTCTCTTGGGCGCGGGTATCTGTTTTGCCCAGCAAACCCTCGAGCTGATCAAATTACAAGGAACCGGGACTTTTGTAATAACCGCCTATCCCGTTAAAATGGAAGTCTTTGATTTTATGCTGATCCTGCTCACCGTGATCCTGATCGTTATGCTGGCCGCCTGGTACCCCTCCAAAAGAGCGGGAGAACAGTTGACCTTTGTCAGGGAAGCATAGCCGCCCGGGGCTGAT
Source organism: Chitinophagales bacterium (assembly GCA_028278085.1). Classification (GTDB taxonomy): domain Bacteria; phylum Bacteroidota; class Bacteroidia; order Chitinophagales; family JANQFB01; genus JANQFB01. The sequence goes on from JANQFB010000205.1 coordinate 15,571, forward strand.
GTTCGAGAAAGATCTGGCAGGTTTCCATCAGGGTTTGCTGGATGGGTATAAACTCCACATCCAGCGCATTTTTGATCTTTTTATTGTCGTAGAAGAACTTTTTAGCCGTAAACAGGGAGGTTTCCCGGGTAATGATCGGCTCGCTGCCTTTAAGCCAGGATCTTACTTTTTCGAGCCGCCAGGCGATAGCCTTGATCAATCCGGTGGCTTCTTTGGAAGGTCTTTTCCTTTTTAAATGATCGGCGATAGCATTGAGCATTTCCCGGTAGCTCAGGTTATCTCCCGACAGGATGAACCGTTCATTTTTGATCGGGCTTTCCATCAGTTGTATCATAATGCTGGCCACATCCCTGACGTCGACAAAACCATTGATACCGCTGGCATAGAAAGATAGACCGTTCCAGACCATTTGCAGGAGATGAGGCGTTCCTTTCGACCAGTCGCCGGCGCCCAGGATAACGGCCGGGTTGATGATCACCGCATCCAGGCCTTCGGCGATCCCCCGCCAGATCTCCTGTTCTGACCGGAACTTACTTTGGGCATACTGGGAGTTGAACTTACTGTCTTTCCAGGGGGTGAGCTCGCTGATCTTTTCATTATTGCTTTTCCGGCCCAGGGCGGATATGGAGCTGACATGCAGCAGTTTTTGGATGCCGTTGTCCAGCGCGGCATTCACCACATTGGCCGTACCTTCGACATTTACCTTGAAAAGCTGTTCCTTCATCCGGGGATTAAAGGATACCATGGCCGCACAGTGATAAACCTGGTCGACGCCTTGCATCGCTTCATCCAAGAGGCTAACATCCAGGATGTCTCCTTCGACCCACTCGACCTTACGGAAACGGGGGTCCTTCAGCAGGTCCATATTGCTGTGGCGCCGTTTCAAAGCCCTGACCGGCAGATCTCTTTCCAGCAGATACCGTAATAGATAACTACCCAGGAATCCATTGCCTCCGGTAACTAAGATCATACCGTAAAAATAAGAAGATTAGAGGGTTTTGTAGGTACCCTGGTAAATGCAGCCGCCGATATTATCCTGTGACGACCCGGTTACCGAACTAAGCATATTCGGCTGTTTATTGACCCTCAGGGCGCCTGCCAGGCCGATGATAATGGCTTCCTTGAATTGGATGGTTTGTTCCTCGGGAACCACCAGCTCGATAGGGCTGTGCGACTGGATCCTTTCGACCAGGAATTTGTTGAGGGCGCCGCCACCGGTAACCAGCATCTGCTCGTCGCCTTTAAAGCTTATGTTTTCTTTGGTTTGGATATAATTGATATCCTTGGCGATCTGCAGGGCGATATGCTCACATACCGTATTCAGCTTATCTTCGGTGTTGATATTGGATCGACGGATCACGGGCATAAACACCCGGCTGACCCAACCCCCGCTTAATGATTTCGGATAATCTTTCTCGAAATACCAGGATTGGTTCAGGTTATCCAGCAGGTCTTCATTCATCTGGCCGCTGGCCGCAAATTCACCCCCGGCATCATAGGGCGCATTCAGGTCCCTGGCCAGGGCATTCAGGGCGAGATTGGCCGCACAAATATCGAAAGCCACCTGGACGTCCTCACTTACATGACAGGAGATATTCACGATCCCGCCGAGGTTCAGGTAGAATTTATAACCGGGGTAAAGGTATTTTTCGCCGATCGGTACAATAGGCGTTCCCTGACCGCCTAAAGCCACATCCATCGTCCGGAAATCACAAACGACCGGCAGGCCGGTTTCGGCGGCAATGGCCGATCCGTCACCGATCTGGCTGGTTAACTTGTTTTCAGGCTGGTGAAAGATCGTTTGCCCGTGGGAAGCGATAAAATCAGCTTCATCGCGTATCCCGTGCTCCTCGATAAAATCATTGACCAGGTTGCCTAAATAATGACCGAAAAAAAAGTGCGTTTTCAGGTAATTGATGGCATTCTGTAAAACCAGCTTCGAAAGTCGTAATTGCCACACCACCGGATAAGGGATACAGGCTGATTTTAAGACCTCATAACTCCATTTGCCACCGTCCTCTTTGAACTCACAATAAGCGATATCCAAACCATCTAAGGAAGATCCTGACATTAAGCCAATTACCTTATAACTACTCATATTTCAATGGATTAAAGATGAAAACCTAAGATATGAAACATTGAAAAAATCTAAAAATTTATTAAACGTTATTTTCTGAAAGTCACGATGTACTGGGCCACCGATTCTATTTCCGCCGGGCTCAGCATATGCTTATACCCGACCATTGCTTTTTTGCCTGTTTGGATGATGCTGATCACCGAATCCAGGGGGAGTCTCGAACCCGACAGATCCGCAGCTCCACCGATAGACAGGGTACCGTCGGCACCATGACACACCTTGCAGTTTTGCTTATAAACCTTAATTCCCAGGTTCAGGCTTATCGGTTGATTAGATGGGGTTTGAGGATGTGCCTGAACCTCCTGATCATTGCTTTTTTCCGCTTGATGATTACATCCTGTGATCCATATACTGATGATCAATAAAGACCAAAAAACCGATCTCATCCTAATTGAACAACAATGGTGTTTTTAAGAACGATAGTAGCACCAGGTAAATAAACAACAATGCGGAAATGATGATCATTATGCGATTGTTCTTTTTGAAGCCTATAATACCCATTGGAATGGCGATAACGACCAGCAACAGCTTCAGGTGAAACCACCCGCCGATGTTGGTGAAACCGATCTGAACCAGCATGATCACTCCCAGACTCAAAAAAGCCAATGCGATCAGCATTTCCGGTATCCTTGCGATCTTTTGGTATTTTTCCAGGCTCTCGTTTTTCCCGGTTAAGATCATGAAGGTTTTAATCAGAAAACTGATCAGAAAAATGACAACTAATAAAGTATGGGTATGTTTTAGACCTGTCAATTTAAATTTCCTGCAAAGCGCCAACAAAGATAGCTAATTTATCAAGAAATTCAAGCTACAATTCAGCCATCCGGCTTAAAAAATGTTCCTTGTAATTCCGGGATACACCAACGATCGTATCATCGACCATAACGACCTGTCCACCTTTGGCGCTGATGTATTTTTTGATATGCTCCATATTGATCAGGTGAGATTGATGGACACGTAGGAAATTGTAGTCGCCCAATAATTCTTCATACTCCTTCAGGATCTTGGAAACAGTGATCTTGTTCCCATTGGAGAGGTATAACTGGGTATAGCTGCCATCCGCTTCACACCGGATAATATCCTTGATCCGTATAAATAATAATCCTTCGGAGGTCGGGATGGCAATTTTCTTTTGGCTGAGGTCTTTTTTCTTGAAGTTTTCTTTTAGGATCTCGTAACTCAGCTTGGGTTGTTCGCTGGAAATTTTTTCACTCACTTTGGAAACCGCAATTTCCAGTTCTTCGATATTGATCGGTTTCATGAGGTAATCGATAGCACAGGCCTTAAATGCCTGGATGGCATAATGATCGTGCGCGGTGGCGAAGATGAGCTCGAAATTGATCTTGTCCAGTTTATCCAGCAGGTCGAATCCTGTTTCACCCTGCATTTTCACATCCAAAAAAACCAGGTCGGGCTTGTGCCTTTTAATGGCAGCAATACCGCCTTTGACGTTTTCTTCACGGGCCAGTACTTCTACATTCGGGCAGTATTCCTCGAGAAGGTCGCAAAGGTTTTCCCGGGCTTTTTCCTCATCATCGATTATGATAGTTTTGATCATTACGAGGGCTGTTTATGGATGCACGTTAGGGTTAAATATATCCTTCTGCAAAATATGAAAATATTTTTAAAAATATCTTATCCGGATCGGTGAATGGCGATGAGATCGAGGAATTCAAGGAGCGCCTCCACGGTTTTTTCCGGTTCTTCGAACATGGCCATATGCCCGCTGTTGTCGAAAATATGGATACTGGCTTCCTCCGCCAGGGAGAGCTGGGTTAAACCCATGGACAGCGGAAGGGCGGTATCCTGACGGCCCAGGAGGAAAAATACCGGGTACCGGGCGGTTTGCAAAACGGCTTGCCGGTCTTTCCGTTTGGCCATGGCTATCGTAGCATTGATGATACCCCCGGCCTTATAAGCTAAAGTCCTTTGGTAAAGGGTTTCGATCAAGCCGGGGTTCGCCCGGGCAAAATCCGGTGCAAAAAGTGTGGGCAGGAAGGCCGACAAAAATTTAGTGGTGCCGTTCTCACGGATAAAAGCCACGGCTTTGTGCCTGTTCCGGACCTTTTCCTCACTATCGGCGAAAGGATGGGAATGGCATAACCCCAGCCCGGCTATAAATGCCGGATATTTTTCGGCTAGCGCCAGGCTAACATATCCGCCCATGGAATGACCGATCACCACTGCCTTTGCCAGATCATGGCATTGATCATAAACGTATCGGGCATAAGCTTCGATCGACGGTTCAACCGAAACGTCCGCCGCACTTCCGAAGCCGGGCAGATCAGGGGCAAAGACCTTGACGCTTGCAGGCAGGTGGGGGATAAGCGGTTCCCAGATCCGGCTGTCTTCACAGAAGCCATGCAGCAAAACCAGGTTCAACGGGTCCGATTGCTTGGAATTATCGGGCATTCTTTAGGGCTAATGGCTACTTTGGTGATATTTTTCTATATTAGCCCGGTAAATTTAGGAAACATGAATCAACTGCTGCTGTTTTTTTCTATGATGGGTATGGCGCTGTGGCTATCGGCGCAATCAACATTTCCGGTGGCCGGTATAGCAGATGAACGGGAAGGTTTCTATGCTTTTACGAATGCAACGATCGTTATGGCCCCGGGTCAGCAAATATCCGGTGCAACCCTGTTGATCAAGGAAGGCCGGATCCGGGCGGTGGGCAAAGATGTGTCTATCCCTGACGGAGCCGTTACCATCGACCTGGAAGGGAAATATATCTATCCCTCCTTTATCGACATTTTCAGCAACTATGGGATGCCCAAAGCCAAAAAAGCTAAAAAAGAAAGCCATCAACAGCCTAAAGCCCAGGTAAACTCCCTTAAAAAAGGACCTTTTCACTGGAACCAGGCGATCAAGCCCGAAGTGGAAGCCGTCGAGCTGTTTAAAACAAGCGCCGAGGATGCGGCGGCGTTCCGCAAATATGGATTCGGGGCGGTTTTAACCCATAAAAATGACGGCATTGCCCGGGGTACCGGATGCGTAGTCTTGTTAGGCAATGACAAAGCCCAGGAGATGGTCATTAAAAACAGGGCAGCAGCACATTATTCTTTTAAAAAAGGCAGCTCCAAACAGCAATATCCCGGATCCTTGATGGGTACCATCGCACTCTTGCGGCAAACCTACCTGGATGCAAGGTGGTATATAAAAACCGCCGGTAAGGTGGAAAGCAATGTTTCGCTGGAAGCCTGGATCAAGAATCAATCCTTACCGCAGATCTTCGAAGTTGGGGAGAAGTGGTCGGTGATAAGGGCCGATAAGATCGGTGATGAATTCGGAAAGCAATACATCATCAAAGGGGCGGGCGACGAATATCAATGCCTGGAAGAGATCCGTTCCACCGGCGCCAGGATGATCATACCGCTGAAATACCCCGCTCCATTCGAGGTGTCCGATCCCTACCGGGCCATGCAGGTTGGCTTGAAGGAAATGAAACATTGGGAATCAGCACCCTCCAATGCCGCTTACCTGGAACAAGCCGGTATTGAATTTGCTTTGACTATGGCCGGTTTGAAAAAAAAGCAGGAATTTATCCCTAACCTGCATAAAGCGGTTGAGAGAGGGTTGAGTGAGGAAACCGCCCTGAAAGCCCTGACCACCATTCCAGCCGGTATGTTATCCATGGAAAATGAATTGGGAACCCTCGAAAAAGGGAAAATTGCCAATTTCTTTATTGCCTCGGCACCTGTTTTTGAGAAAAGGCATATTATATATGAAAACTGGGTCAACGGAAAGCGGTATGTCGTCAACAACATGTCGGTCAAAGATATCAGGGGAAGTTATGAACTGGCTTTTGCCGGTAATACTTATCCCCTCAAAGCGACCGGTGATGTAGCCCGGCCAAAGCTCAGCATTCATCCCGATGATACCACCCGGATCCCTGTGAAATTCGATCTCAAGGGGGAATTGATCAACCTCGTTTTTAGTTTTGACCAAAAGCCACCCCGGAAAATGATCCGGCTAAGCGGCTATTTCGAGGGACGAAACTGGAAAGGCCGCGGACAAATGGAAGACGGCCGGTGGATCGATTGGTCGGCCACCTTTAAGCAGGAGCCGGAGGAAGAAAGATCAAGGTCGAAAAAGGAAAAGTCAATCAAGCCTGGTGATATTCTCTTGCCGTTTCAGGCCTATGGCCGGAAAGCCTTGCCCACCCGGGAGCATGTGTTGATCCGGAATGCCACCGTTTGGACCAACGAATCGGAAGATATCCTGGAAAGTGCCGATGTCAGGATAAATGATGGAAAGATCGTGGCTGTCGGGAAAAGCCTGGCTCCCCAAGGAGCGACCGTTATTGACGGTACGGGCAAGCATGTTACTTCGGGAATTATCGATGAACACTCCCATATTGCTATCAAAAGCGGGGTGAATGAGTGCACCCAGGTCGTTACGGCCGAAGTCAGGATCGGGGATGTGATCAACCCGGAAAATATAAACGTTTACCGGCAATTGGCCGGAGGCGTAACCGCCGCACAATTGTTGCATGGCTCCTGTAATCCCATTGGTGGCCAGTCGGCTTTGGTCAAATTCCGTTGGGGCCAATCGGCCGAAGGGATGAAAATTGCCGGCGCCGACGGCTTTATCAAATTTGCCCTGGGGGAGAATGTCAAACGGTCGAGGGATAACCGCAATAAGCGTTACCCGGATACCCGGATGGGCGTGGAGCAGGTATTTTATGATGCGTTCACCCGGGCTAAAAAGTACCAAAAGGAAACGGCCAATAAACTTTCGCCCATACCCTCCCGCAAGGACCTGGAACTGGAAGCGCTGGTGGAAATATTGGAAGAGAAAAGATTTATCACCTGTCATTCCTATGTGCAATCGGAGATCAATATGCTGATGCATGTAGCCGATTCCATGGGTTTTAAGGTCAATACTTTTACCCATATCCTGGAAGGCTATAAGGTAGCCGACAAAATGAAAGCCCACGGGGTGGGCGGCTCCACCTTTTCGGATTGGTGGGCCTATAAATTCGAGGTTTATGATGCGATCCCTTATAATGGCGCGCTCATGCATAACCAGGGTGTGGTAACAGCCTATAATTCCGATGATGCGGAAATGGGCAGACGGCTGAACCAGGAAGCGGCCAAAGCGGTAAAATACGGGGGTGTGTCCGAAGAAGAAGCCTGGAAGTTCGTTACCCTCAATCCTGCCAAGCTGCTGCACCTGGATGATAAAATGGGCAGTATAAAGGTTGGCAAAGACGCCGATATTGTCATCTGGTCCGAAAATCCCTTGTCGATATATGCCAAAGCGGAAAAGACTTTTGTCGACGGTGTCCGTTATTTCGACCAAGAAGAAGACCAAGAACTTCGTCAGTATATCGCTGCGGAAAGGAACCGGCTGATCCAGGCGATGTTAGCGGCCAAGAAAAGGGGAAGCAAAACCCAGGCCGCAAAGCCAAAACCCGATGATAGTTACCATTGTAAGGATGCGAATCCTTAATCGGTGTTCGATATTCCCAACGAGGATGCTGACTACTATACAAAAATATAATTGGCAACAATGTTGAAACAAGTTACATACATCCTGAATATCCTGTTCTTAAGCTGCTTTACGCTTTGGACTGTTCAGGCCCAGGATCCCGTTCCGGCTTCTCCGCAAACAGAACCCATCCTGCTGATCGGGGGAACGGCGCATATCGGTAACGGAAAAGTCATTGAAAACAGCGCTATCATTATTGAAGCAGGCAAGATCAAAAATATTGCCAATGCTCAGATCATCAAGCTGGGTGATTTTAAAGGAAAAACCATCCGGTGTGAAGGCAAGCATATCTATCCTGGGTTTATCGCTCTGAACACCAATATCGGCTTAACCGAGGTCAATGCCGTTCGGGCCAGCCGGGATTTCGATGAACTGGGCGCCATCAATCCGAATGTCCGGGCATTGATCGCTTATAATGCCGAATCGAAGATCATTCCTACGGTTAGAAGCAATGGCGTATTGATAGCCCAATCCACACCGAGGGGCGGGCTGATCTCCGGCACTTCTTCCCTGATGATGCTCGATGGCTGGAATTGGGAGGATGCCATGTATAAAGCCGATGACGGGGTCCATATGAACTGGCCGCAATCCTATATCCGGAGAGGATGGTGGGGATCGTCAAGGGGAATGGAGATCAATAAAAAGAAAAAGAAGGATATCCAAAAGCTGGCCGATATCTTTGAAGCGGCAGCCGCCAATGCCGAGGGATCGAGATCTCCCAACCTGAGATTGGCTTCCATGGCAGGATTGTTTACCGGCCGGCAACGCTTATATATCCATACCAACCAGGTCAATGAGATCATTGAATCGATCCGTTTCGCCCAGTCCTATGGCGTTAAAAAGATCGTGCTGGTAGGCGGCAGGGATGCCTGGATGGCGGCTGATTTCCTGAAAGAACATGATATTCCGGTCATCCTGGCTAAGATCCATTCCCTGCCTTCCCGATCCGATGACGATATCGACCTGTCGTTCCGTTTACCCTATCTGCTGCAAGAGGCGGGTATCCTGTATTGTCTCAGCTATAGCGGTGGCGCCACCGGAAGCCGTAATTTGCCTTTCCTGGCAGGAACGGCTGCCGCTTACGGGCTGACCAAAGAACAGGCGGTTGCAGCCGTTAGCGCGAATGCCGCCAAGATCCTGGGCATCGACCAAACCACCGGAACACTGGAGCCCGGTAAAGATGCTACTTTGTTTGTTTCTTCCGGTGATGCCCTGGATATGAGAAGCAACCAGGTGGAACATGCTTTTATCAACGGCAAAGCCATCCGGCTAAGCAGTCATCATACGATGCTTTATGAAAAATATAAAGGCAAGTATGAAAGAGGGGAATGATGAAAATCCTACCGCAGGATATTGAACTTCCGAACGATCGCTCCGCTTTCGGAACGGATCTTTAACAAATACATGCCTGCTTCCAGACCGGATACAGCGAGCCGGATCTGTTGCTGATTACCTGTAACCGGTTCGACCCGGATCGTTTGCCCCAATACATTGGCTACTTCCAGGTTTTCGGCCACCAGGGCGCCCATCATAATGTTCAGGGTTCCCGCAGTCGGATTGGGATAGATCTTTACGCTGGCCAGGCGATGGTCGGGATCTTTCACGGCATTGACGATGCTTACTTCCTTATCCACGGCACAAACTTCCATCTCCTGTTCATTGGGTCCGATCGCTTTTACCTCGTTGCCAAAGTTCAGCCCCAGGTAGGCAGATCCGGACAGGTCGTCTTCCATTACAATGATAAAACTGGCAATGGCCCCTCTCCCGGAAACAGCATTATGGTCGGTACGTGTGAAACCGGCTTCAAGGGTACCGGTACCCGGGAAATCCTGGATGACATCGAGCGAATTTTGTGCACCGCCCAGCCATCCGGTGAAGTCCATCGCAAAAGAACCGGCTTTGATCAGCGAGGGGTCGTAATCGATCGTAAAACCGAGGGCATAGACATTTTTAGCCGAATCAGTGGCATCCCCGTAATGGACGGTGCCCATAACGGTATCACCCGCACTTACGGAATCGCTGGGAAAGTTGAAAAACAACGGCGGATTCCCGGGATCGCAAGGGGCCCTGCCGGTTGATTTGCTATGGGTTAAATGATAATTTTGAAAAATAGCAGTGGTATCGTCGGCATTGATCATTCCATCACCATTGCAATCGGCGTATTTATAATCCGTGCTATCGGCGAAGCTTGTGTTCCAGTCGAAAGCGAGCTTTGGCGACCAGGAAATGTCTATGGAATCTCTCGGAACCCCCTGGGATCCAAAAGCAATACCGATAGGGAATATGTCGAGGTAATTGACGATACCGTCGTTATTGGCATCGCCCGGCCAGATGCTGTCGCCACCGATCACGATGGTCTGGCACAGGGAGTCCGCACATCCCGAATCGTTTACCGCTAAGCATATCGTATACGTACCGTTGACGATATAGGTATGGGTGGGATTTTCAGCCGTGGAGCTGTTCCCGTCACCAAAATTCCAGGCGAAAACGACCGAGGCGGTATCGAAATTCGTGGATGTATTCGTGAAAGCAACGGTATTGGTTGAATCCATTGTATAGGTAAAGTTTGCCACACACTGCGCATTTGCGTCCCCCATGATTACCAGGCAAAGCCCACCAAGCATTAAATAGTTCCTGCAATCACATAGCAATTTGAAAAGTTTGTTGTCAAATTCCATCATTCTTGATTTAATAAATTATTCTTTCACCTTACAAAGATGTTATGATAATCACGAAAAAACAAATACAAAATAGCCTGTTTTCCGGTAATTTTGAACATAGTAATTATAACCCTTAACTTTTAATTGGCTGATAACCAGATAATAGTGAAAATGTAATTTGTGTTATTTTGTTTTTTTTCCGAGAAAAATTCTAATTAATAAGGAGAAAAGGATATATTTATTGCTATCCCGGTAATTTGCGGGGCTGTTTTTCCACGGCTAGGCTAGCTAAAATATTGACCAGCAAAGACCAATTACCTTAGAGAGAATAATCATATAAAAGCGGCATGATCATCGAAGCAAACGCGGAGACAGGAAAGGATGCTTAACAGTAAGTTACTCGACATATTAAAATGTTGCTCGACCAAGCAATTAACGCGCTTTGGTGAGTTTGTTCAATCCCCCTATTTTAATAAGAATACCGAGCTTTCCGACTTTTACGGCTATGTCCGGCAATTCGCCCCGAAGTTCATCAATAAAAAGCTGGAACGCCAGACCCTGTTTGCAGCCCTGTATCCGGGCCAGGCCTATAATGAAAAAAAGCTGGGTTATTTGATGAGCGATCTTGTCAAGCTGCTGGAGGATTTTCTGGCCATCCATCGTTTTGAAACTGACCCGAGTAAAATGTCCTATCAATTGTTGCGGACCTACGATGAATGGGGCCTGGAAAAACATTATAATAACACCATGCGGGAAGCAATTACCCTCCAGGAAAAACAACCCATCCGGGATTCTGAATATTTTTACAGTCAATATAAGCTGGAAGAATTGAATTCAGTGGTTTTTGACAAGCGCAGGAAAAGGGTTTACGATAATAGCCTGCAAAAAGCCATCGATAACCTGGATCTGCATTACCTGACCCTGAAGCTTAAATATAGTTGCGAGCTGGCCAACCGCAAAAATGTAATTGCCACACAATATGAGCTGCGGCTGTTAGACGAGATCTTACTATACCTGAAGGAACACCCGATGGACGATGTTCCGGCCATCGCCATTTATTACCAGATCCTGATGACCTTGCTGGAAAGTGATGATGACGAACATTTTATCCAACTTAAAGATCTGTTGAACCGGCATGCCGATAAATTCGATGTTAACGAAGCCCGCGACATGTATGCCTATGCTCAGAATTATTGCATCAAAAAGATCAACACGGGGCATTTGAATTTTCTGAATGATCTGTTCGAATTGTACAAAACCGTTCTTTCCAAAAAGCTGATCTTCATCAATGAAGAGCTCCCGCATTGGACCTACAAAAATATTGTGAGCAGCGCCATGCGTTTGCAGGAGTATGATTGGGCGGAAGAATTTATCGAGCAATACAAGCATCATTTGACTCCCGAGCATGCCGAAACGGCCTATGCCTACAATCTTGCCAACCTGCATTTCAACCGGCAGCAATATGACGAAGCCCTGGAGCTCCTTCAAAAGGTAGAATATACCGATTATTACCAGTTGAATGTAAAAGTTTTATTGCTCAAGATCTATTACGAGCTGGATGAGATTGAGCCCTTGTATTCTTTGCTGGATGCCTTTAAGATCTTTTTGAAAAGGAATAAAAGAGTATCCGAATACCAGAAAAATATTTACATTAACCTGATCAAATTCGTGAAGAAAGCGATAAAGATCGTGCCCGGGGATAAGCGGAAAGCAGTGGAGCTGGGGGTACAGATCAAGGAGAAAAAAGAAGTAGCGGATATTAACTGGCTGCTTGAGAAAGTAGATGAGATCAGTTGAAAAATTCCCTAAGGCCTTATCTGCTCCGGGATCATAGCTTTATCTTCCTGAAAAGTGATTGGTAAACTACAAAAATTTGCGGCCATCCGGGAGTTCCCCAATGTGCTGGAATTCACGGAATACCCGGATCCCGAAAAATTTCCCTATCTATCACGCTGGAGCAGGGAATTTTTTAAGAACGATCATCCCCTGGTACTGGAGCTGGCTTGCGGAAAGGGAGAATATACCCTGGCCCTGTCCAGGAAATATCCGCGGATCAACTTTGTGGGTGTCGACATCAAAGGCAATAGAATATGGAAAGGTGCCAAAACCGCGTTGGAAGAACAGATCCCCAATGCCGCCTTTTTACGGATCGAGATCGAAAAGCTGGGCGCCTATTTCGGCCCGGGTGAAGTATCGGAGTTCTGGATCACCTTCCCCGATCCCTATTTAAAACCCTCAAAAGCCAAAAAAAGGCTTACTTCTTCCCGGTTTATCCGGGTTTACCGTAAAGTGCTGAAACCCGGCGGACTGGTTCATCTCAAGACCGATTCGCCCGAATTGTATGCCTTTACGCTGGAAGTGATCGAGGAAGAAAAATGCACCTTGCTCCAACATATGCCCGATCTGTATGCCGGCGAGATCCCCGATGAAATACTGTCCGTTACAACCTTTTATGAAAAACAGCACCTGGCTGCCGGGAAAAAGATCAAATACATTAAGTTCAGTTTGTAGGTTGTTTGAAAGGTTGCCGGTTACCTGTGGGTAATTATCTTCCGGAACATCGGTCAGATTCCGGGCGGAGTATTTAACTTTGAAAAAAAAATCAACAGGTGGATAATAACGATTCCTTTTATGCTAAAGTTTATGATGTGGTGAGGCTGGTCCCTTCCGGAAGGGTAACCACCTACGGCGCCATTGCCAGGTACCTGGGTTCCGGCAGGTCGGCCCGTTTGGTAGGCTGGGCGATGAATAACGCTCACACCTGCGATCAGCCGGTTCCGGCGCACCGCGTGATCAATCGAAACGGTTTGTTAACCGGCAAACACCATTTCGAAACGCCTGACCGGATGCAGCGGCTGCTGGAGCAGGAAGGAATAGTGGTAGAAGATGACCAGGTACAGGATTTTGACCGATTATTATGGGATCCATCCATAGAACTGGAACTTTGAAGCGGGCCTGGTTCATAATCGTTGCCTTCGACGCTTACCGGTTTTCAAAAGATCGATTCCCTTTCTAAAACCTGCTTTATACAGGGTTTAGGCTAAAAGAACATAAAATTGTCTTAATTTAGTCAGACCAATGGATGGCACCGGATGATGTATTGATAACCGAATTATGGCTATTCATCCCTACAATGTAACCAAAGCAGGGGCTCCCCGTAAATATTGCTTGCCTGTTATGCTTCATAGCTACTGTTTATCTATGTTTAGCAATCATTCGGCATCCACCATCCGTGCTATTTTTCCTTCCTTGCGCTGGATAAGTCTATTTGTATTCGTGGTAACATCCGTTTTACCCGGCCTTGGCCAGCTACCGGAGCAGGATTGTATCGGGTCGATCCGGCTGTGCAACAACAGCTTCACGCAAAACAACGCCTATGTAGGTTATGGCAGTTCACAGGAGCTGATCTACCAGACCAATTCCACCTGCATTCAATCCGGGGAAACGAACTCAGCTTGGTATATGTTCACCATTACCGGCGCCGGGAACCTGAAGTTCCAGATCAATCCGCATAATCCGACCGATGACTTTGATTTTGCCCTATATGATATTTCCGGATCCAACTGTGGCAATATTGTGGTCGGTACCGCGCCGGAAGTCAGGTGTAATTTCTCCAACACAGTGGGCAGCACCGGCCTCGACAATGGGTTCACCGGTACCTCGGAAGCCTCCAACGGGCCCAATCAATGTGCTCCCCTGGCTGTTACTGCGGGAGAAACCTATGCCCTTTCCGTCAATAACTTTACTGCCACCATGAGTGGTTATGATGTTACTTTTTCCGGCAGCGCTTCTATCCTGGATGGCGTCGCTCCTCAACTGGATACCATTACCTTCTCGGGCTGCAATCCCGACCTGATCACTATCCATTTCACGGAAAAGCTGTTGTGTAATTCGGTCGCTACCGATGGCAGTGATTTCACCGTATCCGGCCCCGGGCCCCTGAACGTTATTGCCGCCAGCCCGGCAGGATGCAAAAACTCGACGGCTACTTCCAAGGTGTTTTTGCGCTTCGATACCCGGCCGCCGGTTGTCGGTACTTATACCATCACGGCTCAAACCGGTACGGACGGCAATACCATTCATGATATTTGCAGTAATTCTTTGTCGGCGGGAGCTACGCTATCTTTTACGGTGAATTTCCTCGGACCTGATGTTAGTATTCCAACCTTCACGGATTCCGATTGCGGCGCCGCCACGGGAACCGCGTCAGCAGGCGTTACCGGGGGAACGAGCCCTTTTACCTACTCCTGGAGTGACGGCCAGACAGGGCCGACGGCTACCGGTTTAAGTGCCGGAATTTTCGAGGTAACCGTTACGGATGATAACGGTTGCACCGATATCACGAATGTTACCATAGGGAATCTTAACAGCCCTCTGGCTACTTCCACGCATAATGATGTCAGTTGCAATGGTGGCAGTGACGGGTCTATTTCGGTAACCGTTACCGGCGGAGCGCCGCCCTATACCTATTCCTGGTTGAGCGGACAAACAACGGCAAATATTTCCGGACTAAGCGCAGGCACCTATTCCTGTGGCATTTGGGACCAGAACTTGTGCGGTACTTCCGAAGTCGTTACGATCAAAGAGCCTGATCCGCTGGTGTTGACCGTTACCACTTATGATGCCTCCTGCAACGGTTCCGATGGGGGGGCGAAAGTCACGGTTACCGGTGGAACCACTCCCTACAATTATTCCTGGAACACGTTTCCGCCGGCGATAACAGACAGTATCGGTGGTGTGCCTGCGGGGATCTATTCGGTTCAGGTTACGGATGATAACAGTTGTGCGGCTTCCAAGAGCGCCTTTATCGTTACGAGCAATGCGCCCACCGCGATCATATCGCATAGCCAGGATGCCACTTGCGGGAATGCCGATGGTACAGCAACAGTCCGCCCCTCCGGCGGTACGCCTCCTTATACCTTCGAATGGAGCACCATCCCCGTTCAAACCGATTCCACCGCAGTCAATTTATTATCGGGGTTTTATAATGTGATCATCAGGGATGCCAGTAATTGTATAGAGATCGTGAGTGTTAAGATCAATGAGTTTCCAGCGCCCCAGATCGCCGTCACCGATTCCACCGATGCTAGCTGTGGTAATCCCGACGGTACGGCTACTGCTGCGGCAATTTCCGGAACCGGCAGCTATACTTTTTCGTGGAGCAGCGGGTCCATCGGCGCCCAGGCTACCGGCTTGGACCAGGGAACTTATACAGTTGTCGTTACCGATTCGCTGGGCTGCAAGGATACGGCCCAGGTAAGTATAGATTATCTGCCGCCGACGAGTTCGATCGATGTCGCCACCACCTGTATCAATATGCCGGTCGATTTCTCCGTTACTTCCGATATGAACCCCACCAGTTGGTCGTGGACTTTCGACGATCCTGCTTCCGGATCCGATGATTCGGCGAGTATTGCCGATCCGATGCATACTTTCAATAGTGTCGGCTCCTATGATGTTACCGTTTACCTGGATGGAAATTGCGGCAAGGATACCGCCGTCCGGACCATAACCATCGATCCGGCGTTGCAGGCCGATTTTACGACTGCTCCCGACGAGGTCACCCAAAACACCAATATCACCTTCAATTATACCGGCGACCCGGTTACTTCCTATTTATGGGATTTTGGTGACGGTACCTTAACCTCTACTTCCGCAAAACCGGTCCATCTTTACAAAGACTCCGGTACGGTTTCCGTGGTGTTGATGGTAGAAAGCGCTGCCGGATGCCAGGATACCCTTACTAAAGAGATCCTTGTGCTGAAATATCCTATCATTTACATCCCCAATGCCTTCTCTCCCAATGGTGATGGGGTCAACGATAATTTCCTGGTCAAAGGCCGGGGGATCAAGGAAGTGAATTTCCGGGTGTTTAACAAATGGGGGGAAATGGTCTTTTTTACCAATGATGTGGATTTTGCCAAAACCACCGGTTGGGACGGAACCCGCAGAGGCAAAGTCATTCAGCCGGGCGTTTATGTCTATTACATTTCAGGCGTTTACTTCGACGAACTGACCTTCGACCAAAAAGGAGCGGTTACGTTGGTGAGGTAGGGATGGTTTTGATTAAGCCTGTCGTTATCTGTGGTATTTCTTTTCAAACTGATATTACTTTAAATATTAAATGAAGAATGATGAAAGTTGAATGATGAACTTCAACATTTATCATTCTTCATTCATCATTCGAAATTTGATCATCAGCGTAGAAGCTCCGCTCAACTCGAATGATCGTAAATGATCTTCCATTGCCCTTCGATCTTTTCCCAGACCAGGCT
>JANQFB010000207.1 GCA_028278085.1 Chitinophagales bacterium
GTGTCGAAGAGGAAAAACCGGCAGATGGCGATAAGGATATCATCGACTTCTATAGCTATGACCGGACGGTGTATGTCAATCTCAGGTTCCTGGAACCCAGCGACATTACCATCTCCGTGATCAATGCCATGGGCCAGGTCAGTCATCCCGGTATCCGGGCTTCGGATGTGGTTCAGGAAAAATACGAGATCGATCTTTCCGATCTTCCCACAGGTATATACATGATCGAATTGAATACCAATACCGGGAAATACTCCGGTAAGATCGCTCTGATCAAATAAGCATATACCTAATATCTGTTTGTCACCTAAAAGTGGTATTCAAAGTCGGCAGATTGGCAAAAATTTGACGCCCCTGATCCCTTCCTCCGGAAGGGCGTAGGGATGGGTCAATAGACACATGTGTCAAATTTTTGCCCGATGATTTGGTATATACCTTTTTTGATCTTTCCTCCTGCATCACTCTTTTTCCGGTAATATCCAGCCAAAATACCTACTCTATCGTTATTATTTCCACCTATCTATTTTACTGAAGTAAAGATCCTTTTAGATAAAACGAATATAAATGTTTTTTATAGGTGACCGGATTGATCGAAGAATTAGACTGTTATATCGAATATCTTTGTTTAATTGTCGATTAAATTGCAAATTTGACAGCATATTGGTAATACCGCTGGCATGTCACTAATATTTGTAAATAAAACTTTAAAACATGAAAAGATCTCTTTGCTATGCTATTGTTTTATTACTAATTTGTGTATTTAGCGCCAAGGGAGAAGGAACAGGCGATATCATGCCCAACGCCGGCAACTGGGCCAGGTTCATGATATGGGATAATAACGATCCCGTTCACACCTTCATGACCTACAACGCCGGCCCCAAACAAAGATTCAATATCCGCATCAAAGACTTCGCCAACGAGCGGATCTATTTTGGTTTCAACGAAACATCCAACCAGATCTATTTCCGGATCAAAGACCCCCTCGGAAACATTGTTTACGGGCCTACCTTATTACCCACAGTCGGGCCGGGAAGGATAACCTCCTATGCAGAAGCCGTAGCAGGACCTGAGCAAGTTGTGGGCCCGGCGGGCTATGATGCATTATTCCTAGACCCTTTGATGAATGGGGACTATTACCTGGAAATGAATGAGGATGACCCGGTTAATGTGGTTACCATTTTGAGACGCGAGATCACCTACCTGGATGTATCCGTAGTTGATGTGCCGACCAACGAAGTTATCGAAGGAAGGATCTGGGCAAAATCTTTCGAGATCAGTTGTCTGAGCTTCGCCAATCCTTTCCTGGGTGAAATGCATATATATTCGAATGACAGTATTATCACCAATATCGATTTTAACGGCATACGTCCCTTCGACTTTGTGATCTTATCCAATTTCTTTGGCACCGATTTTACATCCGACCCACGGTCAGACCGTCAATCGGTAGATGGCAATGCCACCACAGCAACCCCTGAATACAAATTATTTGTCAATGAGCCGGATACTTTCGAATTCCTGCCCACCCAAATATTACCCTATATCACAGAACCCTCTTCCATTATAGGTTGTAATGTTCTGAATTATTGTATCAATATTAATGTCACCCATCAGGGTACCTTTGATGTTACACTCGATTTCCCGCCGCCTTATGTGGATACCGTCATTACGGTATATGGTGTTGTCGGGGATAATTGCGTGAATTGGGACGGTAATGATTATAACGGAACGCCCATACCTCCCGGTGTACCGATCCAGATCAGGATCCAGTATAATGCCGGTCTGACCCATTTACCCCTCTTCGATGTGGAAAATCATGATAACGGGTATATCGTCAGCACCCTGGCGCCTTCCGGTGGCCAGGCCACGGTTTACTGGGACGATACCCAGGTCGGTGGCGGCTGCGGAACGGCGAATTTTACCGGTTGTACTGTCCCTCCCAGCTCGGGTTGCCATACCTGGACAGATGTGCCGGATTCTTTTTGTGACCCAGGAGATCCGGGTGGGGACGCCAAAACCATCAATACCTGGTGGGTAACCCACTTCGATTACGATACCATCGATTATACGATGCAATTGAACTGTACGCCTGATGCCGTAGATGATCATGTCAGCGTACAGGTCGATCAAACAGTGAATATCGACGTACAAGCCAATGACAATGACGCCGATCCGCCAGATAATATTACTACTTCCATTGTTACGGGAGCTTTGCATGGCACGGCCATCCTGCTTAATAACGATAGTATTCAATATACCCCTAACCTAGGTTATACCGGCCGGGATACGATCGAATACCGGATCTGCGACGACGGGACACCGGTCCTGTGCGATACGGCCTTTGTTTACATTGTGATCGATTGCGACGGAGATGGGATCCCTGATGCCGAAGAGGGCGCAACGGATTTCGATGGTGACCTGGTACAAGACCAGTGCGACCTGGATTCTGACAACGATGGAGTCCTCGATGCCCTGGAAGGTACGGAAGACCTCGATGGTGACGGACAGCCCAACTACCTCGACCTGGATTCCGATAATGATGGAATATCCGATGCTATTGAAGGTAACCAAAGCCTGGAACCCACTTTATATTTCGACCATGACGCCAAGATCGTAGATGTGGATAGTGATGGTGATGGCTTGCTGGATGCGGTCGACCAGGATCCTGGTGTACCTTATGGCAGCGGTTCCACCTCTCCCCTTTCCGTACCCGATTCGGATGGAGATGGTGTTCCCGATTTCAAAGACCTGGATTCCGATAATGACGGGATCCTCGATATCGTCGAAGCCGGTGGTACCGATAGTGACAATAACGGCAGGCTCGATTTTTTCTCCGATCTGAACAGCGATGGTTATCACGACGGACTGAACACGGCTCCCTTACCGATCACCAACACCGATACTTTGGATGAAGATGCTGCCGGCCTGCCGCTGAAAGCCAATTATATCGATATCGATTCGGATTGGGATGGTATTACCGATGTGAGAGAAGGCATGCAAACACACTTATATCAAATGCCGACCAGTTATGTCGATACCGATGGTGATGGTATCATCGATTTTTACGACATCGATCAGGGCGGAACGCCTATTACCCCGCTCGATTTTGACTTCGACGGGTTGCCGGATTATATCGACCTGGATACGGACGCCGACGGTGAAGCCGATCATATCGAAGGTAATGATGCCGACCTCAATGGAAGTCCCGATACTTCTCCTTCAGGAGTCGATGACGACGGTGACGGACTTGACAATACCTTTGACGTCGACCCTACCGGGTATGGCGGAGAATCAAATGTTCCTTTACAAAACCAGGACACAGACCATCAACCCGACTGGCGAGACCTTCAGGACAATGCCAATCCCGGGATCATGTATTACGTTTGTGATGCTTCCAATCAGCTCTGGTCGTTTGAAAACAGTACAGGGATCAAAACCAATATCGGGCCATTAGGTGTTGGGAATATCCATGCTATCGCCAACTGGCCAAGCAGTACCCCGACCCTATTCGCAGCCAATGGTGGCAATTTCGGTACGATCAATACCTCCACCGGCGCTTATAACAATATGGCGAATATCGACGCTGCCGGATGCGCCAACGGTGCGATCGGATGTATTGCCCTCGGTAATGTCGATGGCCTGAATTTCGAGCCCTGGTCCGGAAAGTTATGGGCCACACAGAAGAATGGCGCCAATTATGACGTATTATTCCAGATCGATACCA
>JANQFB010000209.1 GCA_028278085.1 Chitinophagales bacterium
GTGTCGAAGAGGAAAAACCGGCAGATGGCGATAAGGATATCATCGACTTCTATAGCTATGACCGGACGGTGTATGTCAATCTCAGGTTCCTGGAACCCAACGACATTACCATCTCCGTGATCAATGCTATGGGCCAGGTCAGTCATCCCGGTATCCGGGCTTCGGATGTGGTTCAGGAAAAATACGAGATCGATCTTTCCGATCTCCCCACAGGTATATACATGATCGAATTGAATACCAATACCGGGAAATACTCCGGTAAGATCGCACTGATCAAATAAACATATACCCAAAACCTCTTTAAATGCCGAAAGGGTTACATTAAGCTTGAATGTAACCCTTTCGGTGATTAAACCGTTAACTATCAGATACAAACACCCCTAAACAGCAGGTTGATCCTTTGTTCAAACAGGATCTCCCGATAATCCGCGGGAACAGGTTTTTTATCCGGAATATAGCGGGAGCAAATGCCGGGATAACCTCCAAATACCTTGGTTGAGCGAATATAAAGCACTAATTTTGTTGTACGCGGATGTTCATGTGATCAACAGGCAACGATCAGCCAGGCCCTCAGCAGCAACAGGATTGGAGTGCTAAATGCCGGGGCGCCTGAACCACATCCTAGCAAGCCCGTAGTTCTGCCTGCTTATCATCATCCTGATTTGATCACTGTATGTGAGAGACATACTTGGATATGTACCGAATTATTCGATTATATTAGTATAAAACAGCTATTTTTTTGTCCATCCACCAAAATATCCGCTTGTCTTTTCTTGGTTTGTCGTTGATCATATGGTTTCTACCGGTGATGGGCCAGATCAGTTCCACCCAACCTTATATACGGAATTATACACCCAGAGAATATACGGGATCCGCAGCGATCTGGGAAATTGCCCGCGGGAAAGACGGCCTCATGTATTTCGGTAATTCCAACGGTGTGACCGTGTACAACGGCTATCAATGGACGAATTATGCGGTGCAGAATAACACGACTGTCCGATCTTTGGATGTGGATAGCAATGGGATCATATATATCGGAGCGAAAGCAGAATTTGGCTACCTTAAAGGCGATCAAACCGGGAAAAAAACCTACTACTCCCTATCCGCACAATTGCCGGATTCCAGTAAAAATTTTGTGGACGTATGGAATACCTACGCTACTGCCGACGGGGTTTTCTTTTTAACCTTCAAAAAAATATTCCGCTGGTACAACGACAGCCTTTATGTGTATTCGATCGGGAAGCTGCATGCCCACCTCGGATTCAGGGTGTATGAAAAGTTGTATATCATTCACCGGGGCAAGGGTATCATGGTGTTCAATAAAGATCAATTCGAAACCATACCCGGTGGCGACCATTTTATCGGCAAAGCGATTTTTGCCATGATGCCCTATGCACAGCGGTCGATGCTCACGGTGAACCGTAAAGACGGTTTAACATTGATCAATCTCCAAAACGGTGAGATTACACCGGTAGAGGGAAGGATATCCGACAAAATGGGGGAAGATTTTATCTACCACGGCGCCTACCTGGGAAAAGGACAATTTGCCCTGGGTACCCTCGCCAATGGGATCTATATCATCAACAAAGACTTCAAACAGGTCACCCATTGGAATTCGTCCTTAGGTATGCAAAGCGATAACATCAAATACATTTTTCCCGATCCCGACGAGGGCCTGTGGGTCGGCAGCGGCAATGGGATCATTCACCTGGAGACCAAACTACCCCTGACCCATTATTCCAAAGAAAACGGGATCAGGGGGAATGTGAGGGATATTATCCGTCACCGGGGCACATTGTACGCTGCAACCGGGAATGGCATCTTTTACCTGGATCAGGGAAGCACGGATCTGAAACGGCAATTCATTCAGTTGGAAAAAGTGAAAGAACAGGTATGGGCTTTTGCTGTGTTACGGGGGGATTTACTGGCAGCAACCGGTAATGGCGTTTACTGGATAAATGGGTTGGAAACGCGTCAAATGTTCACGGAGAGCAGTGTATTCGGCATTTTTCCATCAAAAAGAGACAGTAATTTATGCTACCTGGCCATGAAACACGGCGTCGGTTTTTTGAAAGCCGGTAAAAACGGGATATCAGACCCCGACTATCGATATCAGCGGCATGCAAAGATCGGTAGGGAATGCGATTTTATTGCGGAGGATAAATTGGGCAATGTATGGGTCTATACCGGTTTCGATTCACTGATCTACATTTACAAGCATTCCATGTTTTCAGCAAAGGGGCTGAAGTATAAGAAATTGCCGAAGATCAGTAATGATATGGCCAATGAAGGCTTTATTACCGTGAAAAACAAGGTATTCTTCAGCTCTAATACCGGCCTTTTATCTTACAGTGAACAAGCCGGCAAAGATATCTTCGCCTTGCAGGACAAGTTCTCGATCCAAGGTTTGCCTGCAGAGGCTATCATTAAGAAGATCAAAGAAGATCGTGAAGGCAACATTTGGATCCATTATCACGAACATGGGCAAAACGGCATGGTCATGGCAGCGAAAACCGGTGAAAACACCTATGAAGCCCAGGCTGGGGACCTTCCGCGGATCAATGAAAAACTCAGCCATATCAATGCCATTTACCTGGAAGATAACGGCGTCAGTTGGATCGGAGGTGGAGAAGGATTGATCAAATACGATCAATCAAAAGACGCATTCGAATCCCGGTCGAATTATCCGGTTACCATCGGCAGGGTGTCACTGGCCAACGATTCTGTTGTATTTTATGGGGACAAGAGCAATTACGCCTCGACTGACTTCTCCCTGCCCTATACCTATAACCAGGTTAAATTCACTTTTGGATTGCCCGTATTCAGTCACGAGGAAGCCAACCAGTATCAATATTACCTGCAAGGCCTGGATGAAAAATGGTCTCCCTGGTCGTCAACCCATGAGAAAGAATATACCAATATCCCCGAAGGCCAATATACCTTCCGCGTAAGAGCCAAAAATGTATACGGGCAGATCAGCCACGAAGATACTTTTCAATTGACCGTTCACCCGCCCTGGTACAGAAGTGTGTTCGCCTATATCGGTTATGTTATTTTATTCCTGGTCCTCGTCCACACGATCGTCAGGGGAAGCACCCGGCAATTGAGAAAGGCCAAAAAATCACTGGAAAGTGAAGTAGCCACCCGCACGCGCGAGATTACCCAGGAAAAAGAGAAGGTAGAGAAGATGCACCAATCCCTTGAACGAAGGAACCGGGATATTTTGGATAGTATAAAATATGCGCTGCGGATCCAAAACTCGATCCTGCCTCCCCTGAGCAAGTTGGAACAAACTTTTCCGGAAAACTTTGTGTTCTTCCAGCCCAGGGATATCGTAAGCGGAGACTTTTACTGGTTTGAAAGAGTTGGCGATTATTTTATCCTGGCAACCGTTGACTGTACCGGTCACGGCGTTCCCGGCGCTTTCATGAGTATGATTTGTGCGACATTGATCGATAAGGTGGTCAAAGATAAGCACATCAATTCCCCGGAGCAGGCGCTGACCATTCTAAATTCGGAAGTACATGATGCCCTGAATAAAAGCCAAACCGGAGAGATCGAAACCAGGGATGGCATGGATATCGGCCTGATGGCGATCAATACCAAAACGTTAACCCTGCAATATGCCGGAGCCTACCGGCCGTTATACCTGCTCAGGAATAAAAAACTGATCGAATATCCGGGTGTCCGTTTTTCCGTAGGCGGCAGCGAGCTTCGATTGAAAAAAGAATTTACCGGTTATGAATTCAGCCTGGCATCGGGCGATATGCTCTACCTGTACACGGACGGTTATACGGACCAGTTTGGCGGCGAATTCAATAAAAAATACAAGGTAAAAACGTTTAAGCAACTGCTGGAGCAGATCTCTGACAAACCGGTTCAGGAACAATACAGGATCATTGAAAAAACCTTTCTTTCCTGGAAAAGAGACCAGGACCAAACCGATGACGTGTTGGTAATGGGGATCCGGATTCCCTGAAGGTGTAGTTTGAGTTTGAGTCTCGAGCAAGAGGAGGAGTAATCTCCCTCCACACTCACACTCGTCTGCCGAAGCCTTGGCGAAGGCAGACACTCCAACTCCAAACTGATTATCTCGATTTCAACTTATCCTTAAACACTTTCCTGAATTTCTCGAGCTTGGGCCGGATAACGTAAGCGCAATAAGATTGGTTCGGATTTAATTCGTAGTAATTTTGATGATAGTTTTCGGCCTTATAGAACTTCGTTAGTGGTGAGATCTCCGTAACGATAGGATCCTTCCATGCGCCTGATTCATCCAGGGCTTTCTTATATTTTTCCGCGATCTGACGCTGTTCTTCATCATGATAAAAAACCGCAGAACGGTATTGCGTGCCCTTATCGGCGCCTTGCCGGTTCAAAGTCGTGGGATCATGGGTTTGCCAGAACACCTCTAATAATTCGTCAAAGGTGATTTTGTTGGGATCATAATGGATTCGGGCAACTTCCGCATGACCGGTCAATCCGGTACAGATCTCTTTGTAAGTGGGATTTTCCGTTTTACCGCCGGTATAGCCGGATATCACACTTTCAACCCCTTCCAACTCTTCAAAAACCGCTTCCACACACCAAAAACAGCCGGCGCCGAAAGTTGCCGATGCCAGGGTGGGATCCCGGGTATCCAAATGCTTTTCTGATGTTTGTCGATCTTCCATGGGCTGTGAGCAGGCCATTAAAATTGATCCGCCTGCAACACTGAACAAAATTAAAAGGTTTCTGAAATATGTCAAAATATTGGATTTAATAAAAACACCGGGGCCGGAAACCGATATCATCAGCTCCGACCCGGATGCTACACTTACAATGAATAATCCCGCTCAAAAGTTCCCCGGCATTGGATCACCGATCAGCCGATAGCCTTTTTCAGGATTCCTTGCCTGCTTCTTTTTCTTCTTCTTTCGGTTCATCAGCCCCATACCATCCGCAATGACCACTGAACCGTTCCCGGCACTTTTCTCTTTCCTCCGGCGTCATCTGTTCCCATTTCTTTGCAAACCTTTTGCGCCAGTGATGCCGCTTCCAATGGCCACCGCCATGCGGGCGGAAGCTCCAGAACAGGATCTTAGTCAATACTAACAAACCAAGGGCCTGCCAGAAGGTCAATACAGGACCGCTGAAAAGTACAGGGATCAGCCAATTCCATAAATGCATCACCACAAATCCCATCAACCCGATCCCCAATGCCATAAAAACAATGATCTTTATTCCCCAAAGTATTTTCCAAGTTTTCATCATCCAAAAATTTTAGTAAGTAAACAATTCTTCATACAGATCACGCAACTTTTCCCGAAGGAACAAGATGGCATAGCGCTTCCTGGATAACAATGTATTGACCGAATCTCCGGTCATATCCGAGATCTCTTTAAAGCTTCTGTCTTCCAGTTCATGCCACACAAATACATCCCTTTGTTTCGGTGGTAATTGCTCCATCGCATTTTCCAAAGCTTCCAGGATCACCAGGCGCATATGCTCGTTTTCCGGGCTTTGCGACAGATCGGGCAACAGATCTGCAATGCTCAGGTTATCCCCGTTCTCATCGGCATCTTGTTTCCGGAAAGCTTCGGAAAACGACAGGTCTTGTTTTTTCCGGTAACGGTCGATGATCTTGTTGCGCGCAACCGTAAACAACCAGGAAACCGCTTTTTCAATCGGCTTCATCAGCCGGTAGGCCTCCACAAATTGATACATAACATCCTGCAAGATATCTTCCGCTTCTTCCGGGTCGGCAATCCTGCTTTTGATGAAGCTGAGCAAACGCTGCTCTTCGGCTTTCACCGTTTCATTAATGATCTTATCTTGCTGTGCCGACACCTGGGGCGTGATATGTATGATGTTGCCCATCTACAAACATAGACGGTCAACAACAATAAATATTTTAAGTGGAATATCAAAATTGTAGTCCATGCAATCGTCACAAGGTTTTCGGGCGAGTAATAATTTTCCGGTCTGCAAAATCATGCCCCTCTCTTTCGGCATTATTAGCCACGTTACGTACTTTTATAGTCAATTTTGAAAGGATGAAATATTTAATAGTGTCTGTTCCCTGGCTCCTGGCAGTGTTGCTGAGCCTATACTCGATCTCCGGTAATTGCCAATCCTCCTTGCAATCAGGGCCTATGTTGGGTTATAACGAGATGAAGGAGGTGCAAATATGGCTGCAAACCCGCTCTTCCGCAAAGGTGGGGATCGCCTTTTGGGAAAAAGACAGTACCGGTATTCCGGCTAACAAGCAACAAACGGAAACCATAATTACCCAAGCTTTTAACGGGTTCACGGCCAAACTTACGGCCACACATCTCCAACCCGGCACCCAATATGAATATGAGGTCCTGGTCGATGAGAAAATTCAGGATGTGGGCCGGCCGCTAACCTTTACCACACAACCCTTGTGGCAGCACCGGACGGATCCGCCGAATTTCCGGGTAGCCCTGGGAAGTTGCAACTATATCAATGATCCGCCGGACGACAGGCCCGGAGAGCCATATGGCGGAGATTACCGGATCTTTCGATCCATCCTCGCCAAAGAGCCGGATATCATGCTATGGCTAGGCGATAATGTTTACCTCAGGGAAGCCGATTGGGGCAGCCGGTCGGGTTTTATCCATCGCTATAC
>JANQFB010000225.1 GCA_028278085.1 Chitinophagales bacterium
CGGTGGTGATACCCATGGTCAATCCGTAAGTATGTTCCAATTCTTCCAGGTAGCCCAGTTTCCCGACAAAATCGTTGAAGCGGAGCGCCGGGGTTCCCAGTACGGCAGCTTCAGCAGCCATGGTTTGGCTATCCCCGATATACATATCCGCAAAATGCAAGGCATGATGAATATCTTCGGCTGGAATATTGATCCGGTAGTTTTCAAACCAGGCCTCCAAAGGTCGTTCGGAGGTGATAAATACATTTCCATGCCTGGACAGCAGTTCTACCAATTGTTTGGCCAGGTCAGCAGTGATACCGGATTTCCCGACATCATGGTAGGCGGATAACTCTGCAAATCGAAGCAAAAAGTTCTTTTTCCCGGTGGTAAAGATCCCGGAAACCTTGTCAAAGGAGGGTTTGAAATATTCGGGGTGCAGGTAGACCAGCTCATGATACCCATGGTAGCTGATCTTTTTGTGCTTAAACAAGCCGATATTGGTCGATGTCGGAGCAATGATCTTGCTGATAAAAGGATAGATCAGCAGGCTTTGCAGAAAAACGGCATTAAAATCGTCTTCCGCGAAAAACAGGGAAGGTATTCTTTTCAAAAAGCCGACATGTGCGATCTGGTTAATGCATCCCACCATTAGGGTAGGCCGGAAGGATCTCACCACCTTTAATAGGGCTTTATTGCCAGCCAGCAACTCCCGGAGCTTGGTCGCCAAGGAGGCATTCCGTTGCTTGTGCAGCAATACCTCGAATTCCAGTTGATGACGGGTTAATAATTCCCCCAGGATATCTTTGTCATTGATAACGATCTTGTAGTGGATCCCCTGTTGCCGGCAGTGCCGGATAAACTGGGAAAACTGGTGGTAGTGTGCAGGATGCCCCAGGCCGATAAGGATGCGCATCTGAGCATAGTCGGGTGGAGCCATTTGTTGGAGGGCAGTCATCAGAAGTAGCGGTTACCGGCTTTTAGAAATTCACGGATATCCCCGCTATCCGGACGCTTGAAGTAGCGGCTTTTGTTTTCTTCCTGGGGGGTTGATGGATACCGATGGATCTTGCGGAGAAGATCGGCCAAGTCGACAGCGATCAACCTGGAAAGTCCGAGCAACGTCCGGTGAATGCTGCGCTCTACGATGTCCAGGTGGTTTTCATAAATTACCGGACCGGTATCGATCCCCTTTTCCAGTTGATGCAGGCTAACGGTTGCCCGGGCAGCAGCCTCCTTCAGGGTCCAGAAAACAGCCTGAACGCCCCGATACTCCGGTAATTTACCCGGATGAATATTAAAGATGGCCGGGTGGCGATCGATAAACCAGGAAGGAATGATCCGGTTAAAATAAACAGATAAATGGATATCCGCCCCGAGGTCATCAATTTGGCGGAGCAAGGATCTCAGTGACTTACCCTGAAATACCGGGATCTGTTTCCCGAAAATTTGTGCCTCCACGGATCTGATCAAGGCCTGCTGTTGCCGGTAATCATCCTTATGCTGCCGGCGATAGCGTGATTGCTGCCAATATATTTTCGCCAGGTTGAGCCAGCCGTAGCTTTTCATCCTGGCCCATTTTTTTTGCCAGCCGAGGTCTCCCCCCATTGACTTGCCCAAACAAACGCCGGCCAGTTCCAGGTCTTCTGCCTGCAAGATGGCATCGATGATGGTAGCATTATGAGCATTCCAGCTAACGGTAAACACAAAAACTTTGATCTTTTCCATGGGCTGCTAAATTGACCTGAGTTTACCCAAAATACGCACACCCAGCTTGCCGATCTGCATCAATAAAGGCTTATTGATGCGCTGGTACCGCCCGAGTTGTACCATATCCCCGCCGAACTTCGACTTAAATTCCCTGACCCCATAATCCTGATCGGGCTTACCGGCCCCCATAAAGTCGAAGGTTCCGATACCATGACGCAAGGCATAATCGATGGCAGCCCAGGTGGCCACCACGCTGGGATATTGTTGTTTATATGCCTGGTCCAAACCACAAACATACCATTCATAGATCACTTTGCCTGGCATCACCGGGCACAGGATCCCACCGATGATCTTTCCCTGGAATTCCAGCAATAAATATAATCCCAATCGATGATTTGCTCGTTGGTCATAGAATTGTTCGAAAAATGTCCAGCCGGGCAACGGTTTTTTAACCCGATTACGGTAAAGGTCGGCCAGTATGTCATAAAAAGCTTTCACTTGTTCCGGGTTTTCCGGCTCGATGATCTTCACACCGGCTTTCATAGCCTTCCTGACCTGCCGGAGCTTACTGGCGCTGATCCTCTTCCGTAGG
This sequence comes from Chitinophagales bacterium, assembly GCA_028278085.1. Taxonomy (GTDB): domain Bacteria; phylum Bacteroidota; class Bacteroidia; order Chitinophagales; family JANQFB01; genus JANQFB01. The sequence goes on from JANQFB010000225.1 coordinate 2,282, forward strand.
GCTTCCTCGGGTTCCGTCCGGACTTGAAAATTCAAATGTTCATGATAGGTAAAGCCATGAGCTTCCGCGATGCGGCGAATGGCCGATGTATCGAATAAATTCCTCAATTCTATATAGATCGATCTTTTCCTGACCGCCTTTACCAGGTTTTTCAACAAGCCGTCGGCAAGCAGGTCAGGTGTATCATGATCACTCCGGACCAGGGGCCCTCCCCAGACAATCGTTCTTGCCGAAAATTTGCCGACCAATCCGGCGTGTTCCTGTTGGATCACTCCCAATATGACGCCACATACATCATCATCTTCCCGGGCCAGCACCGCCACCGGATCATATCCGGGAACCTGGTCGTAAAAGGCAAACATCGCCGGCAGTTGAAAGGGGTTGCCGTCCGGATGATCGACAACGAATCGTTTCCATGGCGCCGGATCCAGGGCCTGTAAATCAGTATGGATAGTATATTCCATCAGGATCTGACAAAAAATATCCTTTTCACCTGGTTTTTCAGGTTTTGGACAAACAATTCCTTGTACCAGGGCCAAAGGGAGCCATGCCACCGCTGAGGATGGATATTTTGCATGATCACCGACGGCAATTGGCCTGACCGGAAGGCTTCAATGATCTGTTGGGTTGTACTAAAGCCATTAGCAAATGACGATTGGACCTTATCCCTGACACTCACCCGTGCACCATCCCACCGCCGGCCGGTATCGGTGAGATAGAGCACTTTGGAAAAGTCGAGATCGAAATAGGGTTCAGCCAGGATATCGTAATCCCGGTAATCGTAATGTTTCCACAGATCCCGGTTATCCCATTTCGAGAGCGGACTGCCATGCATGCAAATGGTTTTGACAGGGTAGAGTTGCCGGAATTTCCGGAGGCTTTCTTCAAAGTGACGGATGGCCTTTTCAACATTTCCTTTGCATAGGGTCAGGTCTTCATAATGATATCCGATCTCATGCCCCAGGTTTTTGATCTTTTTAATAATAGCCGGATCGAAACTTTGCCTAACGATCCTGAAATAATAAGTTCCTTTTACACCCAGGTCGGCTTGCAGTTCCGCTATAGACAGTGCATTTTGCGGCAGCTTGTCCACATCATGCCTGAGGATCATGATCTTCCGGGGCAGGTCTTTTGACAACAGGTAGTTTTCATAGGATGTTAATAAATATCCACTGTCGATAGCCTGTCGTAAAAGTGCTTCATAGATATCGGGTGTAAAATCCCTGCTCATGCAGCCGTTTTCTGTAATGCTTCCTGCAATTGGGTTAAAGACAGCAACATCCATGCCTGTGCCCACCTCATATAGGATATCCTGATGGTATATCGCCGGTGGACCTGGTAATAAAAGTATCCCGTCGGATGCTGCATGTGGTCGATCGTCCAGTTGGCAATGGTTTTGGCAAACTCCAGGTAAGCCGGATCGAGCGACTGTAATTTACAAAACGTGATGATCCCCTGTGCCTGATTATGAATATCTACCGGCCAGATCCTCGGAATACGCCGTTTCGACTGCCCGCTCGGAAAGAACTGCTCCCGGAAATAAAAGGCGGTTCCTTTTTCCAAGGCTTCCCGGTAGTTGGGGTCATTCAGTCCGGCATACCGGATGATGTCATACAGGGACTCCACCACATAACCCTGGTGAAAATCGACCTGGGGCCTTTGAACACCGGTATTCAGGTCGATGCTGTAATTCCATCGGCCATCGGGCTTTTGGTAAGCCAGGGTGAAATCCGTGGCCCGGCGGATAGGTTCGATCAAGCTTTCATCATGAGTGATCGAATAGATCTTAGCCAAAGTTTCCGCGGCCAGCATACTGGCATTGAAGCAAATGTCTTTTTTGATCGGGGTGTAGCTGAAACAGATCCCGTGTTCATTTTCATATTGGTGCAGATCTTTCAATATGAAACCGGATACCCCGGCTAACAATTCTTTTGCTTTTTCGCTTTTGGTTACCTGGTAGTAATTGAATAAACCCCTGCAAATGATCGAAGTGATCACTATGGTGGGTTTGTCCATCATAAAGGTATAGTTAAAACCGAAATTCCAGCAAGGTCCGTGATAACCGGTCAGGGAAGATCCGGCCAGCCAATTGAAAAGAAATTCGCCTTGCTTCTTATAATGGTTCGATTCCGCTGTATCCCCCGGATGGCAGGCGATCAGATTCGAATAGGCGTCCAGGAATAGCCCCATGGCTTTGGGCATCCGGGTTTTGGTGATGCCCACGTAGGGCCGGAGGTTAACCGGATTTCGCTTGAACACCTGGGTGAAGAACAGGTTGGTATACCGGTTTTTCAACAAAAAGCTGTTGTTGGTGATCTTCAATCCGTCGTACAGGTCATAACCCTTGTATTCATTGGCTTCGACATAGCGAAGTAATGAGAGAAGCGCCTTATCCAACACGGCAGGATCCATTTATTCCGGGAGGCTTTTTAGCTGTTGTTCGACAAGCTCTTTGAAAAAGGGATGCATCTGAAAATACTGTTTACCTTCCTCGGCGGTCTGCTTATGGGTTTTATAATCCCCGGACTCGAGGTCTTTGAAGGTATCCAGGATCAGTTCAACGCTATGTTCACGGCATTTCAACCGCATGGAAGCAATGCTATCTTCGCGTGTCAGCGGAATGGGCTTTCTTTTCAAAATATCGCCGGTATCCACTCCCGGATCGACGATGTGGGTGGTGATGTAAACCTGACCGGTAAAATATACCGACCATTCGGCTGTGGAAACACCCCTGAAATCCGGCAGGTAACCGTGGTGGCAATGTACGGCAAAATGTTTGGGCAGGCTCAGGATATTTTTGCGGATAATCCCGGAACCGAGCAGCAGCAGATAATCCGGGGCAAATTCCCGGATGATGGCTTCGGCTTGTTTGGAATTCAGGTCATTTACTTTCCTGACCGCAATTTTCTGTTCGAAGTGTGGATATAATTTCACCGGTTTCGCGGCTTCCAGGGTCTTTTTCTGCCGGAATGCAGTTAAGCCATATTCCTTCAACGCAGCTTTCAGGTGGCGATAATAAGATGACTCGCCGAACAGGATACTGACGGTATAACCACGGTCCAGCAATTGCTCGATCAACTGCAGCTTCCAGGCGTTTTTCTCAACCTTGGGATACCGAAGTAGTATGGTAATTTTCATTGGAATAATTATGCTTCCTTTGTTGCTCATCTGCCGGCTCCCTGGACAACTGATCCATCAACCCGATCTTTAGCAGGAGGGCATCGGCAAAGAATTTAGCCGCCCAATTGGGGAATTTTCCGATGGAATAGCGTCCGTAAATGGGAAAAGAACCCTTTATCCCGCCGTTAACCGCCGGATGGCTATGGTCGGTGTGCTGGAAATGCTTGATGGTGTCGAGCATTTTAAAGGCGCTGCTGGCATACGTGGGATCGTTTATGAGCAGGAACAGTTTCATCCATATAATGGAAAACTGAATATTTCCGGTCAAACAATAATAAGGCCCCTTGCTGGTTTTCCTGAACTTCCCATGGTTTTTCCATTTAGCGTCCCAAAAGGTCAGCAGCTTTTTCCTGATCTCATAGATGCGGTGCATTTTATGAGCGGTCAGCAGGGCGCTGTCGAGATATTTCTTTTCATTGGTCAATACATAAGATTCCAGCAATCCTCTGGTGGTATAGGCGATCCCATGAGTATTGGGATGTTCGTCGGGTTTAAAATTGCAGTGATTGAACCAGCCGTTAACTTGCTGCTGTTGTACCACCCAATCCAGGTTTGCGCGGGCAATATCCTGGTAAGCTTCGGTACCTGTTGCTTCATATAATTGTAAAAGCGCCCAGCTTGTCCTGGAATTATAGGTATGCGGGATCTTGTGGTGCAGGTATTGGTTCCAGATACCCTTGTCGTCGGTATGATCCACCAAAAACTTGCCGGCCTTGTTGGCCGCGTCCAGGTAAACTTGTTCGCGGGTCTCCCGAAAGGTTCTCAGGAAGCCCAGGATGTTCTGACCGGTATTGAAAATGATCGGTGCGGTTTTACCTTTTTTTCGGACATAATTTCCCTGCATACAGGCGCCGTTGTCCAGTTGAGCTTGTATCAGCCAATCCGTCAACCCTATAGCTTTTTCGGCATAATCCTTTCGCTCCGACCAGGCTGCATAATCGAATAAGGTAGGGATGATATAACCGGTGGTTTCCGGGAAAGGATCCATCCATCTTCCGCTGATGGGGTTATAATGACTGCTTACGCCCCCCTGCCCGTTTTCGATGGCCAGCATCAACCAATCGATGGTTTTTTGGAGATGCCGTTCGTCCAGACCTGTTTTTAAAGGAATGGGCAGCCAGGCATGTTTTTGCCAGACAATCCAATCATTGATCGATTCTCGAACCAAGAACAGCACATCAGTCATTGACGTAGGACCTTATCGGGTAAAATAATCGGAGCAGCGAAATTTGAAGGGATAAAATTAGTGATTACAATCCATTAATTATACCTGGTTTTATGGCTTATTTGAGGTTCTTTCCGGTTGAAATCACAGGCCTTGCCATATATAATGAAAGTGTTACGATATTCGTGGTGGATTGATTACGGATGATTATTTATAATCAATATTCACAAGCGTCCTTTCCGTTGAGATTCGAACGATATGCCAATGGATATTTACCGGATACCAATTTTGCTTGCATATGGGTGATCAATTGGTGAGATTTGGAAGAAATTATCTATCGTTGGTTCCCGCATTATCGATTGGAAAGTGGTGAGGCTGAAACTTGATGTTGTGGTAATGATTATCTGTACCATCCAATATCGAAGATCCATTATAATTCCAAAAATGAAATTATAATATATTTTTTTAATTTAATTGGCTTTTTCTTAATTTTAGTAGCATGAGAGATTTGCGATATGTTTTTAGCTTGTTAGTTTCTACTCTAATGGGCTATGCCCAAGAGAATTTGGTGCCCAATCCTAGTTTTGAGGAGTATTCGGATTGTCCGACGAGCCATTCACAAATAAATAAAGCTGTTGGATGGGATACGCATTTGCATTCTGAGGAGTTTTATCATTCTTGTGCTTCCTTTTACACTATTCCACAAAATCCCCTTGGAAATCAATGTCCTGTAACAGGTATTGGTTACAGCGGATTAATTGCATACAATCCTTTAGGTGTGCTTCAGGAGTCCTTTGGAAGGCAGTTATCGAATTCCATTCAGATAGGTCAAAAGTATTACGTCAGTATGAAAGTCAGTTTGGCAGAATGGTCGGGCAGTGCTTCGGATAAATTGGGCATACTGTTTTCCACAATTAACTACAATGATACCATGCCTCCACCGATCAACAACTTTGCTCATATATACACTGAATTTATTATTTCTGATACTCTTGAATGGACAACTATATCGGGAGTATTTATCGCTGATTCAGCTTATCAATATATCAGTATAGGAACTTTTTTTGACGATGCTAATATCGACACAATTGTATTTAATCCCAACAAGGATGGCACAACATATTATTTTATAGATGATATATGCGTTTCAACAGATTCGATTGTATGCCTTGATATAACTAATAAAATCATTGATTTCAGTGCTGACAGTCTGAACATGGTCGAAGGGGATTGTATCAACTTTAATTTGAATACTCTTGTGGATTATGATTTTTATACATGGCAATTTGACGGTGGTCAACCAAATAGTTCTTCCGAAAATTTGCCAACTAACATATGCTATGATGCTTCAGGAATTTATCCAGTAACTCTTATTGCTTCTGACAGTAGTGGTTGTGCAGATACTATATTAAAAAACAATTACATCAAAGTGGATTCTAAAACTTTTGTAGATGAAAATATATCGATCAATCCAATTCAAATCTATCCTAATCCATTTGACGAAGTCATTAATATTGAATTGGATCATAGAACAAACTCTTTGAAACATCTGTCAATAGGACTGTATGATGTTTTGGGTAGAAAGCAAAATGTATTATTGACCACAAAACAATCTAATGACATCATTCAAATAGAAGCACCCAATCTACCTAAAGGAATATATCACCTCATGATACAAACTGATCATAAAATAACTTCGAGAAAATTAGTTCATTATTAAAAACCAATCATGGAACTAAATAGATTCATCTACATAGCAATCATAATGGTTTTAACCTTTTCAGGTAAATTTGTTATTGCTCAAAGTTCATCCGATGATGACAGAAACTGCCTTTGGGATGATGGAGGAAGTGCTGGAATCTTTACTAGCAAAAAAGTAGGGATTAATACTAATTCACCTTCCGAAGATTTGGAAGTGGTCGGCAATATTCGTATAACAGATACGCTAAAAGTTGGAAGCAATTCTCTTTTCTTAAATTCACAACAACTTGGTGAAATAGGTGGCCCTTCTGATGAAATCCCTTCCAGTTTTGGTATCATTAATTTTGGCAATAATGGTGGTCCCTTTTCCAACATCCAAATCGGCATCGGCACCCAAACACCAAATTTCAAATTAGACGTACTTGACAACATCAATGTCACCCCATCCGCCCCCAACAGTGGCTATCGTATCGATGGAATCCCAGTCTTGCAAAAGCCGGGAGCCAATAACCTATTTGTCGGCGAGGGAGCAGGATTCAACAATATGGGC
>JANQFB010000288.1 GCA_028278085.1 Chitinophagales bacterium
CACACTGTTAGATCTGAACGACCCGGCAATTTCAACTTTTAATGGTGATGAGCTTCTTTATAATTCAGTTTCCGGTGCTCATAGGAAAGAATACGCAGGGTTAATTAATTCGGGCACCTTTGTGTATACAGATCTTGACAACAATACATTTACCAACAATACACCAACAATGGATACGATTACCTTTCCTTTAGTAGACACCATCAGTTCCGGAAATGCGTTTACCTTCACATGGATCGGAAATCCTATTGCGGCAAAAGAAACAGTTTCACTGACAATCGATGGCCCGCAACAAAGCAATTTTGAAGTTTTTTCAAGTTCAATTGTTGGCGCAACAGAACTGGTATTATCAGCGAATAAACTCCAAAATCTGGGTATTGGAGATGCCACCTGTACGTTAACAAGGGCTTATAACAAAAGTACTGTTACTGAAGGCACTTCTACCGGTGGAAGAATGGCAGTTTGGTATACCACTACAACCACCATTTACATTGATAATTAAGGATTATTATGGGAAGGTAGCTGAACCTAACAACCGGCAACTTACAGCACTTGGTTTTACACAAAAAGCCATTGTGCCAGCTTAAAAAACCACTGATAAACGTCATTGCGGGCAGTGGACAGTGGCATTATCTTTGCCAAAACAAAATAATAGCTATGGAAAACTTAAATAGGATCGGACTCGACACGGCCAAAAGCAAGGAGCTGGCGGACTTGCTCAATGACTTACTGGCCAATTATTCGACCTTTTACCAAAATACAAGAGGGTATCACTGGAATATCAGTGGCGATAAGTTCTTCGAACTACACTTAAAATTTGAAGAGCTGTATAACGACTTGTTCCTTAAAATAGACGAAGTGGCAGAGAGGATCCTGACACTCGGACACGCCCCCCAACACAAGTTCACGGACTATCTCGACAAATCGGGAATACCCGAAAGCAACGAAGTATCGGACGGGACCAAAGCCATTGAAGAAATACTCGCCGCTTTCAAAACACTACTGACAAAACAGCGACATATCCTCGACCTGTCGGCAGACATCAATGACGAAGGGACAAACGCACAAATGAGCGACTATATCCGGGAACAAGAGAAACTCGTTTGGATGTATTCTGCCTATTTGAATAAATAATAAAAGACAACCGCACCCGTCAAAACGTTTAAGCATTGACGGTGGACAGCTCAATAGGTTGCATTTGCACCAATACAGATTTTCAAAGAACGATGAAGGACCTGGTTAATATCAGCCTGGGTTTTATATCGACAAAACCGGAAAAATCGTAAATTAGTACACCTGCCGACACCAAAGTAAAAAGCAATAATACGCTCTTTACTAAAGTGCTTTTCCTCTTATCGAAATGAACGAACAACAGATCATAGCCTGGTTGCTGGAAGGTGATGTTTCCATCCGGTACCAGGTTTACCGGGATTTACTGGGTGAAAACAGGCAGGACCTGCAGGACAGAATAGCGAAGGAAGGCTGGGGCAAACAGTTTCTATCCCAACGTAATAAAAACGGTCATTGGGGAGATCGGTTTTATCAACCGAAATGGATCTCTACGCATTATACCTTATTGGACCTCCGAAATTTGAACCTTAACCGGGACAACAAAATGGTAAAAGAGACCATTGAGCTTACCTTACATGCTGGCAAAGCCGAAGATGGGGGTATTCCATTGGGACCTTCCACCTGGCAGCATAGCGATGTTTGTGTAAACGGTATGTTTCTGAATTATGCTGCTTATTTTAATACCCAAGAGAAAAAATTGTGCTCCGTTGTCGATAGTTTGCTTCATGAGATCATGCCGGACGGGGGCTTCAATTGCCGGACAACCAGAAGTGGCGCCAAACATAGTTCGTTACATTCCACCCTCTCGGTATTGGAAGGATTGATTGAGTTTCAGCGATCCGGGTACAGGTATCGACGGAATGACATTTTAAGGGCCAGGAAAAGTGCAGAGGAATTCATACTCCTGCATCAGCTATTCCTGTCTGACCGAACCGGAGCGATCATCAACAAAGCCTTTCTGAAGATGCCATATCCATCCCGATGGAAATACGATATTCTACGGGCGTTGGACTATTTTCAATATGCCGGTAGTAAGTGGGATAAGCGGATGGAAAACGCCATCACTGTTGTGCAGGAAAAGAGAAACAAGTACGGAACCTGGAATATGCAGGCTGCTCATCCGGGGCAAGTTCACTTTGTCATGGAAAAAGCAGGTAAACCCAGCAGATGGAATACCTTACGGGCTTTACGGGTATTGCAACATTTTGGAAAAGAAAAACGGCAGCATAAAACGGCATTTTAGCTTGGCAGATGTGGGCAATTAAGATCATGATACGGAATGATCACATGGCTTATGAAAGAAAAAGCATGATGGCTCATGGCCTGGTTGGCTGATCTAATTATTAAAAGTTATTACCAATCCCTGTAGGAATATTACGCTGCCAAATGCACCAGACTTAAGGAAAATTACGGAAGTTTAGGATCCGGAGTGAGAGGATTATTGATCTCGACAACAAAGGATTAAAGATGCCCGAATCCCAAAACATAGAATACAAATCCAATTGGCGTGACGAATACCTGAAATGGATTTGCGGCTTTGCCAATGCCAGTGGCGGTAATTTGTACATTGGCATTGATGATAATGGGTCGATAGCAGGTATTGACAATTACAACGAATTACTGGAACAACTGCCCAACAAATTCCGGGATGTTTTGGGTGTGTATGCGGAAGTCAATTTACAAAGTGAAAAGGGCAAACACTATCTTGAGATCACTGTTCCGCGTTATGATGTGCCTATTTCAATGAGAGGAAAGTATTACGTTCGCACCGGGAGCACCTTGCAGGAACTGAAAGGCCCTGCATTAAATGAATTCATCCTGAAGCGTACCGGAAAGACATGGGACGATATTCCGGAGCCAAGAGCTTCCATAAATGACATTGATGAATCCACCACTAAGCAATTCCTGAAAGATGCACGGATCGTTAAACGGATCATCGTTGAGGACGATATTAGTATACCGGACTTACTTGAAAAGCTACGCTTGTTCGAAGATGGTCAATTGAAGCGAGCAGCCATCGTACTATTTGGAAAAGATCCCGGAAAGTTTTATCCGAATATGGCCCTCAAAATCGGCAAGTTCGGAGAAACAGATACGGACTTGAAATTTCACGAAGTAGTTGAAGGTAATCTGATCCAAATCAAAGAACAGATTGGCGAAATACTCAACGCCAAATTCTTCATTCATCCGGTTGACTTTGTGGGCATGCAACGGGTGGAACGGGATGAATATCCTGTATCTGCTGTCCGTGAGATGATCCTCAACGCATTGGTACATCGCAACTACATGGGAGCGCCAACACAAATCCGTTTCTATGATAAGCACTTCAGTATCTGGAATGATGGAGGACTTCCCGAAGGGATCACTGAAGCAGACCTGAAGAAAATTCATCGCTCTATACCCAGAAATCCGCTGATTGCAGACACCTGTTTCAAAGCCGGTTATATTGATTCATGGGGAAGAGGTACTATCAAGATTATTGAAGCATGTAAAGACATTGGATTGCCGGAACCGGTTTTGAAAGAAGAGCAAGGAGGTTTTCTCAGCAAGATATTCAAGGCTTCGGAAGAAGCGCAGAGAAAGTATGTGAAAAGTAAGGAGGAAAAAGGTCCGTTGTCAGTTTTACGGGAGAAATACGGGAGAAATACGGGAGAAATACGGGAGAAATACGGGAGAAATGCGGAAGAAATTGTTGCCTGGATGTTTCAAGAACCCGGTATAACTATACCCGACATAGCAAAAGAGATCAATAAAAGTGAAAGTACAGTTGAAAAAACGATAAAACAGCTAAGGCAAGCAGGAATAGTTGAAAGAGTTGGGTCTACCAAAGCAGGACATTGGAAAGTGAAATTGTGATAATAGCAACCAGAATGAATAACAAGCCATGAACTTGTGGTGACCAAAATACTTACATCAAGCTTTTGGTCAAAGCTGAAAAGTTGGTTAACCGGCGTTGGGTTTGGCTAAATCCCTTGCAAAAATTAAAATCACGATGAAAAATGACAACCAACACCGCCAAAGTAACCATTCACATGGTGGCAAGCCTTGACGGCTTTATCGCTACAAAAGACGGAAGTATTTCCTGGCTTCAATCCACAGACAATTACGAGAAAGGCATTACCCTTACCGAAGAAGCTGTGGCAGCGTTTATCCGATCGATAGATTGCTATGTCATGGGTTCACGGACCTATGAGCATGCCCTGGAGCTAGGATGGCCCTATGGTGAGGTGCCGGTTACCGTATTGACCCGAAGAAAGCTGACAACCGACAGAAATAACGTTGAATTCTACGCCGGAGACCCGGACAAATTGGTCAACGAAGGGCTAAAACCAAAATACCGGAATATTTGGATGGTGGGTGGAGCAATGCTGACAAAAGACTTCCTGCGCCGGAAACTTGGCGACGATATAATCATATCGATCATGCCTGTGATGCTGGGTGGCGGAACCCTGTTTTTTGACTACATCGGACAGGAGCAGGCATTACACCTGAAAGATGTTACCGCTTACAAAGATGGCATGGTAGAATTATGGTATGAAATCAAAAAAGATTAATATCTTACGTCATCCATGGATGTGATAACATGGGTCCCCAAAACCAGTTACTTGATCACACTAAATCATTAAGTCATGCAATACACATTAACCAATACGATCAATAAACCATTGGAAGAAGTTATTGAAAAATTTAAGGACCCCGATGGGTTAAAACATTGGATGGAAGGATTGCAAAAATATGAACATATCTCCGGAACGCCCGGTGAAGTCGGCGCCAAAAGCGATTTTTATTTCTTGCATAAGAATAAAGAAATGAAGATATCAGAAACGATTTTGGAGCAAAACCTGCCCCATCAAATAAAATTTGCCTACCAAAGTCCGATGGGCAATAATGAAGTGGAGGTACTATTTGAAAAATTAACCGACAACAGTGTCAAACAAACCAACAATACTTACTTTGAATTGAAAGGTATGATGAAAGTAATGGGCTTTTTCATGAAAGGCATGTTCAAAAAACAAACCTTAAAGTTCATGACTTCCTTTAAAAATTATGTCGAGCAATAGGTTCTTGAATGTTGAACGGTATAGGCGATCATGGATGAAATGACAGCATTTCTGAAGCTTCATCGCAAGCTGCATGGGTTTCCAGGGGTGAAAAATAGTTAAGTTGCAAAAAATCAGATGATCATGAGAGCTTTAATGATTCCAGGGGCAATGTTGCTCTTAGCGGTTACTACCCTGGCGCAAAACGATCATAAGATCACTACCGGCGTAGTGGCCTACCAACAAGGCGATTATGCAAAAGCCGAAAGATCATTGCGTGCCGGGTTGGGAGATGAAAGCAAATTAAAGCAGAAAAACATCGCAAAAGGTTGGTATCATTTAGGGATGACCTTAATAGGGATAAGAAGCAAAGCAGTGCAGGCCAAAGATATGGAAACCTTGCAGCGCTATGATGGGGCATTACTGGAATCCTATGAATGCTTTACCAGGGCCATCGAGAAAAATATCGAGGGCAGGCCATACGAGAAATTAGCCAGATCCCAGCTAACACAGCTTTATAATGAATTTTTATCGGCAGGCTTACAGGCCTTGAATAAGCGTATGTATAGTGAAGCCATTCCATATATGGACATTGCAGTGGCCATTACCGAAAATGTACTGGAAGAGAAGAATTACCTTGCTTATGATTTGCGTGCCCAGGCATATTTGGGAAAAACCGACTCCGTGAGCGCCCGAACCGATTTCATCAAAGCCATTGAAACCTTTACCAGTTATCCGCCGAAGAAGCCGGATCAGTTGATCGGTTATGTATATTATCGTTTGGCATTGCTGGCAAGGTACAAGGATAATAACCTCGACCAGGCGCTGAAGTATGTTGGCGAAGGGAAGGAGATGGTGGATAAAGAGCACAACAGGTTAAGCGAATCGGATCATTCTCCCGAATACTGGGCCAGGCTAAAAGAGCAATATAAAAATGCCAAAGCCGATTTGTCCGCATTTGAATTGGATATTTTATTGAATGCGCCGGATAAACGAAAAGAAGCGCTTGACAAGTTCGAAAGAGCGATAAAAGATGACCCGCAGAGCTATATTAAACATGTAGCTTATGCGCAGTTGTTGGAAACCACCGATCTCGATAAAGCCATCTCCATTTACGAAAAAGCCATTGCTATCGACGAAAATAAAGCAATGGCGCTTTTTAATTTGGGAGCATTGTATGTGAACCGGGGAGCCGCTGCTCATAAAAGGGCCAACGAAACAGATGATTATAAAGAGGCAGAGCAATACCAGGAGGTAATGGAGCAACAGTTTAAAAAGGCATTGCCTTACATGGAAAAAGTCTACAAACTCAATCCCAACGATTTACAGACGATAAAAGCACTCAAGCAAATTACCATCAGTATTGGTATGATTGACGACTATAATAAATACCGGGAAGCCGAGCAGGCCTTAAAGAAGAGGTAAACGGGTGAAAAACTTCACGTATATATGTTGGTAATATTTGTCTTACAACTGGTTAGCGGGTGTATAAACAATAATTATTGCGACTTGCCATGGAACCGGGATTTTGTAAGCGGTAAGATCAATGAAACCTCTATCAAAATGGATGTGCCCATTCATTCGAAATTGAAGGTTTTAATGAATTATGTGAGCAAACATAATATTCCAAACCTGGATGTAGTGCAAGATGAAGAAAACAGGTTCGATGATCGTTGTTTCGGGTATATATACTATTCTAATAAGATAAGTGGTGAGGATATAGCGTTTTTTATGGACCCGGATTCAATACCACGTTCTGAAGTCAAATATTGTATAGAGCTCCACGGTCATCAAATCCTGGAAGCGTTTCCTTCATATTTCCACCCGGTTTTATACTTCTACTACAATAACGATGATGAATTAATAGGCATTGCTAATCATGGTTATCCATAATACGGGCTAATATCTTGTATTTGGAAGTTAGCCACCCCCGGGGATTACCATGCTTCATGCACTTATCGTTGGCATTAATTACAAGTCAGGATTATGTTTAGCGGGAATGATGATACCGGTCCATAGGTAAATCGGATTTAGTATATTTAAACCTGTAAATCCGATGAAAACCTTAGCCCTTAAAATTCTTTGTACCTGCTGGTGTTGGTTATCGTTGCCAGGTCTCCTGCAGGCACAGCTTCAATGGCAGTCGCTGAATGAGCCCGGTTGCGGTGGCTTTACTTCCAGCATAGCCATTTCCCCGCACAATACCAACAAGCTATTTTTCGGGGGCGATGTGATGGGCGCCGGTTATAGCACAGACGCCGGCGGATCCTGGAATCCGACTTTTGGATTCAAAAGCTGGGAAATAGGCGAATTTACCTTTCACCCTACGGATGCCAATATCATTTGGGTGGGTACCATGAGCGGACCATACATCAGTACGGATGGGGGTAATAACTGGGAAGAGCGCCGGAACGGTATGCCCGCGGTGGAAGATTATTATACCTGCCCGGTACAACAGATCCTCTATGATCCGGCTGATACGGACCGCCTGATCGCATTTGGCGGATCCCATACGGATTTCCCGACACCCGGAGGTTCCCGGTTCAACGTCGTTTGGGAGAGCCTGGATGGCGGCCAGACCTGGGATAGCCTGACGACCATCGGCACGATGCAAGCGCCCGGTATTACCCGCGCTGCATGGAATGGCTCAAAATTGGTCGCGGTATCTATGGGACAAGGGGTTTATTTCAGCTCCGATGGTGGCGGCACCTGGGCGCCTTCCAATACAGGGATGGCAACTGGGAATGTTTGGTGGGTGGAACCCCATCCCAACGACACTATGATACTTTGGGCTTCTACAGGCCCCTATTTCGATAGCGGCGACTATATCGCCGGAAAAGTATATCGTAGCACCGATGGAGGGGCCAATTGGACTGACGTTTCCGGAACGCTGACGCAGATCGACGATCCGGTCGAGGCAGTGGCTTCCCGGTACAAATGTGTGCGGATCGCTCCTTCAGATCCGGACATCCTTTTTACGGGGAACAGCGGTTTCGGGTCCCCCGGGCTTTTTAAAAGTACTGACGGTGGATTGAACTGGGTACGTGTCATGGATGAAACACTGATTCAAACTACACCTATCTTCTATGATTTTTCTGCTCCGGATATGGTGATGATAGCCATTGATCCCTATGATGAGAACAAGGTATATGCCGGTGGTGGGGAATATGTGCTGCGCAGCGCCGACGGCGGAAACACCTGGGACGATATCATGAGTGAACCCGCCGGACCGCCCGGATTTTACACCGGCAACGGCTTCAGTGGCATTGTAACCAGTAATTTCGAGTTCAATCCATTCGACCCCGATCACGCCGTTAACCAGGGCGCTGACGATGGAAAATACAATGCAAGCTTCGACAACCTGCAAACCTGGCGCAAAGGGGGTACGGGAATGGATGAACACTCTGCCGGTAATGATGTGGTCTTTGCCGGTATCAACGGCCGGGTGATCTACATGACTTCCGGGCAAAACGATGAATTTGAAGGCGTTTACCGGTCAGATGATCAGGGGGATAGCTGGGTGAAGTTCACCCATGCGGATTTTCCGGGCGCCACGCCTATGGGTGGTTCGCCAATGGGGATACATGCTTTGCCCGACCAACCCGATACGGCCTGGGTAATTGTGCAGGATATGATCTTCAGGACTAATAACGGTGGCACGAACTGGACACCATTGACTTTGCCCGGATCAGGCCTTGCACTCCTTGCCGCTGCGAAAAATGATCCGCTTACCTTTTATGTCAACACTGCCGGAGGGGTTTACCAGACCACGGATGGAACGATTTTTACCCAAATGCCCGGTAGCCCGTCCAACGGAACGCGGATAGAAGTCGACCCGAATAACGACAGCATGCTCTATGTGACCAAATGGCGAACGGATGACGGTGAGGAGGGGCTGTGGAAGTATGACGGCAGCACATGGAACTCGCTCCTCAACAATTATTATGTATATGATGTAGCCGTTCAACCGGGTAATTCACAGACGATCATAGTTTGTACGGATGAGCATCCGTTCAAAGATTATGCAGGTGTGGATGGCATGTTATTGTCGACGGATGGCGGGGAAACCTGGTCTCCCGAAAACAACGGCTTGCCCATGTTGCGGGGTTCGGTGATCACTTTTAATCCCCACGACCCGGGCCAGTTGATTTTTGGCACCAGCGGCAGGGGTTTCTTTGCCGCAAATATTCAGGGTCCAAATGCCATTGAAGCAACCGGAATACCTCCAAACAGATTCCTGGTCTATCCTAGTCCTACCTCAGGCAAGGTATACCTCTCCAATATCCTGGAAACCCATTTGCCGATACAGGTAATCGATCTGATGGGCAGGAAGCGTATGGAGATCCGTGACATAACTCCAGTTATTGATTTGAGCAGGCTTCGGGACGGTATTTATTTCATAAGATCCGGGACTACGACCAGGAAAATCATGCTTTGCAGGTAGCCTGCGGCACTCATGTCTCCCGTTCTCAATTGCCATTTCAGGACCGGCCCCTTATCGTTGTTGTTTTTCAAGGTCAGCGATCTGCCGCTGTTGTTGCTCCAGTTGCAGCTTTAGATCGCTGATCATCTCCTGCTGCTCTTGTATGGCCTTCACCAGGGGAACCACAAAGGTGGCATACCGTAAGCTGTACGGATCACCATCATGCAACGGGGCATCCACACCGCTGAAATCATAGCGTAGGTCCTGGGCTGTCTGCTCCACTTCTTGTGCAATAAAGCCCGTTTCCACGACGGCCTTTTTCAGCGCTTCCGACGCCGGTTTCCTATATTCATTAGGTGTTTGGTGGAAGGCCGCCACCTTTTCCGGATCCAGTCGGTAGGTAACTGGCCTTAGGCGCAGGATGAAATCCAGCCCGGCTACATTTTCTTTAACATCGGTCTTAAAACGGCTATCACTGATATTGCTCCAGTTGGCATATCCGCCGATGGAGGTGACCCCGGCATCTCCAATGCGCACCATATTGCTGCCGGTTACGGCAACCGCATCACCCAGGGCTGCCGAATTATTGTAAGCGGTGCCGGTATTATAGGCGCCTCTGCCCACGGCCACATTATAGTAGCCGGTTTGCATACTGAAAAGGGCGCTCCTGCCTATGGCTACATTATAATTTCCCGTGGTGTTTTGGAAAAGCGCTGCGTATCCTACCGCAACATGGTTAATGCCGCTGGTATTGACCAATCCGGCTTTTTCGCCAATAAACACATTCTCATTCAGGGTCAGGTCATCTGCCTCTCCGGCCCGGTCTCCCATGAAAACAGAACTTCCTGTATTGAATACCTCCAAACGGCCGGCATCCATCCGGAAATATTCTGTCCCACCGGCATCAAACCGGATAATGTCATCGTCCGCACTTTCCTCTACCTGGATCTTAGTGTCGTTATCTGCATCTGAGATCACATCGATATTGCCAGCGGCGATCTCCATCCAGCCCGAAGCGTAGTACCAAAACGAACGGGTGGTGTTATCATAAACCAGTAAACCCTCGGTAGGACCGGATATATTGTTGCGCTGAACTGTTGTCATACGGGGCACTAAAAAACCCAGGCTATGGCTGCCAATATCCAGCATCGCGCTTTCATGGGGTAGCGTATCGGCAAGGTTGATCGAGATCTGGCCGGATACCAGGAGCGGCGCCAGGCAAGCAAAAAGGAATGCAGTCTTCAACAAAGTTTTCATACCTAACATGTTTGGAATGAAGTAAAATTTTACCTAGCCTAATGATAGCGTAATTTCAGACGGAAAAAAATGATAGGTATCATCAGCAAAAAGTATCATTTGTTAGTGCTCGAATGATTGGATAGTAGGCCTGAGCAGAGCTGTCTTCTATAGCGTAATCCAGGTTTTATCGCTATTTTCGGGAGGAATACGGATTTCCGCGGCGCCGGCAACTATAATGCCTGCAGGACGTTATAAGAAACGAAGTTTTCGACCGTTATGAAATTACCGCAAGGCAATAACAGGCTTATATCAAAAATGCATGCACTCCTAACTATATTGTTATTGCTCACCCTTGCAACACGCGCACAATCCACGGTTGAAAAGATCGATGAATTGATGCAGGCCTACTACAATACCGGGAAATATACCGGTGTTGTGCTGGTAGCTGACAGCGGTAAGGTTATCTATCGAAAAGCGTTCGGTTATGCCAATTACGGAGATAGCATACCGAACACGCTTGAAGGGAAGTTCCGGATCTCCTCTATGACCAAACAGTTCACCGCTATGCTGATCATGCAATTGGTGCAGGAGGGAAAACTGGAATTAAGCGGCAAGATAACAGACTATCTGCCCTACTATCGAAAGGAAACCGGAGACCAGGTGACCATCCATCATTTGCTGTGTCATCAAAGCGGAATTCCCAGCATTAGCAGGAACAAGAATTTCAGGAACGATTCCATCCGTAATCCTTTTTCGCCGCAGTTTCTGGTTAAACACTGGTGCATGGATGATCTGCAATTCGAGCCCGGCACATCGTCCAAATACAGCAATTCGAATTACAATATTTTAGGGGCCATTATTGAAGAAGTGACCGGGAAACCCTACGAGAAGGTGCTGAAAGAAAAAATACTTGAACCGGCAGGCATGAAGAACAGCGGTCTGGTGCCTGACAGTTCAGCGGTTAACGGTATGCCCAGCGGTTACCTTTATGTGGATTCGACCTTTAAGCTGGAATCGAAGGTAGCCTATAGCAACTTCCATGCAGCCGGACAAATGTATGCTACCCTGCATGACATGTACTTGTGGGACAGGGCCCTTGCCGGCAACACCTTGCTCGATAAGAAATGGCAGCAAAAGATATTCACGCCCAACCACAACGGGCACGGCTACGGTTGGAAAGTGTACCGGAGGTTGTATGACGGGCAAAAAGATAGTTGTACCACCAGTTACCATGCCGGTGGTTTTGGTGGGTTCCACAGCTTTATCCAGCGGTTCCATGAACGCAACATGGTGATGATTTTCCTGGACAACACCAGTTTGGGACGAAGGAAAACCGGCATGATAAGTGATGACATCATTAACATCCTGTTCGGCTTGCCTTATGAAATACCGGTACGGAAGAAACCCATCCCCTTGACCTTAGAAGCGTTCAGGAAGTTTACCGGGAGCTACAGCGGTGTGGATGGTATAAAACGATTGATATCTTTGGAAGACAATAGGATGATCTATACCAATGACAGGGGAAGAAAATACTTGCTTCACCCGGAAGCGCCTTTGACTTTCTTTTTTGACAAAGAGCACCGTTGGACGATCGACTTTTCAGCAAACGGTAACACCATGACGATCCGTACACCCCCAAAAAACACGACCTATAAAAAAGAATAACATCATCTTTGCCAAACCCATACATTCTGGAAAAAACTTGTCTTAATTGAACATTTAATACCATGACAATATTAGTAGCCGGTGCAAGTGGAGCAACAGGCAGAAAGTTGGTAGAGCAACTCCTGAATTCAGGACAACAAGTGAAAGTGATTGTACGATCACCCGATAGACTGCCGGGATCATGGAAGGAAAGCGGACAAGTAACTGTAATTCATGCAAGCCTTCCGGAAATGAGCGACAAAGAATTGAACGAGCATGTCAAAAATTGTCAAGCGGTGGTTTCATGCCTGGGCCACAACCTGAGTTGGAAAGGTATCTATGGCAAACCTCGAAAATTGGTGACCGATGCAGTTAAGAAACTTACGGAAGCTATTCAAACACATCGACCTGAAATTCCGGTTAAATTTGTATTGATGAACACGGCAGGAAACCGAAATCGTGATCTAAACGAACCTGTTTCTATCCGCCACAAGATAGTGGTAGGCATACTTCGATTATTGTTACCCCCGCATCCTGACAATGAACAGGCTGCGGATTATTTAAGGACAAAAATCGGACAAACCCATCAATACCTGGAGTGGGTAGCCGTTCGTCCCGATAACTTATTGCATGCAGACCAGGTCAGTGACTATGAGGTTTATCCCTCACCGATCAGGGATGCGATTTTCAATGCCGGGAAAACAAGCCGGATCAATGTCGGTCATTTTATGGCCCGGCTGATCACTGAACCCGATACCTGGAACAAATGGAAAGGACAAATGCCTGTCATTTACAATAAGGCCACGTAAAAGCACCTTAAGATTTGTGTACAATAGCATTAAATTATTTGCCGATGATGCACCTGAGCGAAAAGAAATAACGATTGACTTTTTCGAAAACTTCATCAAGACTGGCACGTATGAGACATATATCTCCGAATTTGTCGTTGAGGAGATTATGAATACTGGCAATGAGAATAAACGGGCGAAATTATTGGAAGCACTTGAAACATTCCCAATGGATTTTGTAGAGGAACACGATTCATCAGAGATCCAGGAATTAGCGAAACTTTATGTAGACCATGGAATAATCCCTGAAAATAAGGTATTTGATGCCTATCATATAGCAACATCAGTAGTTAACCGAATAGATTATCTGGTAAGTTGGAATTTTAGGCATCTGGCAAATGTTAACAAAGAAAGAAGAGTTTTATCCGTGAATATTGAAAAAACTACCTGAACCATTTCAGGATCATAACGCCACTAGAATTATTAGACAATGAAGACTAAAGTATCAAAGGCTCAGAAAGAGGTCTGGGAATGGAAACAGAAAGCATACGAGGAATTAAAGGAGATCCCGGAGGATAAACGTGTAGACTATATCAGGGAAAAAGTCCGGGAAGTCATTAACCGGATTAAGAAGAACAGACAAAAAAGATCAGCCGCCTGATAAACAAATCTGGAAATCAAATCTTCATTCAGCTTTAAGATAGTTAAGATAACCTGATAGCAAATTGGCTTCCCCCGGAGTTTAATACCTCAACCGGTCGATCTTTCCCAAAAAATGCTCATCCAACCCAGGAAACAGGACGCTATTTTGAAGAAGCTGCTTTGGATACACGGGTTCGTAATATTTTCCCTCAGCGCCCTGGGACAGGCAGATCCATGGTCGCCGGTTATAACGGATGGCTTTGGATCGGTTCAAAATTATGATGTCATAACTTTCGCCACATTTAAAGACACCTTGTATGCCGGTTGCGGAAGGGTTGGACCGGGCGGGGCGCAACTATGGAAATCAGGAGAGGGGGAACAATGGACACAGGTAATATATGATGTATCCGCACCTTCGGTAAAAGGGATCCCGTCCATGAGCACTGCAAGCTTTGCGGGAACGGATTACCTCTGGCTGGGTACGGGAAATCCCTTACAGGGTACGCAGGTGTACCGGTCGACAGACGGGATCAGTTTTATCCCCATTAGTAAAAAAGGCTTTGGCAATCCGCAGGCAGCCGTCCCAACTCCCAATATGTTATTGTTTGAGGGTACAAATGATTCGATCCCGTATTTATATGCAGCAGCCAACTCCCATGGCGGGCCTGTCCCATC
>JANQFB010000298.1 GCA_028278085.1 Chitinophagales bacterium
ATCATCTCCCCCCACCGGTTGTAAATACGAAAGGAGATCAACTCCGTTTGACCCATGATCACAGGGAAATACCGGTCATTAACGCCGTCCTGGTTAGGCGAAAAGGCTGTAGGTATTATAAGGTCTTCAAAGCAATCACCAGCGGAGATGATCACGG
Organism: Chitinophagales bacterium; assembly: GCA_028278085.1. Taxonomy (GTDB): domain Bacteria; phylum Bacteroidota; class Bacteroidia; order Chitinophagales; family JANQFB01; genus JANQFB01. The sequence goes on from JANQFB010000298.1 coordinate 158, forward strand.
TGTCGGATGCCGGACAATCATATTCATTCCAAACCTGCAGGATGTATACACCCGGTTGAGTGGCGATAAACTCCGGGTATTCGGATTGGTCCTGCCATAAATAAGCCATATACGCCTGGTCAGATGTCAGGATGATCTCTTCACCATCGCAGATGGTGGTATCATTACCCAGGTCTATCACAGGAAAGCTTCCAACCACCACTTGCACTTCGCTGCCGGCGCTTTTACATCCCCATGAAAGGATGGAAACGGTATAAGTCCCTGCCATTTCATTCGTTGCCGGTGGCAGGATGGGAGTGGGATCTGTGGATGAAAAGTTGTCCGGGCCGCTCCAATCATAGTGCTCGGCTACCGGTGAATGGGCCGTTAGTTGAAGCAGGTCTCCGGGACATACCGGGCTATTCGACCCGGCCTCCGGAGCCGTTGGCAGGGGCTTTATGTCGACGGATATACCGGAATCACTGCTGCTGCAATGAGCAGGGATCACTTCCAACGTATAATAGCCGCTATCGGCGAACGTTACCGGCGTTATGACGGGCCTGAGCGATGTATCCGTAAAACCGCCGGGGCCGCTCCAACGATAGGTGGCGCCCGCTACGGGATCGGCAAAGAGCAACAAGCTATCGCCCAGGCATACCGGTGAATTCGTGCCGATATTTGGTGGCGGAACGGGTGGGAATAAAGTTACCCGGGTATGGAAGGGCGGTCCGGTACATTCATTGCCCGATAGTACCACCGTATACAGGCCTGTATCGGCATCGCTGATATGAGCTCGGTAAGGATTAGCCTGGACAGCAATGAAACCGCCCGGGCCTGTCCAGGAATAGCTCAGTCCGGATACCGCATCGGCGGTCAGCAAAAGGGTATCGCCCGGACAAAGCGGCTCATTGCTACTAATGGAGCCTATGGAATCGACCCGTTCAACGGTTACGGTTAGTGGTTCGCGGTAACCCGGGCATCCGGACGCACTGCTTTCGATCCAAAAAGTAGTGGAGAAATAAAGGATGTTTGTCGTATATACAGATCCGGTGCCTAAGTTTATGCCTCCGCTCGGGGCGTCGTACCAGGTAAGTGTACCGGAAGCCGTTGCTGTCAGCGATAAGGAAGCAGGCATACAAATAGTGGTATCGGAAACTACCGGCGGTACTACCGGTGTAACGGTAACCGTAATGGGAGCGGAGGTATCCGCGCATCCACTGATGTCAGTGGTAACCAGGGTATAAGTGCCGGATTGTTTGATCACAATAGCACTATCATTTTGACTGCCGGGTAACCATAAATAGGATGCCATACCGCTGTTGGCTTGTAAGATCACCGAATCACCCTGGCAAAAATTCAGAGGACCCGAGGGAGTGATCTGTGCGGAAACAATGGAGTTGGTAATATTGATGGTGGCCCTGGTAACAATGCCGCAAGAAGTAATATCGCAGGAATAAGTGCCCGCGGTGGTAATGACCTGTTGGGTCGAAGAACCACTCAGCGGTGCCAGCCATTGTATGGCTTGTGTATCGGTGGCAACGGCGATCAAAGTAACACTGTCCCCGGGACAAATAACGGTGCCGGGAATGGCGGTAAGAAAAGGTGTAGCATACTGTTTCACTTCTACGGTATTGGAGATCAACTCACATCCTCCCGTATCTGTGAAAACACAGTAGTAAAAGCCTGGGGTATTCACATGAATGGATGAGTCATTGATACCCATGGATCCATTCGGACCTATCCAGTCGAAGTTACCGGCGCTGTAATTGCTCCCGATCAATTGGACGGAATCTCCGGGGCAGATCACACCATTGGCGGGATCCATCGACAACTGGGGTGAAGGGATTAAATTGACATCAATTGAATGTATGGTTGTTGCGGTGCAACCTGAGCTATCCATCTGAAAGGAACTGACAAAATAACTACCTTGCATATTGATCCATATACTATCGTTCGTGGGATCACTGACAATACCACCGCCTGCCCAGTTATAATTATCACTGCCACTGCTATACAACAGGTTGGTATCACCGGGACAGAGTAAGGTTTGGCCCGCAATCGTAATGTTCACGGTGGGCAAGGGTAGTAATTCCACATAAATGCTCTTGCTAAAGTTAAACGAGTCGTTATCGCAACCTCCTGTCAGTGTAGCATCTATTTGATACCACCCGGAGTTTTGGGGTATAAAAGATATATAATTGTTCATCGTCGGCGACCAAATGGCTGGCCCAGTGATCTGCCAGGTGGTTACCGTATTGTTGATCAGGATAATCTTGGCAGCCGAGTTGGTAATCGTGTCAAAAATAAGCATGGTTACAGGCAGACTATCACATACACCTATGGTATCAAGTTGGTTGTCAGAATCGAGTAATATCATTTTGAGGGATAAAGATGAATCGGCTTCAACAACGATAAGGTTTGACCAGGTACATCCTTCGGGATTAGTTTGGACGAAGGTGTAAAATCCGGATAAACTGGTGGTAACTGAACTGTCGAAAATACCGGTTACCGGTAGGCCTGGCCCCAACCAGTAGTAGGTATTTCCCGGATCCGGGAAACCGGTTAAAGTAACGGAATCCGGCAAACAAAGCTCTACTTTTTCGGTAACAAGCGCCATATTATTGACACCTTTGCTATCCGAGATTGGCGGTTCATCCGGCACGGGCTTGATGGAAATATGAAGAGTATCGCTACTGGAAAAGCAACCGTCAAGAGTGGTGGCCATAACGGAGTAATCCCCCGTATTAGTGATCCACAAATTATTTGTCGTAGCCCCCGTAGACCAGGAGTAGGTAAAGGCAGGCCCGGTATGGCTACTCGTGTTGGTGTTGGCATATATTATTGACGGACCACAAAAAAACAAGGAATCCAGGTGGCAATTACCGGCCTGTGCATTGTGATCGACACAGACGCCCACAAAGGATCGGTCGCAGCCGGTAAAACCCAGGCGTCGGTAATAATCCATGGGTTCTAAAGCCGGATCGATACCCTTGGCGATGAAAATATCTTTGGTGCTATTACCCGACAAACCGTACGATTCCTGGTAATCACTCTCCCCACAATAATTATTGGTCGTCCAGCCGGTGTTCAGGGAATAGTTGGTGGTATTCAGAAAGTTTTGTCCGCCTCTGAACCAAATATAGTCTTCATAACTTCCGGTAATGATCACATCGTCCGAAGCAATAAGCGCAATGCCATTGCCGATATCTTCCGTTCTTCCGCCGCATTGATGGGCCCATTGCCATTGTCCGTTGGCATCATAGGTGCTGACAAATACATCCCGGTAGCCTATACTGTTAAAAGTGCCTTCACCGTAGTGATCCGATAATTCCGAGAACCGGCATTGAAAATATCCGACCATATAAGCGTTAGATGAATTGTCGAGGGCGATGTTCCTGGCCGAAACTTCCGAATCAGAGCCTTGAGCCTCAGCCCAGAGATAAGTGCCCGAGTCGTCATATTTTGCCAGGAAAATGTTCTCCGGGTAATTGCTGGTCAGTGTCTGGTTCGTAGACCCGAAAAAGATCAACGTGCCGTTAAAGTCTCCGGTTAGATATATATCGGAATTGTTGTCTGTGGCAATGCCATAGGCAATATTCTGGGTGGCTGCACCGATCCGACGGAACCATTGTTCTGCTCCATTGGCATCGTATTTGACCAGGAAAATGGCGTTGAACATATTGTTGGGATGGGTATTATCGAAGGTGATCGTATCGGAAAATTGACCGGTTACATAAACATTGCCCAGATCATCGGCAGATAGATCCATGCCTCTATCCGTATAAGGAGCTGCCCCTTGCTTAACCCATTGAAAACCGCCGGCATTGTCATATTTGGTGGTAAAAATATCGAACGAGGGAAGGCCATTGCCTGGATCGGTCATACTGGTGATGGTGCTGGTCCCAAATTGCGCAGCATCTTTGAACTGACCGGTGATGAATACATTGGCGCTGTTGTCCAGGGCAATGCTGTTTCCCTGGTCGCTTTCAGGACCGCCGGCGCTGACGGCCCATAACAGGGCTCCGGTGTTATCATATTTCGCCACAAAGATATCCTGGGAAGCGCTATGGGAAGTAAGGGTGATGCTGCCAAAGGTTGCGGTGCCGGTAAAGTAACCGGTAACAAAAACATCTCCGCCGGCAGTCGTGGTGATCGCAAGTCCCCTGTCGGGCCCGGTTCCTCCGGCGCCGACTGCCCATTCTACGATTCCCAGATCGTTTACTTTGGTGATGAAAATATCCGTGATGCCCGAAGCAGTGATCGTATAACTCCCGAAAACTGCTGTTCCGGCGTAATAACCTGTTGTATAGGTATTGCCCCCGGCATCGACGGCAATGTCCATGCCTTCCATATTGTTGAGTCCCGTACCTTTTTCGAGCCAATAAGGCTGGGCTAATAGTGGGAAAGACCAGGTGGATAGAACTCCTAAAAGCAAGGCCAGGATCCGAATGCTACGAAAATGGCAAAAGGACATGACTTTATCAGCCATGTCCTTTGTTGAGGTTTGATCCTTGAAGCCTCTTACCTGGCGCTCGTCAGCATACCATTGAAAATACAAGGAAAAGGTTTTAGGGTCATCGAACCATAGTTCCCGGATCATTTGAGTATATTGATTTTCTCATGCAAGGTTCCCGCATCCGTTTCGATGTTCAGGATATAAATACCGTTGGATAAATGATCGGTGTGTAGCGTAATATTTTCCCGGTTGATGCGGTACACCCCGGAAACCTTCCTGCCCCGGATATCGGTGATCACAACTGACCGGGCTTTGCTGCCGGTAAGCCTGATGTTCACCTGGTGGTCTGTAGGATTCGGGTAAACCTGCACGGTTGGTCGTAATACCGGCTCAGGAATGTAAGTCTCATCGCTATACACCACCATCGAGGTACCGTTGGTATGGATATCCAGGGTAGAGTCGCCCATTTGTTTGACAAGGGCATTGCCGATAGTCAGATCCATGGCCTTCTCGACCTTATTTTTACCGGCGATATCGTCGATCATAACAACACGGCAACGGGCAACCTCACCGGTTCCGGTGGCATCCAGTTGATTGGTTCTGACAATTCCGATATCCATTTGCCCGGTTCCAAAGTGATCTTTGTGCAAAGAGATCATGTCATTACCGTGATTGCCCAACCAGGAATTCGAAAAATCAAAGACAAAAGTGCCGGAATCCACCAGGTTGGGATCATATAGTATACTAAAAGCCAGGCCATATGCCGTGATCGGGATAGAGTCTCCCAATTTGATCAACACGGTGGCCGTATCGCCGGCTGCAACACTATCTTCCAACAGTTCGAGGTATAGGCAGGAATCCCGGCTGCCGCCGCTTTTATGGATGGTCTTGCTGTGGGTGAGGTTATAATTTTGAAGGATTGCCCCCACATCACCAAGATCGATGGTTCCATCCCCGTTGCAATCGGAGTGTTTGTAGTTGAGCGTTCCATTGATATATTGAGGCCAATCGGGCATGATATGGCACATCCAACTGGTCGACGCGTTCGTACGGGAAGGCCCGGTGCTGCCATAGGTGTATCCGATCGGAAAAATATCCCAGACATTGACAATCCCATTGGAATTGGCGTCGCCGGGCCAAACGCAGGAGTCCCCGGGTAAAGATGTATCCGGATAGGAATACCATAAGAACAATTCGATGATCTCGCACCTCAATTGCTGGTAAGAGAGGCAATAGGTATAGGTTTGTCCGGGGGTAAGTCCAGTCCATGGCCCCCCAACCGAAAAGCTGATAGGACGACTGTCGATAACCGTACAGGTATCCGTATAGATCGTTTCCGAGCCACCACTTTCATAGGCAAATCCTGCACAAGTGGAATTGGTGGCCATTTGAAAATAGTTGATCTTTGAAGCCGGCGCCACAAAGGTAGCGCATAGTTCTACCTGGTGGCAACTATGCAGGGTATCGCCTTGAAGGAGATCGATACAATTGGTCTTTATCTCATTGTAATTGGCAGGGCTGGGCGGTACAAATCCGCATATTGGAGTAGTAGGTGAAGCACAGCTTGTATTCCCGGGCCAGGGACCGGCTTGCGCTTTTTCTGACGGGCTGCAGATCGGTTGTATAAAAGCAAAGCCTTGTCCATTGATAAGGAACATAAAAATGATCAATCCGATAGATAGTACGGATGGTCGGCACCCGTTGGCGATCATAGTACTAGTAGTTTTGTTGATAGATATTTTCATCATACACCTCCAATGATTTTTTTGTTTCAAAGTATTTTGTGTTTATGATACAATATTAGAGCCTTTCATAAGCCATAAAAAGTACATTTTTCGTAAATTGTTGGAAAAAATAGATAGAAAATAATTGGATATTTAACTTTATCAACTCATTTTCAATAAAATAGAGTAATATTTTTGTTGGATAAATTATTGCCCAATATATCTCTAGGTCTTGTTTAGCCATGGAAAAAACCAAACTGATAGCTTTGCTGCGAACCTTTTCCCCGGAAGAAATGAAAGGGCTGACCAAGTTTGTGCATTCCCCTTTGTACAATAAACATGAGCAATTACAACGGTTTACAGGGCTGTTAGCTAAGGCTCATCCTGATTTCTCGTCTACAAAAGTGCGGAAGCAACACATTTACCAATCCCTTTACCCGGGCGCTCCCTACCGGGATGGCCGGATGAGGGAATTGATCGCTTATGAATTACGATTGGTGGAAAATTATTTGGTGAAACGGCAATTGGAAAAAGATCCTTATGTCCGGCAGCAATTATTGCTGGAAGGCCTCCGGGAAAAAGGGGAAAGCAAACATTTCGAACAAAAAGTCCAGCAGATCCGGAAGAAGTGGTCGGGCAATATTTTTAGGGATGAACAATATTATTACAACCGCTATTTGCTGGAAAACGAAGTAGATGAATATGACATGTATCATGGTCGCCGGAGCCGGAATGATAATTTACAGCCCAAAGTGGACAACCTGGATGTTTTTTATTTATCCGCCAAACTCAAAGCTTCCTGTGAAATGATCAACCGGGAAAATATCGTATCCAGGCAATACGAATACACTTTATTGGATGAACTGATGCGCTATATCGGCGATCAATATGAAAGATTCAAAGATATTCCTGCTATCGTGCTGTATTACCAGGTGCTCCTGACGCTCAGGGAGCCGCAGCAAGAAGCGCATTATAATACCTTAAAAGTGTTGCTGGACCGGCACAACCAACAATTTCAGCCCGAAGAAGCCCATGCCCTTTATGCCTATGCACTTAATTATTGTGTGAAAAAGATCAATGCCGGTAACGATGTTTACCTGGAGGAGATCTTCCGGCTGTACAAGGCTTTGCTGGAAAATGGTATCCTGATGTACGATGGCCACTTACCGGAGTATTATTATAAGAATATTGTTTCGGCCGGTTGCCGCCTGAAACAATACGATTGGACGTATCAATTTATTCAACAGTATAAAGCCGGATTGCTGGAAGAAGTCAGGGCAAATGCCCATACCTACAACCTGGCTGCTTTTTATTTTGAAACAAAGGCTTACGACAAGGCTATAGAACTGTTATTGGGCGTGGAATTTACAGACATATTTTATGACCTGGGGGCCAAAACCATGCTGCTTAAGATCTATTTCGAGGAAGAAGAAGACGAACCTTTGTTCTCCCTGATCGAAGCTTTCCGCATCTATTTGAAACGCAACAAAAAAGTTTCCGATAACCAGCGCAAAGCTTATGCTAACATGATCAAATTGGCGAATAAAATATACCGGCAAAAATTGAAACAAGGGCTTACCGCCAGGCTTTCCCCGGCCAAAAGGCAAGTACAATTGATCCGTGAGATCCGGGCAACGGAACCGGTAGCCAACAGCGCCTGGTTATTGGAAAAAGTAGCGGATATAAAGGCCTGAATCCGGATCCCACGTGCAAGCATCGACCGGTTCAGGGAGGATGTGATCAATACAAACTTCGGGAGCGGATCGTATGGGGCACGGCTTTCAGGGCTTTGTTGATCGCTTTGGTGTTTTTCCGGTCGATATCAAAAACCACGTATCCGATGCTTTTATTGGTATTGAGGTACTGGGCGGAAATGTTGGCATTGAAATCTGATAATATGCCATTGATGTCCGATAAAACGCCGGGAACATTTTTATGCATATGCAGCAACCGGTGGGTGCCGACGTGTGGCGGCAAGTTCAGCGGTGGTATGGAGAAGCTGCCGATGCTGGAACCCGTATCGGTAAAATTGATGAGTTTGGTCGCCGCATCCACCCCGATATTTGCCTGTGCTTCGATCGTCGATCCCCCGATGTGAGGTGTCATTAAAACATTCGGCAACTGCTGAAGCTCGGAAACAAATGGATCGCCTTTCGACTTGGGTTCGGAAGGGTATACATCCACTCCGAAACCACCCAGGTGCTTCGACTCGATGGATTTCCTGATCGCTTTCAGGTCGACCACGCTTCCCCGGCTGAGGTTGAGCAATATCGACCCTTTTTTCATGGTTTGTAATTGCTTCGACCGGATCATATTTTTGGTCAGATCCGTAGCCGGTACGTGGAGGGTTACAATATCGGATCGTTTCAGGAGTTCATTGAGATTTTGTACCCCCACTGCATTTCCCAGGGGTAGTTTGGGTTCGATATCATAATATAATACCTGTAACCCCAGGGCTTCCCCCAGTACCGAAACCTGCGAACCGATATGCCCGTAGCCGATGATCCCCAGGGTTTTTCCCCTCACCTCGAAACTACTACTGGCATCTTTCAGCCATTTCCCCTGATGGGCGGCTTCATGTTTGGGAAGGATGCGCCGGAGGAGCACGATCATTTCCGCGATCACCAATTCCGCAACAGACCGGGTATTGGAATAGGGAGAATTGAATACGGCGATGCCTGCGTTATTAGCAGCCTCCAGGTCGACCTGGTTGGTGCCGATGCAAAAACAACCGACGGCCAACAATTTTTTTGCCCCTTCGATAACGCCGGCATTGACCTGCGTTTTCGACCGGATCCCCAGGATATGAACATCTTTTACGGCAGCTTTCAACTCGCTTTCCGGCAGCGCCTTTTTATGCGTATGTATATTGGTATAGCCGCCGCGCTTGAACTCCCTGACCGCAGAAGGATGGATCCCTTCCAACAGTAAGATCTTGATTTTTTCCTTGGGATAGGAGTGCGTAGCCATGATGAATTTTCGCTGCACAAAGATATTTTACTTTTCTTTAAATTTCCACAGCGCTGCAATTGTTGAGTCAGAAGACTATTTGGAGAAAACTCCAAATAGTTAGATGGAAGTGGGGGTCCCCGGCGTTGTTGAAATTTCCACAGTGCTGCAATTGTTGAGTCAGAAGACTATTTGGAGAAAACTCCAAATAGATAGATGGAAGTCGGGGTCCCCGGCGTTGTTGAGTCTTATGACCAACAACATTGAGATGGCCTTGGTCACGCTGATCCGGCGATGTAATCCTTGCTCAAAACAACCCGTATAATTCGGCAGAAACTTTGGAAAAACTCCAAATAGATAGATAGAAGTGGAGGTGCCCAGCGTTGTTGAGTCTTATGACCAACAACATTGTGATGGCCTTAGTCACGCCGATCCGGCGATGTTATCCTTGCTCAAAACAACCCGCATAATTCAGCAGAAACTTTGGAAAAAACTCCAAATAGTTAGATAGAAGTGGAGGTGCCCAGCGTTGTTGAGTCTGATGACCAACAACATTGGGATGGCCTCAGTCACGCCGATCCGGCGATGAGATCCCTGCTCAAAACAATCCGTATAATTCGGCAGAAACTTTGGAAAAACTCCAAATAGATAGATGGAAGTGGAGGTGCCCAGCGTTGTTGAGTCTTATGACCAACAACATTGGGCTGGCTTTAGTCACGCTGATCCGGCGATGTGATCCTCGCTCAAAACAACCCGTATAATTCGGCGGAAACTTTGGTAACGACTTCCCCCAGGTGTTCGGGATTTTCTGCCCAGCGTTGTTGAGTCTTATGACCAACAACATTGAGATGGCTTTAGTCACGCCGATCCGGCGATGTGATCCTTGCTCAAAACAACCCGTATAATTCCGCGGAAACTTTGGTTACGACTTCCCCCAGGTGTTCGGGATTTTCCGCAAAATTGATCCGGTCGATATCTACGATCAGGAGCTGACCGTTTTTATAAGTGCTGATCCAGGCTTCGTATCGTTCATTCAACCGCCGGAGGTAATCGAGTCGAAGGTTGTCTTCATATTCCCGGCCTCTTTTTTGGATCTGGTTCACCAGGGTCGGGATAGAGGCCTGCAGATAGATCAACAGATCGGGCGGATCGATCAGCGAATCGATGGTTTGGAACAGCGCTTGATAATTCTCAAAATCCCGGGTCGACATCAACCCCATAGCGTGCAGGTTAGGCGCAAAAATATAAGCATCCTCATAGATAGTCCTGTCCTGGATCACCGTCTGCTCCCCTTTTTGGATGTTGATGATCTGGCTTAACCGGGAATTCAGGAAAAATACCTGCAGGTTGAACGACCACCGGGGCATGTCTTCATAAAAGTCGAATAAATAAGGGTTGTTATCGACGTCTTCGAAGTGCGTTTCCCATTTAAAATGTTTGGCCAGTAATTTGGTTAAGGTGGTTTTTCCGGCGCCGATATTGCCGGCAATGGCGATATGTCTGACAGGTTTATTTCCTTTTGGATTCATTGAATTAAAGATAGAATTAAAAACTTTTTAAGCCAATTATTTCCCGGACATCTTTTAAGGTTTTACTGGCGCTTTCCCGGGCTTTCTCAGCTCCCATGTTTACGACTTTTCGGAGATAAGATTCATCGGCGGCAATGGTTTTGATCTTATCGCGGATAGGCGTGGTAAAGTTGATCATATCTTCGGCAAGCTGTTTTTTCAGGTCGCCGTATCGTATGGTGCAATTGTTGTAATCCTGGTCAAATCGTTCGATGGTTTCCGGGGCGGATACACTCTCCATGAGGGTAAACAAATTACGGATGGCTTCAGGCTTTTCCTGGTGCATTTCCGTAGGGCCGCTGTCGGTTACGGCTTTCATCACCTTTTTCCGGATCACATCCGGTTCATCGATCAGGAACACCGCATTTCCTTCCCCTTCTGATTTACCCATTTTCCCGCTGCCATCGAGTCCGGGGATCTTCACCAATTCATCGGTATAGTTGAAAGCGGTAGGTTCCGGAAAATAGTCCTGCCCGTAAATATGATTGAACCGTTTGGCGAAATTCCGGGTCATTTCCAGGTGCTGCTCCTGGTCTTTCCCGACCGGAACTTTGGTGGCTTTGTGAATAACGATATCCACCGCCATCAGCACGGGATAGGTCAATAAGCCGGCGTTGATATTATCGGGCTGCTTGCTGACTTTGTCTTTATAAGTAGTCGAACGTTCCAATTCACCTTTATAGGCGAGCATGTTGAACAGGAGGTAAAGCTCCGGTATCTCGGGAACGTCGCTTTGAATGTAAAGCGTGGTTTTTTCGGGATCTACACCACAGGCAATGTACTCTGCCAGTACTTGTTTTACACTGTTATGAAGGGCTTCGGGTTTGGGATGTGTGGTGAGGGAATGGTAATCGGCAATGAAGAAAAAACAATTGAATTCATCCTGCATCCTGACAAAGTTCCTGGCTGCCCCGAAATAGTTGCCAAGATGGAGATTTCCGGTAGGCCGCATGCCGCTCACTACTGTTTCCATCGTGTGCCGAAATTACAAAAAATCTTAAATTTGGCACGATGAATTGGGGCAGAAAAGTGTTCATGCGTTTATGGGTATTTTATTTTTATTTGGTATTCGCAGGGATCTTTTTTCTACTCTATCCATTGTTGTGGTTTTACCTCTCCGATCCTAAGTGGTATCGGAAAGCTCACGGCTTGAGAATACTCTGGGCGAAGATCCTGCTACCGCTCATTGGTATCCGTTATACCGTCGAATATGAAACGCCGATCGATGCCGGCAAATGCTATATTTTTTGTCCGAACCATACTTCCTACCTGGATATTCCGTTAATGGCTGTAACCTACAAAGGCTATTTTCATTTTATGGCTAAAGCGGAGCTGCAGAAAATTCCTTTATTCGGCCGGTTTTTTAAAACGATGGATATACCCGTGGCCAGGGGCAATACACAGGCTGCCGGGAAAGCTTTGGAATTAGCGGCGAGGGATATTGAAAATAACGTTAATTTAGTGATTTTCCCGGAAGGGGGAATATCGATGAGAGCGCCAAGGCTATATCCGTTCAAAAACGGGCCTTTCAAATTGGCTATCGAAAAGCAGATACCTGTGGTGCCGGTCACGTTTTTGGATAATTGGAAATTGTTTATGGGTGATGATAAGAATTACGGAAGACCGGGTAAAAGCCGGGCGATTGTGCATAAACCCATCGATACCGGCCATTTGACCATGGAAGATATCGGCAAGCTGAAAGAAATGACCTTCGAGGCGATCGAACGACCGCTGAAAAAAGAATACGGGGACTGGTTTAGCGCAAATGAGTAATGTTAATTAAGTATTGGGTGTAATCTAAATTGAAAGAGAAAACAGTTAAAGCAACATGGAGAAATATTCCTGTAAACATTTTCAGGATATTTAGCCTACTTTATCTGATTGCGCTAATCACGTTTTCAGTTGAAGGTCATTTTTTTGATTTTAATACAATGGTATCATTGTCCATCATAATGCTCGTCCTGATTTTTGTAAGGAAATTTGAAATCAGTGTCCAGTCAGACAGACTTAGAATTTTAAGGAAGTCATTATTACCAATATTTAATAAGAAATATGATTTTGAATTCATAGACTATAAAAGATTCGAATTAATAAAAGGTGAAGAGTTGCCTGCTTATTTTTGGAATCCATGGAATAACCGAAAGCCAGACCAGCTCAAATCTATAGGGAGAAAGGGTAATTATCAAAAGATTGACTTGAAAGGTGACTACAATGAACTTCAAAAATTAATCGAATTTGCAAATAATAAATTAAAAACTTCGCACGACAAAATATACAGCACATAGCCGCCCTTAAGTATAGCAACGTGCCAAACACAGGTGTTTTGTTTTAACTTAGGCGCATATAATTTCAGTATAGGTAAGTTTTTGATAATATAGAGCAGATGAAAGATGGGGGTTGCTTTTCCTAAAAGTACCTAATCATGATAATTGTCGTGGAATATAAATTAAACTGATCAATCATAAATCAAAAACCAAAAATCTCACACCATAAATAAGTGAATTTCAATGATTTATGAATTGCGATGCAGATATTTTGGTTTAGGGTATGGTCACCAGATTTCGGCTTAATAAGTATTCCGGAAATGAATGTTTTTGTTTAAATACTAAATCCATGCCCGAATAAACAGATAAGTTATGAGTACCATCATAGATCTCGACTATATTTCAAAAGTATATGACCTGGGCCAGGTGAAGATCCATGCCCTGCGATCGATCACCCTTTCCATCGAAAAAAACGAATATGTCGCTTTGATGGGCCCCTCCGGATCCGGTAAATCGACATTGATGAATGTTTTGGGTTGCCTGGATACACCGACAGATGGCACTTATATCCTGAATAACCAGGATGTCAGTAACCTGACCGATAATCAATTGGCGGAGATCCGGAATAAAGAGATCGGTTTTGTGTTTCAAACCTTTAACCTGTTGCCGAGACTGACGGCGCTTGAAAATGTGGCTTTGCCATTGGTATATGCAGGTATTCAAAAAAATGCCCGCGACAAGCAGGCATCGGATATCCTGGATGCCGTAGGCCTTGACGACAGGAAGACCCATAAACCTAACGAGCTTTCCGGGGGGCAGCGACAGCGGGTCGCGGTAGCCCGGGCGCTGGTAAACAGCCCTTCTATTATCCTGGCGGATGAACCGACCGGTAACCTCGATTCTACCACTTCCGCAGAGATCATGGGCCTGTTCGGAGAGATCCACAGCAAGGGAAATACCGTTATCCTGGTTACCCATGAAGAAGATATCGCACGGTATGCCCATCGCATTATCCGGCTGATGGACGGGCTGGTGGAATCCGATGAGGTCAATAAGGAGGTGGTGGCTTCCGGCGGGGCCTGAGCCTGCTGTTCCCTTAGCCTGCACACGCTCCCGGCGATTGTTCTCCTAACCCATTAAAAACTTACCCCATGAAAATATATACCAAAAAAGGCGATAGCGGCAGCACCTCGCTTATCGGTGGCACGCGCGTTCCCAAGCATCATTTGAGGATCGAGGCTTATGGGACGGTCGATGAGGTCAATGCCTATATCGGTCTGATCCGCGACCAGTCCATCCCCGGATCTTCCGAAAAGCTGTTAAAAGATATTCAAAATTGCCTGTTTATCCTCGGTTCAACCCTGGCGGAAGACCCCAAGGGTTCCAAAATGGAGCTCCCCAAGCTGCGACCGGCCGATATCGAGGTGCTTGAAAAAGCGATCGATGAGATGAATGATGAGCTACCCGAACTTCGAAACTTCATTTTGCCCGGCGGGCATACCATAGTTTCCTATTGCCATATTGCCCGTTGTGTTTGCCGGAGAGCCGAGCGACTGGCCGTGGCCCTGGAAGAGGAGGAAGGCGCCCCGGAACAGGTCATTCCTTATTTGAATCGATTGTCAGATTTCCTGTTTATTCTCGGCCGTTATTTCGCCCATACCCTGGGCGCGAAGGAATACTTGTGGGCGCCGCGAACATAGGCATAACGCCTGAATACAGGGAGAAAACATAATCACCAAATTTTGAAACAAAATAATGTATTAATCGTTTGGTGAAGAAAATATTTATTCTATTTTTGCACGAAATTCATAGCTGCCGCTGATATATGTATTGGACTTTAGAGTTAGCTTCCCATCTTGAAGATGCGCCCTGGCCCGCAACCAAAGACGAGTTGATCGACTATGCGATCCGCTCCGGGGCTCCCATTGAAGTGATCGAGAATTTGCAGGAGCTGGAGGATGAAGGAGAAGCGTTTGAAAGCATTGAAGATGTGTGGCCGGATTATCCTACCCATGAAGACTTCTTCTTCAACGAAGACGAATACTGATCCTTTAATTACTTCCCTGTTTTATTGTTTGAATTAACGGCGTTCTTCCAGGATGGCTTCGGCAAGCTTGAGGTCCACAGGAGTGGTGATCTTTAAGTTCTCCGGATCTCCTTCCACCAGGTGTAAGGGAAACCCTGCTGCTTCCACAACGGAGGCATCGTCAGTGAAATGCGCTTGGAAGGGTAGTTGATAAGCTTCGAACAGTTGGGGGGCTTTAAAACATTGCGGCGTTTGTACGGCCCGGTATTGCCCGCGATCCACCGCTTTCGATCCTTCCCCGGTCAGCAAACGGATCGAATCTTTTAAGCTAACGGCAGGTATGGCATTGCCTTGTTCCGCTGCCGCTTCGAATAAGGTGCGGATCAGCGCGGTGGTGATGAGGGGCCTGACCCCGTCATGCACAGCGATGATGGCATCTTGCTGCCCGGCCCTGGCCAATCCGTTTTTCACCGATCCGTAGCGGGTATCTCCTCCCGCTGTCACTAACACCTGTTTATGGTATTGATATTCCTGGCACAGAGCTTCCCAGACCGGTACCTGGTCTCCCGGCAAAACCAGGATAATTTCCCCTCCGGGCAGGGCTTCGAAGAATCGGTCGAGGGTGTGACATAGAAGCGGTTTCCCGGCAAGCAATAAGAATTGTTTGGGGGTAGTGGATTGCATCCGGCTGCCTGTACCACCGGCAACAATGATAGCTATCCGATGAGCTTTGTCCGGCATAACTTAGGTCAACTTAGAGGATGAGCATGGCGTCGCCATAGGTGAAAAAGCGATACTTCTCCTTCACCGCTTGCCGATAGGCATCCATGATCAGGTCATAGCCACCGAAAGCGGCTACCATGATCAGGAGGCTGGATTTCGGGACGTGAAAATTCGTTACCATCGCCGTAGCAATAGAAAATTCATGGGGGGGATGAATAAAGAGGTTGGTCCAGCCTTCCTCAGCCTTTAAAAAGCCGGTGGCCGAAACAGCAGATTCCAGGGAGCGCATGGTAGTGGTACCTACGGCACAGATCTTTTTACCGTTTTCCTTGGCTTTGTTCACAATTCCGGCGGCCGTATTGTCGATCTTGAAATATTCCGCATCCATTTTATGCTTCGACAGATCTTCCACCTCGATATTCCTGAACGTTCCCAAACCGACATGCAAGGTCGTTTCCGCCTTGGAGATCCCTTTTATTTCAAACCGCTTTAACAATTCCCGGCTGAAATGAAGGCCAGCAGTAGGAGCAGCAACGGCCCCTTCGTGTTTGGCATATATCGTTTGGTATCTTTCTTTGTCCAGTTCTTCCGCCGATCTTTTGATATATTTCGGTAAGGGTGTTTCTCCCAGATCTTTCAGCGTTTTGTTGAATTCATCGTCCCCACCGTCGAATAAAAACCGGATGGTTCTTCCCCTGGAAGTGGTATTGTCGATCACCTCTGCTACCATGGAATCATCTTCACCGAAGTAGAGCTTATTGCCGACCCGGATCTTACGGGCAGGATCCACCAGGACATCCCACAGCCTCATTTCATGATTGAGTTCCCTCAACAGGAATACTTCGATCTTGGCCCCGGTTTTCTCTTTGCGGCCGTATAATCTTGCCGGAAATACCTTGGTATTATTAACCACCAAAGCGTCCCCGTCATCAAAATATTCAAGCACATCCTTGAAGATCCGATGCTCGATTTTCCCGCTTTCACGGTTCACAACCATCAATCTTGATTCATCTCTTGTTTCGCATGGATATTGGGCTATAAGGTCGGGAGGTAGGTCGAAAACGAACTGGGACAACTTCATCAGAAGCAAATTTTTAAGACCCCCAAAAATAGAAATATAAAATTAAAAAGAACAAAAAAGCCATTATATTTGTCCGGTTCCCAAATGGTCGCTTTAAAATTATTCAAGGAAAGCATTCTACAGGCTATTTCTGAATTAAGGGTCAATAAACTCCGAACAATTTTGTCCCTCTCAGGGATCTCTATCGGTATTTTTTGCATCATCGCCGTTCTGACCGTTGTTAATAACCTGGAGATCCTGGTCAAGGAAAGTGTTCAAAAATTGGGTGACAATGTTATATATGTACAAAAATGGCCCTGGTATGCCGGAGATGAATATCCCTGGTGGAAATATTGGAAGCGACCGGTTCCCGACCATCACGAACTAAAGGTGCTGAAGGATAACCTGAAGACCGCGTCGGCAACAGCTATTTTCCTAAGCCTGCCTGACCAACTGCTGAAATTCAAGAACCACTCCGTGGAAAATGTAAGCGTGATCGCGGTATCGCATGAATACGATAAGATCTATAACCTGGAGTTTGAAGAAGGCCGTTACTTTTCTTTCAAAGAAGCCCATACCGGTCTCAACTCCGTGATCATCGGTCATGAGGTGGCCGAAAACCTGTTCCCGCAATATATAGATCCGATCGGCCGGACGATCCTAGTGAAAGGAGATCGTTTAAGGGTGATAGGAGTGGTCAAAAAAGAAGGTGAAAATACCTTATTGACCAGCCACGATAATGCGATTATTGTCCCCTATAATTATGTCCGGAAAGTGGTAGACCTTAAAAGCAATAGGTTGGAACCTTTTATCATGGTCGAAGCCAAACCAGGTATAGATATCCTGGAGTTGAAGTATGAGATCAAGGGGATCCTGAGGAATTTCAGGAAGCTGAAACCCAAGGAGGATGATAGTTTTGCCCTCAACCAGATCAGCCTGATCTCCAACCAGGTCGAAGGATTATTCGGAGCGATCAATTTAGCCGGTTGGGTGATCGGTGGTTTTGCACTCCTGGTAGGGGGCTTCGGAATTGCCAATATCATGTTTGTATCCGTTAAGGAGCGGACCAATATCATCGGCATCAAAAAAGCATTGGGCTCCAAAAACTGGTTCGTTTTGATGGAATTCCTGGTCGAAGCAGTGATCCTCTGCCTGATCGGAGGCCTCCTGGGGTTGGCGTTGGTATATGTAGGGACCGTAATTTCGTCGACCTTTTTCGACTTTGGCGTGAAATTATTATTCAACGGGATCCTTACGGGGGTGTTGACCTCTGTTGTTATAGGTGTGATCGCCGGTTTCATCCCGGCCCTGAGCGCCTCGAAAATGGATCCGGTGGTGGCTATGCGGTTCCGCTAATGTTCCCTGCTACCAATGAAAGGTCAGGTGCTGATTTATGTCAGAATTGACTTGAATTTAACGCAAAATTAACGCAATTCTGACGTAAAATTGAGTATTATACCTTTTAAGCGATGCGCTGATCGTGAATTCATCAGGCCTCATGTCAATGCTTAGCAAACAGCCGCAAATTACTGGCGATAGCCGTCGTATGCTACCTTGGCTATTGGCAGCGATTGTTTTGATCGCATCCTTTATTGCGATGTACCCGGCCTTGTCCAATGATTTCACCAATTGGGACGATCCGGTCTATGTTACCAATAATAAGCTGATCCAAAACCTGGATCTTTCCCATTTGGGAAATTTCTTTCGGGAGCCGGTTTCCCTGAACTATCATCCTTTGACCATGCTGTCGTTAGCGCTGGATTACCGGCTGGGCAAGCTGGATCCCTTTTACTACCACCTCACCAATCTCCTGATCCACTTGCTCAATACCTTGCTGGTTTTTGGGTTTCTCTTTCGTTTGCATCCCACCGAAAAGCCTATAATGGCCTTCGTCGTGGCCATAGGTTTCGGCATCCATCCAATGCATGTGGAATCGGTGGCCTGGATCTCCGAGCGAAAGGATGTGCTCTATACCTTCTTTTTAATGGCTTCCCTACTCGTTTACCTGGAATATTTGAAAAGCCGGCAATTACTTTGGCTGGGGCTGTGCTTTCTGTTATTCAGCGCTTCCTTGTTGTCAAAAGCCGTTGCTGTTGTTTTGCCACTGTTGCTATGGCTAACCGACTATTACAAGCAACGGCCGTTCCGCTTACAACTGGTATGGGAAAAGATCCCTTTCCTGGCTGCATCCCTTGTTATCGGTATAGCGGCTTTGAGGATCCAGTCGGCCGGCGCCATTGCGGATTTTGACACTTTTACCCTGTTCCAAAGGATCATGTTTGCTTCTTATGGTTGTTTGATGTATGTCGTTAAACTGATCCTGCCCATGGATCTTTCTCCCTTCTATCCTTACCCGCTTTTGGATGCGGAGGGCCGGATCCCTTTGATCTATTATATCGCTCCCTTCCTGGTGCTTGCCTGGCTGATCGCCTTATGGGTTTTCCGCAATAAAGCAAAGATCTTTCTGTGGGGCAGTTTGTGGTATATGATCACCATTGCCCTGGTTTTGCAATTCATTTCCGTGGGTCGGGCCATTATGGCGGATCGTTATAGTTATCTGCCCGCCATCGGTATCTTTGCGATCCTCGGTTATGGCCTTCAATGGATCTTTGACCGGTATACCACGGAAAAGCCATTCTTGAAATATGGTCTCTTGATCCTGCTGGCAGCTTATATGGTCACCCTTGGCATGCTAACCCACCGGCAAACCGGGATCTGGAAAAACAGTGAGACCCTATGGACAGCGGTGATCGATATATTTCCCCGCAGGGTGGAAGTGGCCTATAAGAACAGGGGTAACTATTTTGGACAGAACGGCCGGCCTGATGAAGCCCTGGCGGATTATAAGGTACTGGTGGCCATGAACACCAAAGATGCCAAGGTATACAGCAATCTGGGCAATATTTATGGCCTGAATCGGTCGTTCGACGAGGCATTGGCTGCCTATTCCAAAGCCATACAGCTCCAGGAAAACAACCTGGACGCCTATTTGAACCGGGGAATAACCTATTCCATGATGGGGGATTATACCAAAGCCCTGCTTGACTTTGAAAAAGCGGTATCGCTTAATGCCCGTGAACCCAAGATCTACCAAAACAGGGCTTATACCTATCTAAGCGTTGGTGAATTCCAAAAATGTATAGCAGACTATGATTGGTTGATCCGCCATGGCATTGCGAACGATGATATTTATTTTTACCGGGGACTGGCCAACTACCGTCACGGACAGCTCCCCGAGGCCCTCATTGATTTCTCCCGCTCGGTGCAGCTCAATCCCCGCAGGGGAGGGGCCTGGTACAATATATCCGTCGTCCAATACCAGCAGGGCAATTATGCAGCCGCCCTAACTTCCCTTCGCAAAGCCAAAGAAACCGGCTATGCAGTCGATCCTTCCTACGAACAAAAGATCCTTGACCTTCGTTCGCCGTATCCGCCAGCCGGCGGAGAAGGCGAACCTCAAACTCACACTCGTCCGCCGTAGCTTTAGCGAAGGCAGACTCTACACCCTCACCTGTCTGCCGACAGGCAGGCTCTCAATTCTACATTTTTCCTTATTTTTAAACTTTCTGCGGATTATCCCGTAAAAATCTTAATCGCAGCTCCTCACGCGTTTTACTGATCCCCCACACTTCCTACATTTATCTTTCACCGTTGGATGGAGATCAGTGTTGTTAACCATAAAAACCGGAGCATGTCTTACAAACATTTTCTACCCCTCCTGCTGCTTTTTATTGTCTCTTGCCATCCTTACCCCTGGCAACCTGTGAATAAATTGATTTCCGGGACCTGGATCATGAGCCCAAATCCGGTCAACGGGGTCACTGAGAAATGGTCATTCGACCTTGAAGGATGCCTGACCATCAGTCATTGGGATGATGATGATAATCTCATCAAAAAGCTCGAATTCGTGACCTCAGCTACCGACCCCACCCTTACGACCTGCGTTACTTACAGCACCCAAAACAAATTCCACAAGCAATACGTCTTTACCGACCAGTGGTTTTTAGGCGGGAATCCTGATCTGCAAGACCGGACCATTGGAAAATGGCTGGTGATCATGATCAATAAGGAAGAAATGTACCTGAGTGCCGAGGTCGATAATGCCGAAGGTGTGTCGATCAAAGGGGCTGTACAGAAAGGTTTTGTCAAAGAGATAACGCCTTAGCGATCGGCCGGTCAATCAGCCCACCATTACCGGGGCTTGCGGGTAGCCGTAGTGCTTCAGTTTTCTGGGTGAACTGATCGCATAGGCCAGCGCCAGGATCCCCAGCCTCCCGGCAAACATATCGACGGTAATGATCAGCTTTCCCCAATTCGATAATTCGTTGGTAATGCCCATCGACCATCCCGAAATGGAAAAGGCGCTCACGGATTCGAAAACCAGGGGCAGGATCGGGATATCTTTTTCCAAAATACTCAGGCTGAAAACAGACAGCAGGATGCAGACCGCCGAAAAGGTCAGGATGGCATTGGCCCGGTTTTGAAGGTCGAAGGAAATGGTCCGGCTGCCGAACTCTACATATTTTTTGCCTTTGATCGTCGATATGGCCGAAATGAACAAAATAAAGAATGTAGAAGTTTTGATACCCCCCGCAAAAGATCCCGACGACCCTCCGATGAACATCAGCAGCATCAACAGCAATAGGGTAGGGATGGATAAACAGTTGAAGTCTATGGTAGCGTATCCGGCCGTGCGGCTGATGATATGAAAGACCGAGTTAATGATCGATGCGCCCAGCAGTTGCCCTTGTAGCGCCGAACCCGATTCCAGCAAAAAGAATAAGATAGCCCCGATCCCGATAATGAAGGCGGCTCCCACCACGGAAATAGAGGTGCTGGTTTTCCATTTTTTCCAGGGTTTACGCATGCGTTCCCGGAGGTTGCTGATGCCCAGGAGATCCCTGATGGCCGGAAACCCCAGCGCGCCGAATAAGATCAATCCTCCGAAAGCCATTTGTATCAATGGATAGTTAGCGGTATAAGGGTTTTGAAGCCCGTTGGGCAGCAGGGAAAATCCCGAATTACAAAAAGCGGCAATCGCGTGGAAAAATGAAAAGAAGATCTTATGGCCCAGGCTGATGAACTGCATTTCCGGGTCCCAAAGCAGGAACAATACCAAAGTGCCGAACAGCTCAATTGTTCCGATATAGATCAGGATCTCCCGGATCAGTTGTTTGGAAGAATTCATGGAGCCCCCGCCGATAACGTCGGCGATAGCGGTTTGCTGCGAAATGCCGACACCCTTGCGCAGGAAGATCACAAAGAAGGAAGCAAAGGAAATGATCAGCAGGCCCCCCGTCTGGATCAGCAACAATAAAACGAGTTGGCCTTTAAAGGTGAAAAAGGAGGAAACTTCCACCAATTGCAGGCCGGTAACGGAAACGGCGCTGGTGGCGGTAAATAATGCGGCCCAAAAATTCATGCTGCCCTTTTGTACGGTCATTTCAGGTAAGATCAGCAAAAAAGTGCCGGCGATCACCACGCCGGTAAAAGCGATGATAAAGATCTGGATGGGATTGAACCTGATCTTCATAAAGGATTGACTGATCCTGGTCAGCTCGATGGCTGCCAGCAGCAGGATATAACCCTGGATGAACAACATATAAAAGGCCGTAAAGTTGATAAAGCCAAGTTTATTGAAGGTGATTTCCAACAAGGGAATGTTAAACAGGTACAGGCTGATGCCATCATAGATCAACAGCAGAATGAGCAGCCCTTCGAACCATGTCTCTTTGATAAAGGAGATCTTATCGAAGGAATAAGCGAAGTTGACCCCGTAGTTGACAATAAACAGGATGAAACAACCCTTGATGAAATTGATCAGCAGGTCGGCTGTTTCCGCTTCGTGTTCGAATCCGTTGTAGATGATAAAACCGGCAATGGAAGAAAGGGCAGCGGCGAAGGTAAGATATTTGAGGGTCGATAAAACCTTTGCCTGACTGTCATATATAAATATATTGGCCTTTTCTTTTAATCTTTTGACACTGTTAAGCATGATCCAGGTGAGCGGTTTCCTTCCCGAAATCCTCAGCGTTGATCGGCACAACACCGAATTTTTCGCACACCAATCCGCCCGCAATATTAGCCAGTGTTGCCAGTCGGGCGATACTCATACCTGCGGCCAGGCCAAGAGCGGCGACACTGATCACCGTATCTCCGGCGCCCGATACATCGGCCACAGACCGTTGTATGGCCGGAATAAACTCATGGCTTTGCCCATCGTCGATAAACATACCACGTTCGGAAAGGGTAATCAAATTTATATTGGATTGAAGCGTTTCCCGTAGCTTCCGGGATGCAGCGATGACCGATTGCGGATCACCGGCCGATACCTCCAATTGAAGGCCTTCTTTGAGCTCCCGGAGATTGGGTTTGAAGATAGTAGCGTTCCGGTATGCCAGGAAATTATTTTTCTTAGGATCCACGGCTACTGGGATCTGCTTGTCACGGCAATATCCGGTCACCGCTTCGATGAGGGAAGGGCTGATGGTTCCTTTATCATAATCCTGGAAGATCACGACATCGATGGCCTGGCTTTCCAGGAGGTTGAAGATAGATCTTTCAAAGGCATGCGCTTCGGCCTGGGATAATGGGTCGGTGATCTCCTCATCGATCCGGAGGATCTGATGGTTGTGGGAGGCGACCCTGGTTTTAATAGATGTCACCCGTTGATCGGCTTCCAGGATACCGTTGGCCGGTATGCCCATAGACTCGAGCATGCTGACCAGATCGGCACCGGCAGGATCCTTACCTGCGACAGCGCAAAGATAGGGTTGCGCGCCAAGGGCTTTGAGATTCAGGGCGACATTCGCAGCGCCGCCCAAACGTTTTTCTTTTTGGTAGACCTGAACCACCGGTACGGGGGCTTCGGGAGATATCCGGTCTACATGTCCCCATACATAGGCATCGATCATGATATCCCCGATCACCATAACCTTTTTATCGCTGAACTGTTGAAGAATGCCCGTCATAAGCGCACCATCATTTATTAACGGAGATCGGCCAGAGCGATCTTGATCCGCCTGACCGCTTCGATGATATTCTCTTCCGTAGTGGCATAGGAGAAGCGGAAGCAGTTGGGATTACCGAAGGCTTTCCCGGTCACCACGGAGACATTGGCTTTATTCAGGATATACATACAAAAAGCGTTGATATCCGTAACCTCGAATTCGCCGTCGGATTTGCCGAAATAATAGCTGACATTGGGAAATACATAAAAAGCGCCCTGGGGAAGGTTCGTTTTGACGTGTGGTACATCCTTCAGTAGCTCCAGGACCAGATCCCTTCTTTTCAAAAAGGCTGCTTTC
>JANQFB010000303.1 GCA_028278085.1 Chitinophagales bacterium
AATTGAAACCGGCCCATCAGCGTCCGGATTTCGAAGCGGTGAAGGCTGATTACGGGCAAACCCAATTGCCACCCTTTAAAATTGTGGTGACCGGGACCGGGCGTGTAGCACGGGGCGCTGCAGAAGTGCTCGACTTGTTAAACATTGAAAAGGTTTCCCCCGACAACTATTTATCCGGCTCCTTCGATCATGCGGTATATACCATGCTCGATATTCCGGATATGTATATCCATCGCCAAACCGGCGACCGGCAGCACCAGGGATTTTTTGATCATCCTGAGGACTATGACAGCCTGTTTCAACCCTATACCACCACCACTGATCTGATGATCAACGCCGTTTACTGGGACCCTGCCGCACCCGTGTTCTTTACCAAAGCGGATATGCAAAAAAGCGACTTCAGGATCAAAACCATTGCCGATATCACCTGCGATATCGAAGGATCCATCCCGGCCACCCACAGAGCCACTATCATTGAAGAACCGGTATTCGGCTATGATCCGCTAACCGGGCTGGAAACAGCTCCTTACCAAAGACAAAGCATCGATATCATGGCTGTGGACAACCTGCCCAATGAGCTACCCAAAGATGCCAGTGAAAGCTTCGGCCGTGAACTGATCGAACATATTTTCCCGGAGATGGATAAAGCAACCAGCACCATACTGGAAAGCGCCACCATTGCCCATGATGGAGCGCTGATGCCGGCCTTCAATTATTTGAGCGCCTTTGTGCTGGAGTCGACCTGAGAAAAGCACCTTGGTGACTGTGCTACCGGATCGGGGCTACAGTTTCCGGATCATAAATTCCACCCGCCTGTTGCGCCGACGTCCTTCCCGGCTTGCATTCGTGTCGATCGGCCGGCTACTACCATACCCCACAAAGCTTAAACGGGAATCGGCAATACCTTTACGGATCAAATAACTGGCTACGGTATTAACCCGCCGCTGCGATAATTCACGGTTGTAAGATTCCGAACCTAAACTATCCGTATGCCCGGCAATCTCTATCGCCATCCCCGGATGCGCTCGTAACAGGTTAACCAGCTTATCCAATTCCTCCAGCGATGCCGGAAGCAGGGTCCAGGCATCGAAATCAAAGCGAACATGGTCCAGGATAAAGGTTTGGCCTTCCTGCAGGTTATCGAGGTCGATCCGGTCGAACGTCACCCCTGGCGTAAGATCGTCTGTTGGGATAGCTTTTAGAGGTGTTGTACAATCCCCGTCTGACGAAGATAGGAATACGGATACATCATCGATGAAATAATAAGACAGGATATTTTTCATACCCGCCGGATTGTATTCAAATGACTTGGCCGCCCGGTCTTTAAAATGGCCAATGGTCAACCATTGTTCACCGCCTTTTGCTTTAAAAGCCCCGGAAACCAGGGTCCAGTCTTTTGTATCCCGGATGATCCGTCCGGCAGGATTCCGGATCTGCGGGGATACCTCCAGGGGCGCCCATTGTTGATGTTGAACCGCCTCCGGGGAAAAATAGAAACCAATGCCATCGATGCCGAACCGGCAATAATCCGCGGGGCTGAAATAGGCCTCGCAACAGTAGGTCGAGTCTTTGACCAGGGGCTCCAGGAGTTTGATCATAAGGTATTCGATGAGCGGTTCAGGATCATTGATGACAATAATACCGGCATAAGCTTCTCCCGTATGAGCCGTTTGATAACCCATTTTATTATCAGGCACATCAACCAATAAGCCCCTGATCGGCACAAAACAGGCATGATAATAATCCGGTGTGCCGGCGGTAGGGGAAGTCCAGTGAATCGCCCTGTAGATCTGCTGCATTCCCGTGGGGCAGGTCCGGTAGTCTTCGAAACCGGGGTTGGGAACCAGGTTGACAGGCTGTGACCAAAGTAGCAAAGGCATCCATCCCGAGAGGAAAATGATGATTATCTTGAAGAGCAAATTCCGTGAAAGGGTGAGAAGATCGATCAGGCGTTGGCTCATCAACAGCTTCAAAGAGTACCGTTTTCGGAAGTGGTAACCACGGGAGCCTCGGTTCTTCCGGGATAGGCTTTCAATCCTTCTTCCAGGCATACCAGGGCTTGTTGCAGATCATCCTTGTTCAGGACATAGGCGATCCGGACCTCATTTTTCCCCAATCCCGGGCTAGCATAAAATCCCGATGCCGGAGCCATCATAACCGATTGATCGTTATGAGAAAAGGATTCTAGCATCCACTGGCTAAAACGGTCCGCATCATCGATGGGAAGCCTGGCAATCGTATAAAATGCACCTCCGGGGTTTGGGCAAAAGACACCATCGATGGCATTGAGCCCCTGAACCAGCATATCTCTCCTGGAAATATACTCGGCCTTAACGCCTTTAAAATAGCTGTCATCCACATCAATGGAGGCTTCCGCAACGATCTGCCCCAGGGTAGGAGGGCTCAGCCTGGCCTGTGCGAATTTCAGGACGGTATTCAACACTTCCTGGTTCCGCGTAACCAGTGCACCGATCCGGACGCCACATTCGCTATACCGTTTGGAAACGGAATCCACCACTACCGCATGTTCTTCCAATCCCTCCAAATTGAGCACTGAATGATGCCGATGCCCGTCATAACAGAATTCCCGGTATACTTCATCTGCAAACAGGAATAGGTCGTGCTTCAAAACCAGGCTTCTCAGGGCCTGCAATTCCGATTCCTCGTACAGGTAGCCGGTGGGATTATTGGGATTGCAGATGATGATTGCTTTGGTCTTTGGCGTAATAAGCTTTTCAAAATCCTCTATTGGCGGCAAGGCAAAACCATTGTCGATATTGGCTGTTACCGGTCTGATCGTAAGCCCGGCGGCAATGGCAAAACCATTATAATTGGCATAAAAAGGTTCAGGAATGATCACCTCGTCGCCCTCATCCAGGCACGACATCAGCCCGAACAGGATCGCTTCTGAACCGCCCGTGGTAATGATCATATTTTCATGACCAACCTGGATACCGTTCGACTGGTAATAACCCGCCAGCTTCCGGCGATAACTCTCAAAGCCTGCCGAATGGCTGTATTCGATCACTTTAAGATCGGCTGCCCGGAGGGTTTCCAGCGCTATTTCCGGGGTAGCGATATCCGGCTGGCCGATATTTAAATAGAAGATCTTTTTCCCTTGCTTCACAGCCTGTTCGGCGAAAGGAACGAGTTTCCTGATAGGGGAGGGGGGCATCTTGTGCCCTTTCTGGGAGATGGAAGGCATAAGACAAAAATAAAAAAACGTTGTGAAATAAGCGCACAACGTTTTTTACGAATATTTTAAGCCGGTGATCCGGGTAACAGCCTTTCCCGCATCAATTGTTGGCAGGATCCGACAGCAGCGACGGTTTCTTCTCCGGCATTCCGACAGGCTCTTCTTTCTTGACCGTCCCTTTAATGTAGACCACCGTGGTTGGGGTCGAAGCATTAGAAGTGATGGTAATGGACTTATTGAATTTGCCCGGACGTCCCTTGGAATTGTAAATGGCCTTGATACTTGAAGATGCCCCCGGTAATACGGGTTCCCTGGGCCATGATGGCGTGGTACAGCCACAAGATGCCCTGACATTGGAAATGATCAGGGGTTCCTTACCATTATTGGTGAAATTGAATACATGCTCATATTTGGGTCCTTCGGGAACTTCACCGAAATCATGTACCTTGGCATCGAATTCAAATACCGGAGCATTGACGTTCTCCTTCTTTTCCGCGTCTTCCTGGGCCATTGCGGTAAAACATACAGCCGCTGCAACAAATAAACTGGATATCATCCTTTTCATGATAGCTTGTATTTATATGGCTAAATTCTAGTTATACTAATAATTGCTAAATTAACAAATCATTTCGATTCGATCAAGGTTTTTGGGATCATTAACTTTTCGTTAACAATTAGAAATATTCCCAAAATCTATGCCAAATTGACCAGCTCCCTGGCCCTTATTTAGGGCAAATTTTGTAAATTTGATCCACAAAATTACGCCTATGTCGAAGGAACAAAAAGATAGCCCGAAAGCAAGCGCTGATTTATCCTTTAAAGATTTTAAGGAAGTGGTGCTAAAAGATTACCGGTTGGCCTGTGAAAGCAGGGAAGCCAGCTTGTTGGGAAGAAAGGAAGTGCTAACGGGAAAAGCGAAATTCGGCATATTCGGAGATGGCAAAGAGTTGCCTCAACTGGCCATGGCCAAATGTTTTAAGGACGGAGATTTCCGGTCAGGCTATTACCGGGATCAGACTTTTATGTTCGCCACCGGATTGGCAAATATCCAGCAATTTTTCGCCCAGTTATATGCTGATACGGACCTGGAGGCCGAACCCTTTTCCGGCGGGCGGCAAATGAATTGCCATTTTGCCACCCCGAGCCTCAACGAGGACGGAAGCTGGAAAGACCTGGTCAGCCAGAAAAACTCTTCCGCCGATACCTCACCAACCGCCAGCCAGATGGCCCGGGCGCTAGGCTTAGCCATGGCTTCGCAGGTTTACCGGGAGCATGAACAGCTAAAAGGCGAACAACAGTTTTCCAGGAAGGGTAATGAAGTAACCTTTTGCACCATTGGTGATGCCAGCACCTCCGAAGGGATCTTCTGGG